>JACQFE010000003.1 GCA_016200265.1 Planctomycetota bacterium | reverse complement strand
ATTCGTCACTTGCGCCGCCGATGGTTCGAATGACGTGGCCGTCACTGGTTGAGAGGACGAGAATTCTCGCGCCTGCCGTATCGGCGGCATAAAGCTCTTCGTTGCGCACCGCCAGCGCGACGGGACGGAAGGGTTCATTTTTGGGCGGTCGGATTGCGGGGCCGCCCTGACCCGTTACGCCGAAGGCCACGATTTCACCGCGACCCGTGTCACCGACGAACACGTGCCCTTTCGACTCAATCGCGACCGCAATGGGTGTCGACAAGACGGCCAAAAGGTTGCATATCTGTGGGACGATCCACTAGTTTACGTTTGTTTGGGAGAAGAGCAGTCTCTCGAGAATTCGATCAAGATCGTCGAATCGGAACGGCTTTTCCAAGAAATTTCCCGCAAGGAGCATGTTCGAGCTGACCTTCGTGGTTAAGCGGATCACACACAGATTTCTGTTTCGATTTCGCACTTGTTCTTCGATTTCGCGCGATTCATTTTCGTTTTCGGCTGAGTGTATCACAACATCGAAAAAAGTGTCTCGAAGAAATGGCTGGGCCTCGGAAGCATTTCGGACTGCGATGACTGAAATCCATGGGTGCAGGTGGGCTGCTACTGACCAACGTAACAGGTCGTCGGGATCGACCAGCAACAGCCTGTAGGTCCGGCCCAGTTCTATGTTTCGAGGACGAGACGATCGCATTGCGGATAGCATTCCTATCTTGCAAGATCCAAAACCAGGGATGGTCTGGCAATTGACGTGCCTTGGAGTTTCAGTTGCGGAATTCAGCGTTGGTGGAAAGAAAGGGCATCTTTTATCACCGGTCCGGTCGCGATGTGCGGGATTTGCCCCATGGTTAGGGCAAAATCGCGCAGTGTTGCGAAGTCCAATATGCCGGCTGCGATTTGGTATTCGCGTGCCTGGGACGCGTTGCGCCCGGAAACTGAATTCGCTTATACTGGCCGCAAATGGAACGCTTTGATGAATTCAGGAGTTTTCTTGGTTTCAATGAATCGGATGCAGCCAACCTTCGGGCATTACGGCCGGTTGCGTCGCCTTTAGTACCTCGGATCGTGTCCAAGTTCTACGAGGTTGTACTGGGGCACTCGGGTTCCGCAGGCGTCTTTTCCGGCGGCGCTGAACAAATGAACCGGCTTCGAGTGGTATTTACCCAATGGCTCAATGAGCTTTTCAACGGGGTTTACGACGAGCATTACTTCTCATCACGGATTCGAATTGGACACACCCACGTGCGGATCGGGCTGCCGCAGCACTACATGCCGCTGGCGATTGAGGTGGTCGGGCAGCACTTTCGCAATGAATTGTCCTCCATGGCCGACGAATTCGTTCGCAAGGGCTTGACCTCCTTGCAAAAACTGTTGTTGCTTGACCTAACCATCATGTTGCACTCCTACAAGGAGGCCTATTCGCAAGAAATTCGGGACCTGGAACGGCGAGCGATGGGGGGTGAGCTGGAGCGTGCCCGTCATCTTGCCGAAATCGGGGAGCTTGCGGCGTCTCTTGCCCATGAAATCAAGAATCCGCTGGCAGGGATCAGCGGTGCGATTCAGGTGATCGGGGAGTCGCTTCCGGAGTCAAATCCATGTCGCCAAGTCGTGCCGGAGATTCTTGCACAGATCAACCGATTGGACGACACGGTGAAAGACCTTCTTTCTTATGCTCGTCCGGCGCCGCCAAACATGCATCCGGTGAATGTCGGCGGTTTGGTGATTCGGATTTTCGCGTTGCTCCAACAAGAACCAGCCTTGAGTGGTTTCCCGATGCAGTATCTCGGTGCGGAGAAAGACATCAATGCGGATGAGCGATTATTGGAACAACTTTTCATGAACTTGATTCTGAATGCGGCGCAGGCGTCGACAACGGCATCACCAATCGACGTGGAGCTGGTGGAAAATGGGCGGTTCGTGGAGATTGCGGTTCGAGATCGAGGATCGGGTATGTCGCCTGAAGTGCAGCGCAAGGCAATAGAGCCATTTTTTACGACAAAAGCGAAAGGTACCGGCCTGGGGCTTGCGATCTGTCGGCGGATTGCCGAGGCCCACGGCGGGAGCATTTCCATTGAAAGCGAGCCGGGCTTGGGGACGACCGTCATCGTGCAACTGCGCGTCGATTTACCTGAATTGTGCGTGGAGAGTGCCCAATGAACCCGCGCATCCTCATTGTCGAAGATGAACAATTGATTCGGTGGTCGCTCCTGAAAAAGCTGCAGGCCGCCGGATACGAGGTGAGCGACGCGTGTACCGGGCAGGCGGGACTCGATGCCATCGGCAAGACGGCCTTCGACTTGATTATGCTGGACTACAAGCTGCCGGACATGACCGGACTCGAAATTCTCAGGCAAGTCCGCGAGTCCGACAGTGACGTCGTCGTGATCATGATGACGGCATATTCCACAGTGGAAAGCGCCGTTGAGGCCATGAAGTTGGGCGCCTATGACTATCTGACGAAGCCCTTCAACATGGACGAAGTGATACGCACGGTTGCGAAGTCGTTGGAGACGACGAAGCTCCGGCGGGAAGTCCGCGAGCTTCGCCGGCACATTTCCCACGAATACTCGATCACACGGGTGATCGGGAAAGACCCGTCGATGACTTCGCTTCTGGAGACGATTTCCCGAGTAGCGGGGAGTGGCGCGTCGACGATTTTCCTGCGCGGGGAATCGGGAACGGGCAAAGATCTGATCGCGCGGGTGATTCATTACAATTCCGATCGCGCCGTGCGACCTTTCATGAACATCACCTGCACGGCGATTTCCGAGAACCTCCTTGAAAGCGAACTTTTTGGGCACGAAAAAGGCGCATTCACGGACGCAAGAAACGCCAAAAAGGGCCTGTTCGAACTTGCCGATGGCGGCACGATTTTTCTTGACGAAGTGGGAGACATGTCGCCCGGCCTGCAGGCGAAATTATTGCGCTTTCTGGAAGAACGCACATTTCGGCGCGTCGGGGGAACGAGCGAAATCTCCGTGGATGTGCGGATCATTGCCGCGACCAACCGCGATATCGAACAAGCGATTAAAGAAGGGCAATTCCGGAGCGATCTTTTGTTCCGGCTGGACGTCGTGGCCATCGACTTGCCGCCTCTGCGTGATCGCGGGGATGATGTCAACCTGCTCGCACAGTACTACGTCGATCAATTCTCCAAGGATTTTAGGAAGCCCATCAAGGTCATCAGTGAATCCGTCTACAAGAAACTGCGGAGCTACGGCTGGCCCGGCAACGTTCGCGAGCTTCGCAATGTGATCGAACGAGCCGTGCTTCTGTCGAAAAACGATTGTCTTGCGGCGGGCGACATCGTCCTTGGGCGTCCGGCAAAGCTACAAGACGGTGGCGAGTTCAAATTGCCACCGGAAGGCGTCGATATCAAGAGCCTCGAAACCAGTCTGATTCGGCAAGCCCTGGCATACGCCCAAGACAACCAGACGCAGGCGGCGAAGCTGCTGGGGATGAGTCGAGATACTTTTCGATACCGGCTTGAAAAACTAGGCCTTGTTTGACATTGTAACAGGCTGGTTGCCGGCGTCGGCGGTTTTTCGTTTGGCCTTGGCACACCGTTTGCAGGCAAATCATGTGGATTCAGGAGATTTGATCATGGCCGTTCGAGATACACTATCGCCTTCGAGAACCGCCCCGCACGGAGCGGAGCTGCTTCGGAATTGTGCGGTCAACAAGGATGCCGCGTTTACGCACGAAGAGCGCACGGAATTGGGTCTGACCGGGCTTCTCCCGTTTCGCGAGCTAACCATCGAGGAGCAGGTCGCGCTGGAATTGGAACACGTTCGGGAAAAGGCGACCGATCTCGAGAAGTTCATCGGGCTGGCGGCGCTGCAGGACCGAAACGAGACGCTTTTTTACCGAGTTCTGACCGAGAATCTTCAGGAACTTCTTCCGATCGTCTACACGCCGACCGTGGGTGCGGCATGTCAGCGCTATAGCCACATTGTTCGACGGGCGAGGGGAATTTGGATTACGCCCGATGACGAACACCGAATGCCGGAGCTCCTGCGCAATTGGCCGCACGGCGACATCCGACTGATTGTGGTTACGGACAATGAACGAATCCTCGGCCTTGGAGATCAAGGCGCCGGCGGAATGGGGATTCCGATTGGCAAAGTCGCCCTGTATTGTGCGGCCGCCGGAATTCATCCCAAATACTGTCTTCCGATCAGCCTTGACGTAGGGACCGACAACGCGGATTTGCTCAATGATCCGCTTTATGTCGGATATCCGCATCGGCGATTGCGCGGAGACGCGTATGACCATTTCATTGAATCTTTCGTTCAGGCGGTTCGAGAAGTATTTCCCAAGGCCCTGATTCAATGGGAAGACTTCCACAAGAACATCGCGTTCGCCCTGCTGGATCGGTATCGACATCGCGTGGCGTCGTTCAATGACGACATTGAAGGGACTGCGGCCGTCACCCTGGGTGGAATTCTGTGCGCGATGCGGATTACGGGCGAGAAACTCGTGGATCAGAGAATCGTCTACGCTGGAGCGGGTGCTGCCGGCGTGGGCATCGGACGGTTGATGCATCATGCCATGCTTGAGGACGGTGCGACTGAACAAGCCCTTCGCACGGTGCAGGTTTTTGTCGACAACATGGGATTGTTGCACCAGGGACGACTGATCAAAGATGAGCATAAGAAACAGGTTGCATTGGACATGAACGCGATGGCGTTTTACCAACTCCCGACCAAGGACTCAATTGGTCTGCTGGAGGTGGTGCGCCACGTGAAGCCGACCATTTTGATCGGCACGACGGCGACTCCGGGCCTGTTCAGCGAGCAGATTATCCGTGAAATGGGTCGGCACGTTGATCGCCCAATCATCCTCCCGTTGAGCAATCCGACGTCGAAATGCGAGTGCACTCCTGATGAGGCCATCCGTTGGACGGACGGTCGGGCCCTGGTCGCGACGGGGAGTCCGTTTCCGCCCGTTGAGTTCGGTGGAAAAAAGATTCTCATTGGACAGGCGAACAACGCGTTCGTATTTCCCGGAATCGGACTGGGGTGCGTGGTTTCCGAGGCTCACGAGGTAACGGATTCGATGTTTCTGTCCGCGGCGCGCGTGTTGTCAGGGTGCGTGCGGGAGGATCGGCTGCGAAACGGCTCGATTTACCCATGCCCGTCGGAGTTGCGAGAGGTGAGCTCGAAAATTGCGTGCGAAGTGGTGCGCCAGGCATCCAAAGACCGAGTTGGCCGGCATCTACCGAAGGATCAAATTGAGTCCGCCGTGGCTGCTGCGATGTGGTACCCGGAGTACTCTCACTTTGCCTGAAATTCGGGTGACTACCTCGCGTTTCGCCATGGCAATCGCTGAAGGAATCTCGTTCCCAAGTCGCGGGTTTGCGCCATTGTTCGACAGCGAAGTAGCTGCCCCAATGACGCATCATTACTGATTCCATTTCCGCCGCCCGGAACCACCCATTGGGGCAATTCACACAACTGTGCGTGAATTCGCGCACTCCTCGCAAACACAGAATGTCAGACAATACTCGAAGTGGAGACATTGCTGTGTCACATGAACGAAGGGCCGTATTTGCGACAAAACAGGCCTTTCTCCGCCTCGCCGAATTTGTGCGACAAAGTCCGAATGAATTCGCCTCGCTGGCACAGGCAATGCATAGAGACCAATGGATGTGTCAACGGTGAGGTGTTGCGATGAGTGCGAACGAACTGCCGTTTCAAGACAAACTGGGATTCTGCAATGTCCTGATTTCCGCGCTCGGCGGCGACGGGGCCAACATGGCCGCCAAACTTCTCTTCAAAGTCGGTTGCGACCAGCTCGGATTCGACGGCGGATATGACGCAAAATACGGATCGGAAAAAAAGGGAACGCCGACGGACGTGTCCGTTCGCTTTTGCAAACCCGGAACTCCGATTCGTCAGGTCGGTCCCACGGCCACGCCGCACATTCTGGCGGTGTTTCATGCAGACATGATGGGGCCATTGGAATTGAATCGCGGATTGCAGCCGGGTGCGACGTGCATTGTGAACTCAAGTCAATCTCCGGAATGGGTGCACACGACGCTTCGCATGCACAGCGGCCGGGTGATCTGCGTGGACGCTTCGAGAATCGCCGCCGAAATCGGGAGCCGTCTGAACATGCCCATGTTGGCGTTGCTGGCGCACGAACTTGGCTTTGATGCATTGATCAAAGAATACGTGGCCAAGCAATGGCCTCGGGTCGCGAAGCAAAACATCGTGGCGTTCGAGAAGGCATTGCATTCCGGACAATCGAGCCGGTTCGAGCCGGGACTGTTCCCACTTGCGGAAGAGGGAATTTCGCGCGGAAGAATCGGTTGGAAGAACATGCTCAACGGCGGAACGGTCGACGCGCTGACGCACAACACCGGCGGGCGCGACAATCGCCTGGCCGGTCGCGGGAAAATTCCTGAGTTTCATCCGGAGTCCTGCACGTCCTGCGGAATTTGCCTGACGGTGTGTTCCGATCCGGGAGGGCTCAGGTGGCAGGGGGGGAAGATGGCCGGAATTGATGAGGCGTTTTGCAAAGGATGCATGCGCTGCGTTGAGGTGTGTCCGGAAAACAAGAAGGGCAAAGCACTGACGTTTACGGACGCTGGTCTTGGAGATTGACGACGGAAAGTTGAAATCGGGAGAAATCAACATGACAACCGCAACCGAGACTTTTTTTGAGGAATTTCCCGCCAGCATGGAAAACGTGAAGAGCGAAATGCCTGATGTGGTTCGGGCATTCGGCGGGATGTTTCAGGCGATCATGAAGCAAGGGGCGCTGAGCGTTCGCGAAAAGGAATTGATCGCGCTGGGGATCGGACTGGCGGTACGCTGCGTCAGTTGCATCAACATGCACGTCGAGAAGTGCCTCAAGGCCGGAGCGACGCGAGAACAGATCCTTGAGGCAGCGGGCGTGGCCGTCGTCATGCAGGGCGGACCGACGTACACGCACCTGCCGGAAGTGATTAAGGCATTGGATTACCTGAAAGGATGATTTCGATGAGCCAGATCGCTAGGCCGCCGAATCGCATTGCATTGAGTCATGCCATACAGGTCCCCTGGCTGGGAAATGGCAATGAAGCGGTTGCGAAAGCGATCATTGACATCGGCTACGACGCGGAAGGCTATTATCCAATCACGCCGTCATCCGATGTGGGTGAGGTTGTTTCAAAGGCAGTCGCTGATGGCGAGACGGATTTGGCGTTCATCATCGGAACGTCGGAGCTTGCGGCGCTTTCGATTTGCGCGGGCGTGGCGGTCGCGGGTGGGCGCGCGGTCGATGTGACCAGCGCGAATGGGTTGATGCTCAAGGCCGAGCAGATGCCGGCCATTGCAGGGCTGGGCTTGCCGATGGTGCTGAATCTTTCCACGCGCGACGTTTCCGCGCCGCTGAACATCAAGAACGGTCACTCTGACCTTTACGCCGCACTTGGGTGGGGGTGGATCATTCTTCTCGCACCCACCGTCCAGGCGGCCTATGACATGAACATCATCGCCATCAAGGTTTCCGAAGCGGTGAATCTGCCGGCGATCGTGGCCTATGATGGGTTTTACACTTCGCACGCCAATCGGCGGATCCAGGTTTTTCGAGATCAAAATGACGTTCGCACATTCGTTGGGCCGCCGCCATTCAGGAAGACCCTTGAAGCGGAGAGCGGGCGATTCAATCTGCTTGATGTCAATCATCCGCGGACGTTTGGTCCGTACATGAACGATGATCTGATCAACTGCAAAGTGCAGATGGACCTCAAGTTCGAGCAGGCGAAGGAACTGCTGCCGCGAATTTTCAAGGAATTCGCGCTCCTGAGCGGCCGACACTATGACTTTGTCCATCAATATGGTGATCGCGACGCGGAGCGATGTTTGGTCGTTCTCAACACGGCGGGCGAGGCGGCCAAGGATGCGGTCGATGAGCTGAAAGAAAAAGGCGAGTCGGTCAATTTGGTGGTTCCGATCGTGCTGCGACCTTGGCCCGAAGATGAAATCGTCGCGGCGATCGGTGGGGCGAAGCGAATTGTCGTCGCCGAGCGGGCAAGTCAGTACGGGGCAAGCAATTATCTTGCCAATGAGATTGGGGCGGCCCTGCAGCGGCGCGGCAACGATGCGCGGATCATCCAGCGAACATACGGCGTGGGGGGCTTGAATTTCACGGGCAAAGATGCGCTGGCGATGTATGATCTCGCGGCGCGCTGGCCGAAGCTGGAGGACAAGGATGAGGCGCGCACGAAATGGTATTACGGCGCCTGGGCGGGTGACGAGAATTATCATCCTCTCCCGACACTCAAGCCACTGACCGCGGCGGAGTGCTCCTGCAACGCCGGCAAGGACGGCAAAGTCAATCTTCGGGACCTGTCGTCCATGCCGACGCGTTTTGACAAACACACGGCGTGCCCGGGATGTGGTATTTTCACGACCCTGAATTTGTTCCTTCGCGGCATCGATGGGCACGTCGTGTTCCTATTCAACACCGGATGCGGAATGGTCGTCACGACCGGGTATCCGCTGACGAGCTTCAAGGTGCCGTACTTCCATAATCTTTTTCATAACGGCTCGTCAACGGCCACCGGCGTTGTGGAGATGATCAAACGTTACAAGGCTCGTGGGGAGATTCCGGAAGACATTACGGCGATCGTCGTGACCGGCGACGGAGGCGACGATATTGGGATGGATCAGGTGATCGGAGCGGCGCTGCGCAATGATCCTTTCATCCTGCTGGAATATGACAACAAAGGATACATGAACACCGGCTCGCAGCTTTGCTACACCGGATTCAAAGGGCAGAGGAACAGTAACGCACACCTCGGCGCCGCGCAGAAAGGGAAGCTCACTCACCACAAGGACATTATTGAAATTCTGCGCGGCACCTTCGCCCCGTACCTGGCGACCGCGGCCGAATTACATGCCGTGGATATGATCCGCAAGGCGCGAAAGGCCCAGGCGACAGTTCGAGCGGGCGGATTCGCATTTGTGAAGGCACTCTCTGTGTGCCCGCTGAATTGGGGCATGGACGAACACGTCGGGCCTTCGGCGGTCGAAGCGATGGTGAATGCCTGCATGCACCCTCTGGTCGAGATCGAGCACGGCATTACGCGGGTGACGATCGATCCCGAAAAAAGTGGAAAGAAGGTGCCGGTTTCGGATGCATTTCGGAAAATGGGCGGCGCGTATCGTCACTTGCTGACCCCGGACTATGCCCCGCTTCTGCAGGAAGTGCAGGACGAAGTGGACCGGCGTTGGATGCGGCTGAAGGCGATGTCGGAGAACGCATTATTGTGATCGGCGAGAATGCAATTGTGAGAGAACACATGGAACTCTTGCTGGGCGATGAGGCGGTCGGTGTCGCGGCCATCGATGCCGGAATCAGCGGGGCCTTTTCCTATCCGGGAACGCCGGCCACCGAGATCTTCGAATGCATCGAAGAGCGGTCTCGCAAAATGAATGGCGCCGAACGCCCAGCCATCGCCGCGCGGTGGTCCGCGAATGAAAAGATCGCGTTCGAGGAAGCTCTTGGCATGTCGTATGTCGGCAGGCGAGCCATAGTATCCATGAAGCACGTGGGTTTGAATGTGGCCGCCGATCCATTGATGAGTTCGGCTCTGACCGGGGCGAACGGCGGTCTTGTCGTGGTGGTGGCCGACGATCCGGGGATGCACTCTTCCCAAAATGAGCAAGACACAAGGTGTTATGCGGATTTCGCACGTCTTCCGCTCTTTGAGCCATCGACGCAGCAAGAGGCCTACGACCTGACGCGAGAAGCGTTCGCGCTATCCGAGCGGCTGGGCACGCCGGTGATGATTCGAATGGTGACGCGGCTTGCGCATAGTGAGGCCCCAGTGGCACGCCGCGCAGCGAACGTTCCGCCAGCAGATCGGGCACGAGGCAATACAAACGATTGGGTTCTTCTTCCGCCGAATGCGCGGAGGCGGAATCGCCGGGTCATTGATTTGCAACCCGAATTGCGAGGCTACAGCGAGCGGTGTCCGGCGAATCGACTCAAACTGAATGGGTCACGCGGCGTGATTGCGTGCGGCATCGCCAACAACTATTTCTTGGAAGCGATTGGCGATGATCCTTCGTATTCCATCCTCAAACTCTGCGTATCGCCCATTCCGACAAACCTGATCAAACGTCTGGTGAACCACTGCGACGAGATTCTGGTGCTTGAGGATGGTTATCCATTTGTCGAGACTCGGATCATGGGTTTGATGGGTGTGCCGGGCAAGACGATTGCGGGCAGATTGAGTAGACATTTGCCGCCGGACGGGGAGCTCAGCGTCGATCTTGTGCGAAAGGCGATTTCAATGCTCTGGGCGAAGGGCGACGCCGCGTCGAATTCGGACGGCGCGGTCGAGCGATCGTACGTGCTTCCGCCGCGCCCGCCGTGCCTCTGTCAGGGCTGTCCGCATTGCGACACATTTCAGGTTCTGGTCGACGCACTGGGCGGCGACAGCAAACCCTATTTGTTCAGCGACATCGGTTGCTACACGCTGGGCGCGTATCCGCCGTACAACGCAGTTCATACATGCGTTGAGATGGGTGCTTCGATCGGCATGGCGCTGGGTGCGGCCAAAGCCGGCGTCTCGCCTGTCATCTGTACGATCGGAGATTCGACATTCATTCACTCCGGGCTTGGAACCATGATCGCGGCCGCTGCGGAAAATGCGAACATGACCGTGATCATCATGGATAATTCAGGGATTGCGATGACGGGCGGTCAGGAGCCATTTGTCACCGGCGAACAATTCATTCGGCTACTTCGGGGGCTGGGAGTCGACGCCAGGCGTATCTTTCAGATTGATCCAATTCGAAAAGAACATGATGCGAACGTCCGCCTGTTGCAGCGGGAGATTGCGTATCCCGGGCTATCGGTCATTGTGTCAAGCCGCCCGTGCATTCACATGAAGCGCCGCGCGACTTTGCCCGCCGGATGCGGGCGATCGGAGGATGCCGTTGCAGTCTAACGAAGTCATCACGAAGCCTGTGACCTCACCACGGACGCACGTGCGGTTGAATGTCATTATTGCGGGCGTCGGGGGGCAGGGAATTCTGACCATTGCGAAGGCGATTTCCAATGCGGCCATCAGCCGTGGATGGAACGCCAAAGAGTCGGAAGTCCACGGCATGTCGCAGCGTGGTGGGTCCGTCTATTCCCATGTGAGGGTGTCTGACCAGACGATTCACAGCGACTTGATTCCGCTTGGGGAATGCGATTTGATTCTTTCGATGGAGCCGCTCGAAGCCCTGCGTTATGCGAGCTACCTGAGCGACACGGGCTGCATCATCTCGAACACTCTGCCGCTCGTAAATATGGCCAATTATCCGCCGATTGAGGGCGTGCTGGAGAGAATTTCGTCCGAACAACGGAACGTCCTGATTGACGCGTCGCGTTGGGCGCGGGAGGCCGGCGCGGTCCTCGCGGCCAACGCGGTGCTTTTGGGTGCGGCATCATCGCGACTGGGCTTTTCTGCGGATGAACTTCAAGAAGCGATCGCCCGGCAATTGCAGTCGAAAGGCGCCCGCGTGGTGGATGCGAATCGCAAGGCGTTTCAGCTCGGTCGGCTGGCGGCGTCCGCGTATTCCGAGGCCATTCGCTCCACCCAAGAGCCAAAGACCGTTCGCGAATGGATGGCAAACGTGAGCAGTGAGGCTCTTCTTGCCGGGCGAGCTGTAAAGGCTCACGTGGATGGAGTGGATCAAGACGCGAAGCTTTCGGCCGCCGAAGAGTCTGGAATTTCGCAGGTTCTTCAAAAAGCGTTGCTCGAAGGACGCTCATCTCTGTTTGAGCACGAAGTCTACCAAATCGTGGAATTGGCGGGTGCGATTTCGCCGCCGCGACATCGGGTCATTCGCCCGGCGGAGACGGTGAGACAAGCGGACATTGATTCGTTCCCCGGCGATCGCGTTGTCCTGAAGATCATTTCGCGCGACATCACCCACAAGTCCGACGTGGGCGGGGTTGTCTTTGTAGCGAAAGACGCGGACTCTGTGGATGAATCCCTCCGCAAGCTCGTCGAGCGACGCGCCAAGACCGGTGCCAACGTCGAAGGTGTGCTGCTCGTCGAGTGTATTGAGCATGAAGAATCGGGCTTTGGACAGGAATTGTTCGTCGGCATCCGCTTTTCTCGCGAATTCGGCAACGTGATCGCCGCCGGACTGGGAGGCGTGGACACGGAATACCTGGCCCACAAGATGAAGCCCGGTGTGGCAGTTGCCAAGGCGCTGGTCCATGAAACAACGGCCGAGGATTTCTTCGAGTTGTTCAAAACAACGGCCGCGTACGACGTGCTCGCCGGGCGCATTCGAGGGCATCATCGTGTTGTCAGCGATGACGAACTCATCCGGTGTTTTCGAGCCTTCTTGGCGATTGCCCGGCGGTTCAGCGGTGACACGAATGCTCCGAGTTCACTTCTGGAGCTCGAGGTCAATCCATTTGCCTTTTCGCATGAAAAGATGGTTCCCCTTGATGGCCGCGGGCGATTGGGAAGCATCACGCCACTACGGCTGGCTCGACCCAGAAAGAAAATCGCAAATCTATTGGAACCTCGCTCGATTGCCGTGGTCGGTGTCTCCGGGAAACGCGAGAATTTTGGCCGGATCATTCTTGAAAATATCTTGGATTGCGGTTTTTCTCGCGAGCATCTTTACGTCATCAAAGACGGCACGACGGAGATCAATGGCGTGCGCTGTGTGAGCGACGTTCAACATCTGCCGGAAGAAATCGATGTGCTTGTGATTTCGGTTTCGCATGGCCTGGCTGAATTGTTTGACGGCGCCATCGCCTCCGGCAAGGTCAGCTCGATCATTCTCATTCCCGGTGGGTTGGGGGAAACCGCCGGGACCGAAACGCTCCAGGATCTATTGCAAAGCAAAATCACTTCGTCACGTGAGCTGCCGGGCGCCGGTCTCATCGTGCTGGGAGGAAACACTCTTGGTATTCGCTCGCGTCCGGGGCGCTACGACACGTTTTTCACTCCACGCGAGAAGCTTGATGCCCGGCGCGGTGAACCGACGACGCGTACGGCACTGATCACCCAAAGTGGCGGGTTCGCCATTACGCGGATGAGCAATTTAGAAGCAATCAACCCGAGCCTGGCGATCACCATTGGAAACCAGATTGATCTCACCGTTTCCGATTTGTTTGCCGCCGTGGGGACGAGAAACGACCTCGACGCCATCGGCGTGTACATGGAAGGATTCTGCGACGGAGACGGGTTGGAATTTGTCCGCGCATTGAAGTCCGTCGTGGAGAGTGGAAAAACGGTCGTTTTTTACAAAGCCGGCCGCACGGCCCCGGGTCGATCGGCCACCGCCGGACACACGGCCTCGATCGCAGGGGATTATGACGTTTGCCAGACGTCCATTGCCCAGGCCGGCGCGATCGTTGTGGATACGTTCAAGGAATTCGAACAGGTCCTGGAACTTGCGACGCTGTTTCATGCCAAGAAGGTTCACGGCAGGCGGATTGGAATTCTCTCCAACGCGGGATTCGAAGTTGTGGGAATGGCCGATACGATCATCGGCGTACGGTATGCGCTGGAGGTGGCCGCACTTTCCTTGGCCTCGCAAGATCGAATTCGCGAATTTCTTGCCCCGGCGAAACTCGACAAGCTGGTGAACGTTCGAAATCCGCTGGACGTCACGCCCATGGCGAATGAGGCCGTCTACGCCGCTTGCGCGAAAGCAATGATCGAAGATGGCGGCGTGGACGCGCTGGTCGTGTCCGTAGTGCCTTTTACATCCGAACTCAAGACGACTCCAGAAGAATTGCAGAGCGGCGCGAGATCGCTGGTTGATGAATTGGCGGCGATCACCGCGTCGAGCGAAAAGCCGTTGGCCGTGGTGATTGATTGCGGTCGGCCCTACGAAGTGCTTGCAAGCAAGATGCGCAAAGCTGGCGTGCCGGTATTCCCATCATGCGACCAGGCTATCCGTTCCATGGGTCGGTACCTCTGCCATCGCGGGAAACGAGCAAGCATATGATCTTCCGGCCACACGCCTGTGAGCCGAAGCAATCGCCATTTGCGGGCATTCAATGACATGTTGCCGGCGCGGACGGGCCGGAAAACGGATACGAAAAGCCGCGAAATGCGTCCACGGCAAGAGCCACATCGGAAATGTCCGGCGTGAGGTTGACGCCTTGCGTGGGCAGTTCGGCACCCAAGTCGCACCAGGTATTTGGCGGTGCTCCGGGGACCTCACGGAAGCAGTCGACGACTGCGGCCACGTCGGAGATGTTCACGATCTGATTTCCCGGTTGTGAATCATTACTTCCGACCACGTCACCCCAAACCGAGTTGGTCGGCAGAACCAATGCGGGTGAGAACCCTCCAAATACCATCGGGTCGCATACCACGTCGGTCAGTGCGTGAACAGTGTAAGCGGCGCACGGAACGATATTGCAATCGGAAACGTGAACGATGCCGCCGGAAACGGTTGACCAGTCGCGGAAAAGCGGAACCGGCTGAAGGCCGTAAACTCCTGTGGGCAAACCGCCCGAGGTAAGTACCTCCGGTCCTACCCACATGTCGATACTGTCGAGAGTTCGCCGATCGGGTGACCCCTGGCACGTTGTCGGATCAGGAGATGGTCCGAGAGTCACGCGAAGCGCCATTGAACTTGTGCCCGGCACGAGCGACGGCGCGGTGAACGAGATATAGCGGTTCTTTTTCGCATAGCATCCGTTGCAGGCGGCGTACCCTTCCGGAATCGGCGCATCGGCTACAAATGGACATCCTGCAGCGCATGGATATTCCCACGTCTCAGGAAAACCCGTTCCGCCGAACAACACCGTTACACCACGTGCCGAATCAAATGCCGCCGCGTGGCCCGCGCGAGCAGACGGGCGTTGATCACCCATCTCAGACCAGGAATTGCCATCCCATTCCCACGTGTCACTGAGTGACACGGGAACATCGAGCGGGCCAAAAAATTCGCCGCCATAGAGAATGCTAACGTGACGGGTTGAATCGTAGATTAACGTGTGGGCATATCGCCCGTGTGGGGACGGCGCGATGCGTTGTTGCCAAATGCTCCCATCCCACTCCCAGGTTCCATTCAACTCAATTGTACCAAGGAAACTTCCTTGTCCCCCTCCAAACATCACCGTCACGTGGCGCGATTCATCAAACGCCATCGCGTGTGCAAAACGGGGCACAGGTCCGGAGTCTGCACGCAGCGTCCACAGATTTCCGTCCCATTCCCATGTGTCACCAAACTCGGAACCATTCGTGCCGCCGAACAGAACCATGACTTGTCGAGATGTATCGTATGCCATGCTCGCCCCTCTACGTGGCGGTGGGCCGGTCACGTCGCGAAAAGTCCATGAACCTCCATCCCATTCCCATGTGTCGCCGAGGTAGTCCGATCCATAACCTCCGAATGTGACTGTGACCCGTCGCGCCCGATCGTACGCCATCGCAGCTCCGGTCCGGGCCGAGGGACCGCCAATTGCCCGCCGCGTCCATGAATTCCCGTCCCATTCCCAAGTTTCACTGTCCGTTGTTGATTTGGTTAACAGAACGGAGACTTGTCGCTGGGAATCAAAAGCCATTGCAGGCACAAATGCTGGCGAGGGCAAAGCGGAAAAAACGCCACCCAATCGCATCGTCCAATTGTTGCCGTTCCATTCCCAAAGATCGCCACTGCTTGTGCCGCCGAACATTACGGTCGCGCCACGCGACTCATCGAATGCCATTGTGTATCCACGTCGTGCAGCCGGGCCATTTGTGGTTCGTTCAACCCACACTGTGCCGTCCCATTCCCACGTGCTCCCAGGATCGGTGATGGCGTAGTAACTGGTGAACAGTACGACGACGGCTCGCGCAGAGTCGAAGGCCATTGCATGTCCTCCGTCCCTAGGGCCGACATTGCTGGCCAGCGTCCAGTCTTGTCCATTCCATTCCCAAGTGTCGCTATATGAACCGATCGAATCATCCAGGCCACCAAAGAGAACTGTTACACGCCGGTTTGCATCGAAGACAAGGGCATGCTCCCATCGTTTGGGCGGCGACGTGCTTGGGTGCCGTTGTGTCCAGTCTGTCCCATCCCATTCCCACGTATCATTGAGTTCACCGGCATCGGACCGGCCGCCAAAGAGAACAGTGACACCCCGCGCGCTGTCATAAGTCATCGATGAATCATAACGACCCGGTGGAGAATGCGCCGGAATACGCTGCCGCCAACCATGCCCATCCCATTCCCAAGTGTCGTTAACCAACGCACTCTGCATGTAATAACTGCCGCTGAACAGGACCGTGACTCCGCGCCCGCCATCATATGTCATCGCTTGATTCTTCCGCGCCGGCGGTCCCCATGTGCCTCGTAACGTCCAAGCCGCGCCGTCCCATTCCCATGTCTCGGTGTCGAAGCCGCGATACTCACCGCGAATTCCGCCATAGAGAACGGACATGCCACGCCGACTGTCGTACACCATCTTTCCATAACTGCGGGAGAAGATTTGCGGGGTCCGATTCCGCCAGGTTTGGCATGATTGACCGCGAACGATGACAGGTGCCGCCAACAAGACGAAAAACATAGTCAGCCGGGGATTTATGGACATTGTACGCCTCCTTCTCGCGAGTCGACTTTCGCACGTCTTGACTTGTTGACGACGCTATTATCGCAAGTTTAGCGACCCCGTTCAAGCAAAAATTTACCCGGGACCTTGGCCGGATATGCGATTCCTTCGGCAGCCTCGTGACATTCATTGCAGGTGGGCTGAATGCCGAAGTTTTTCTGAGCGTGGCATTGCTCGCAGTCGAACGAACTGTGCGTTGAATCCAATTCCAACCCGGTCAAGGCGTGCTTGAATGACGACGGCCAGCTGGAATGGCAATTCGTGCATTGTGTGGAACGCGCGGTGTAAGGCGAGTTCTCGTGGCACTTTCGGCAGCCAAGAGATTGATGATATGTCTTTAACGGCCAGCCCGTTTGAACATGAGAAAACGGCTGCGGCGACGACTGCCCTTCGGCAAAGTGACAGCTTTCGCACGTCTTGTTCTGGTGGCATTGGAAGCACGGCTGGTGATGTTCTTCGACGCTGCGAACTCGCTGGACATGGGATTTGCCCGCCGCATGACAACGGTTGCAATTGTCCTCACGATGGCATTCGGAGCATTTCAGATCATAGGAAGACGCGTGCTCCTTGTGGCGGAACAATACGTTGCTCGGCTCAAAGCCGTCTCGCGCCGTGTGATAGATTTCCTGCACGGGTTCGGCGATCGGGGGGTGAATACGACCCACCAGATCATCGACCCCCGGCGTAATTGCATGTGTTGATTTTCCGGTGCGCGGAGCATGACAAATGCTGCAGCTTGCTTCGCCGCCCCAATCGCGATGGCAACTCAGGCATTGTCGATGATACGCACCTTTGAGGCCGGGCTTGCGGATGTCGCCACCATTTCCTTCCACTGCGTGGCACGTTCGGCACGCGGGATGATCGGCGTTTTCCGGCGTGTAATGATGACAAACGGAACAGCCTCCGGTCATACTGGCCATGGCGGCATGACCTTTGTGATCAAACGGGACCGGAAGGTAGAGATTCGCCAATTGGTCGAGAATGACCGTCCCCGGTATGGACTTGGTTCCCACGTTTTTTTCGAAGCCGTTCCTATCGTTGCGAGTGCACAGTTTGAGGCATTTTTGGATTGGAGTTGGGGATGCACACGAGTGGCACTGTACGCACTCGGTGTTCGGAGGCTGCGCGTGATCCTGGGCGTCGGCTGTGTGATTCGACCAAAGGAGTACACTGATCACCGTGGATATCAGGATGCGTGGCATTCGCCTGGCAAGCACACATTGAAATACAGGATTCATGCCAACCTCGGTTCGGCCTCATGCGAAACGACGGGCAGATAAGTAACGATCGCACGATATGCGAGGATCAATCCGGAGATCAGGCCAACTGTCACGGTGATTTCGCCGATCGACGGGAAGTATGAACGAACTGCATACGGCGGATGGTAGGCGACGAGGAACACATTCACGCGATTCATCGCCACGCCGAGCACGACCAGCAGAGCCGCTAGAAACAACAACGACTTCGACCCTCGCACTCGTGGCAGCGAAAACAAGATCAATGGCAGGATGATGCCAACGATCATTTCGACTGCGAACGCGATCGTCGGCACAGCCCCATCGCCCAGATCACGATAACTTTCTCGAACCACCATGTCGCCGATTTTGAATGCCAGATAAACGCCGAGAATGGGTGGGACGTATTTTGCGAGCCGACCGAGGATGGCCATCTCCGGCTCCAATTCAAGCGCCCAGGAAGCAGCCAGCGATTCGACGATGATCATGGGGAAGCCGACGGTGATCGCCGAAAGCAGAAAGAGCAAGGAGAGAATCGGCGTCCACCACAATGGATGGACCTTGGTCGGCGCGATCACCATCAGGTTTCCCAATGACGACTGATGAAGACAGGAAAGCACGACACCGGCGATGATGAACAAGAACATGAGGCGATTGACCATTCGATTCAACCTGGCGCAGATTCGCGCCAGCCGCGGATGCTTTTGGTCATTCACGAATCGTTCACAGACCACGGGGATGAATTCAATGTACAGCACGGTCAGGTAAACCGTGACGCACATGCCCACTTCGAAGAGCACAGAGTTGCCTTGCCACATCGTCGGCCAGATCGGATGCCAGATGTTGTAATAGCGACCGAGATCAGCGAGCAACCCCAGCGCCACAAACGTGTATCCGAGCAATGCGGTTAACAACGCCGGGCGAGCAAGTGCATGAAAATCCTCACGTCGAAACACATGAATCAGGGCCGCACTGGTGAAACCGCCCGCTGCAAGAGCAACGCCGGTGGCCACGTCAATTGCGATCCAAAGACCCCAGGGATGCTGTTGATCCAGATTGGTGGTTGCGGAGAGTCCGAAGGCAAACCGCCAGACGGCCACGATGAGCGCGAGAAAAAGGAAAGCGGCTCTTCATCCCCGAATTCGCGTTCTTCTTCGTTGGTATTCAATAGTTTTAGCTCGGGTTTCGCATCAGACTTGTGCAGCCACATGATCAAGCCCAGAAGTCCGTAGAGTGCGATGGGCGGTACGAATTTCTTGAACACGGTATGTTGAATCGTTTCGGTGAGATGAGACGGCGGCTCTGAGCCCAGGGTCAAAAAGCCGATCTGCTCGAAGGGTAAGCTGGACAAATAGAGCCAACTTGTCCCGCCGGCTTCGTGTTCGCCATAAACATGGTCAATGTACTGGTCGGGATGGTTGCGGATGCGTTCATGGCCCAGGTTGAGCAGTTCCCTTCGCTTGCCGAAGATCAGGCATTCCCGCGGACAAATCTGCACACATGCCGGGACGCCGCCCACCTTGCTGATTCGGTCGGCACAAAACGTACACTTGCGAACCTGCGGCGTCAGGGGATTGTGATAGTCGTAAGCCGGGATTTGGAACGGACATGCCACCATGCAATACCGGCAGCCCATGCATTTCCACGCATCGTAGGTGACCGGACCTTCGGGCTGCTTCCGAAGTGCACCGACGAGGCATGCCGATACGCAGGCGGGTTCATTGCAGTGCAGGCAATTCGCTTTGACATAGATGGGGAGTTTGCGGTCATTGGAATTTTCGAAGCGATTCACCGTCGTGTAGCTGTGCGGATGCGGTCTTCGATGTTCACTGAACACGGATTTGTCGTCGAATGATTCCAGCGATGGCGTATCGAAGCCGGCTGCCTTTTGGCAGGCGAACTCACACTTGCGACATCCGATGCAGTTGGGAATGTCCACCAGCACGCCGAATGCATCTTCGTCGACGCCGGCGGAAACGCTTTGTCCGAATGCGCCGGCAGCCAGGCCAGTACAACCCGCTGCGTGCAGAAATTGACGGCGATTAAGTTCCATCGGATACCCCTGTTTCCACCAGTTCCACGCCTCCGTCTGCGACCCGCCGCGAGGTGGATTTCTCTGCGATCGTCTGGGCCATTGCGGGCTTTGGTTGCATGGACGCCACAACCTCATCCGTCGATGAGCCGGGTACGTGCGACCTGAGATGCGGCCCATCCGCGTGCTCGTGAAGGTACATCGATTTCGGCATTTTTCCCGTGATCCAGGCCGGATTCATGGGATACACGCCGGGCTTGAACAGAGTGCCATAAAGATGCCACACCACAATGGCAAGGAAGGCGAGCCATGCTTCGTAGTAGTGAATGACGAGCATGACATCAAGGAATCCCTTGGGAATCCCCCACTGATCAATGAACAGATTGTCGAACCAAAGCATCGTCCCGGTTGCGACCATGACGATGGTCCCCCAGATCAACGCCCAGTATTCCATTTTCTCCATGTAGGAAAACCGCCCGAATCGAGGGGCGTGTTGCCGACGGCCCAAAAAGTAGGCGATGTTTTCACGGAAATGTCGCACGTCCGCTTTCGCAGCCCACATGTCGCGCAGCCACGTGCGACCATCGCGCGTGAACCAATAGAGCATGTGCCACAGCGCCCCGACGATCATGACCACGGCGGCCACTCGATGGATGATGCCTCGCGCGACGAAGCCTCCTTTCCAGCCGAAAAGGAATTTCACCCATGCGGCCTCGGAGAAGCGCAACGAAAATCCGGAAATCACGAGTACCGTAAATGAGATCGCGAGCACCCAGTGCTGGGCGGTCTCGTTTGCGCTCAACCGTCGAACATAGGTCACCGACTTCATCTGCCGCACAGCACGGAGCCAATCCGCTCCATTGTGCAGCAACATGAATCCGATGGTCGCGAAGATGAGGACGAGGTAGAAGATGCGGAAGATTCCCGCCCAAGTGGAACGCAGGCCTTTCTCCGATCGGTGGATTTTTGCCTGTGCCAAACCGGCGCCAATTCCCGGGTGGCATTTTCCACAGGTCACCGGAAGGTTGTCGGGATGGATCGACGACCGGGCGTCGCTGGACGGCAAAATGCGGTGTGCGCCGTGGCATGATGCGCAGTTGGCGACACGCACATCGCCCGCCTTGCTCTTGAGGCCGTGATAGCTGTCGATGTAGGAAGCCAGGCGCCCGCCGGGCAGTCCGTATTTCTCATTGAGCAATTCCGATTCATGACACGGGGCGCAGGTTTCCTGTGCCACGTTCATGGCATTGACGGGCGAAGAAGCATCTTTCGGCGAAACGATGCCGTGCTCACCGTGGCAATTGGTGCAGACCGGAGCGTCGGATTCTCCGCGAGCGGCGTATTGTCCGTGCGTGCTCTCGCCGTATTGGCGGGCGATTTCCGCATGGCATTTTCCACAGGTTCCCGGAATGTTGAAATGATTCGTGGTGGATTGCGGGTCGGATGGGCTGAGAATGCGATGCGCGGTCTGGTGGCCCTTCGCATCGGCGGCTGCATGACAGTCCTGACACGCGGCGGCGCCGTGAAGGACGTTGCCGGTCGCCCGGCCGTGAACGCTGCCTTCGTACATCTCAATCGGCTTTTCGCGCAGGTTGATGTGCTTTTTCACGAGGTCCACATTGGTATGGCAGGACCGACAGGTGTTCGGCATGTTCGAGTGGTACACGCTCGAACGGTGATCGGAGGAGGGGAAAATATCGTGCGAACCGTGGCAGCTCCAGCACTTGGGGAGATCGGGATTATTGCCTACTTCGAGCCGGCCGTGTTTCACATAGGCTTTCGCTTCATCTTCGTGGCAATCGGCGCAATTAACCGCAACCGATGGTGAATGAATTTTGCCATTGGTGCGCTTTTCGTCACCTGCGCGAACGTCTTGATGGCACGAAGTGCATTCCAGCGAGCTGTGGACGGACTCTTTGAGAAGCTCGGCGCGAGTGCGATTCATGCTTTTGGCAAGAGCATCGCCGTGGCATGTGATGCAAGTGTCTGGCTCCGCCGCCAGGGCGCCGGCATTCGCGGCGAAAACTGGCAAAAAGATCAACCATCGGAAGGTACAGAGAAGTCTAGTTGGGAGAGAATTTTGCCGTGCGATTGATCTCGTCGAGATCATGTCTGATGAGTAGCAATTTGCGTGCCGTTATAAGGCAATCCACCGAAAAAAAATGTCAATCCGCGAGAACTATGAAATTATAGGACCATCCTGTTGGCTACGTCCCGTTGCGACCTATTGTGACTCGTTCTTAGCCGGCGCTAACGAGGACATGATCTTCCTCGACGCGGTCATGTTGTGATACGGGCCTGCTTTTTTCAACAAATCGAGAATGTCCTTTCCTTCTGGATTGCGGGAGATGTCCTTTGCCAGCATCTGGCGGCTTTCCGTGTGCCATGTAGCCAACATGCCGTCATATTTTTCCTGCTCGTCACTATGGCAGTCCATGCATTTTTCGTTCATCACTTCGAGCGTCCGCGGCTTGCTGAGATCGTGGCAATCCTTGCAATCCACTTTGTCGGCCATTGGATCTGCCTGAATGCCAAATCGTTTGAACGCACTCAACGATCCATTGCGGAATTCAGCCACCGTCGAATGGCAGCCCGCGCACGTCGGTTGCGGAGAAGGCCCACCCGTATGGCAGCGATCGCAACGCAACGTGGCATGTGAGCCTTCGAGTTCAATCGGATGTTTGAATCCGCCGATGCCGACGAGTTTGACGTCCGCGCCGTCGTGGTCGGCAGGCTGCAGAAATTCGTGGCAAGTACCGCAGTCATGGGGAATGGTGACGCCTCGGTCGTCCTTGTGCAGACCGTCATGACAGCGAAAACAGCCGGGGAAGATCTTGTGCCCGATGTTGTCCGGATACGTGCGCCACGAGACGTTCATTTCAGGAAAAAAGGCAGTGGAATAGAGGTCACGGGCGACCTTGACAAGTTGATCCACATCGGCCTTTCGTTTTCGCCAGATTTCCTGATGCTCTCGCTCGTAAAAGGCGGGAAGCGTGTTCGTGATTTCGGAAAGGCCTTTATCCTTGCTCGCATAGGGTCGGCTTAGCGCCGCGACGAGTTCACGCTTGGCGAATGGCAGAGTTTGCAGAGAGGTGTGTACGTTTAAGGCGGCGTCGACGGAGCGGTCCGGCGAGCGGAAGATGTGCGTCGGGCGATTGTGGCAGTCCATGCAATCAATGGTTCGATGCGTTCCGGGCGGCATGGGGTCCGATGACTTCAATCCATCGGATCGATACACCGCCTCCTTCCCAGTGTTTCGATCGGTCATCTTCACCCAGGAAATATCCTGCAGATGCTTGTCGCTGGCGACGTATTCGATGCTAAAGCCGAGGGCCATGTGCCAGTGAATGCCCGACGGCGGCCCGGTCGAAGGATCGCTTCCTCCGGTCTTTAGAAGCATGCGAACCCGAGAATGCGTGTTGGTTTCGTCGGAGGCGAAATGATCAATGCTGACGAGCTGATCCCCGAAGAACTTCGCAGGCCAATGGCATTGACGGCATGTCTCAGTCGCCGGACGCAACTCTTGAATGGCCGGTGGAATGGGACGCGGATAGGTCTCGAGCGCCACCGCGAAAACCTGGCGGATTCCTGAGAGTTTTGACTTCACGTACCAGCTCGCCCCGGAACCGATGTGACACTCCGCGCATCCCACGTGGGCGTGCGGCGACTGCTGATAGGCTACGTATTGTGGCTGCATGACCGTATGGCAGACGGCGCCGCAAAACTGGTTGGAGTCCGTGTAATGGTATCCTTGATAACTGAGCACGCCGATCATCGGCACGATCATCGCCAATCCTCCGGCCGCGATGGCCAGAAAACGACGGTGCCTTGGATTGGTGAAGTCGATGTGCGGATAATAATGATAAGCGCCGCCGTTCCCGAGTATACGCTTGATGTGTCGCCGGCTTCGTAGGATTCCCAGGATGGCGACGGCGGCAAAAACGACGGCCAGCACCGGAAACACGAGAAAGGTAAACACTCCGATGTACGGATTTTGCTGCGCAGCGACCATGTCTACGATCAGAAACCCGACCATGAACAAGAGCACCAAAACCATGCCCACGCCCCCGATCATGGTGAGCGAATTGCGCCAGACAAACGTCACGGAGTGCTTTGATTCCTGCACCTGGGTCCTCCTGTTGCGTCAGTTTTCTTGAATTCGGGTTTCGCGTCGCCTTTTGCATGGATTTCTCCACCAAGGCGCCAACCGGCCAAAATCATGCGAGTATAGATGGCAAGTCGTGTTCCGCCAGCGATTTGGCCTCAACATGGCTGGAACATGGTCATGAGACTTCCCGACCCGCAACCGCTTCTGCGGAAATTTACACAGGAATGGGTGAAATTCCGCAATGTTCGAGAATCACAAGATCTTCCGCCGGGTCGACGCATCTTCCCAACTGGACTTTTTGAAAACAGAAAATTAAGACAGCGAGAATGCCCAACGGGCGATTTCCCTTCAGAAGCGTCAAACCCTTAGAGCGGTTAACAGTCAGCTGTATTGTCACCCCTTGTGGGTGACGCCGAGATTTCGCCGTCGGGGACAAGCCCCGACGCTGCACATGAGTGTTAAGTGCTTTAGTGACCAACGGAAGTGAGTTCGCAAGGCATGACTTTTGATTCGGCTCGGATTTGACTTGCCGAGGTTCAATGAACGTGAGGTCGTATCGACGGATCACAATCAGAGCAGAAACTGCTTGGCCAGGTCGCGAAGTGTAATGATGCCCACCAATTCCCCGGACTCCTCGACGACCGGCAGGCAGGAGACGTCTTCATCAATCATTTTCTGCGCCGCGGCCACGATGGTTTCACTCGGCCCGATCGTCACGGGCTTCCGCGTCATGATCTGATGCACGCGCTTGTTGAGTGTGCCCAGGTCCTGCGGCCGGGCCATGAGCGGATTGTCCGCGAACGGGCTGACAGCTTTTAGAATGTCGCGGTCGGACACGACGCCGAAGACTCGGGTCTTTTCGAGCACGATCGCGTGATGAAATTTCTCGTCTCGGAAGAGCCGGGTGGCGGTGCGTAATGAATCATCGAGGAGCAACGTGTGCAAATCCCTGCTCATGATCTCGTGGACAAGAGCGGCAGAGCTGATGTTGCTAGGAATCGCCATGGATCACCAATTCTCTGGCTTCGATCACTATATCGGCATTGAATTGTCATTCGTCGCGTATCAACGAAACAGCCGCATCGATTGGTCGGTTTTCGGGAAAATTCAGGCGGGATGCACTCTTGCACGTTGAAAATCGAATTTCCATTGACGCATAATGGTTGATTTCCATGGAAGGGGGCAAATTCTCGACGCACCCTATTGCGATTCCACACGACTGAGTTACATGTTCTGACGCAGCGGATGTTGGGGTGAGTGACATTAGCCACTAAAATTCCGGCGTCTGATGGCACCACATGCCGGGATGCGGCGATTCATCGTATGTGGGCTCGCTCTGAACGAAAGGACAGTTCAATGATCGATTCAAGAATTCACGTCAGCTATTTGAAACTATTTGGGAACAAATCGCGGGTAAGTATGCTCGCGCTTGCGATCTTCACGCTTGCTGCGATGGGGGCTGCGGCGCGGGCCGAAGACAAGATCGCCTATCCCAGTGCGCCGAAGTGCGATCAGACGGATGATTATCACGGCACGAAAGTCGCCGATCCATTCCGCAAACTCGAAGACCCGGATTCGCCGGAGTCCAGGGGCTGGATCGACGCGGAGAACAAGCTGACGTTCGGCTTTCTCGAAAAGATCGCCGGCCGCGACAAGATCAAGCAGCGCCTCACGGAGATGTGGGACTTCGAGCGATACGGCACGCCTTCCAAGCACGGTGGGCGATATTTCTTCAGCAAGAACAACGGGCTACAGAATCAGAGCGTGATGTATTGGACGCCTTCGCTGTCCGAAGAGCCGAAGCTTCTGCTCGATCCGAATACTCTTTCGAGTGACGGAACTGTGGCACTGTCTGGCATGGATATTAGCGAAGACGGAAAGCTGTTGGCCTACGGGCTTTCGGCATCCGGCTCGGACTGGCAGGAATGGCGGGTGAAGGATATTGATTCCGGTAAGGACCGCGACGATTTGATCAAGTGGGTGAAATTTTCCGGGGCATCGTGGACCCACGATGGCAAAGGATTTTTCTACAGCCGGTACGATGAGCCGAGGGCTGGCGAGGAACTCAAGGGCACGAATTATTTCCAGAAGCTCTTCTATCACAAGCTGGGCACGCCGCAGTCAGATGACAAGCTTGTCTATGAACGCAAGGACGAGAAGGAATGGGAATTCAGCGGCAACGTCTCGGACGACGGCAAGTATATGATCATCACGATTTCGCACGGCACTGAACGAAAGAATCTGATTTTCTACAAGGACCTTCAAAAGGCCGATGGGCCGGTCGTCGAGCTGATCAAGGATTGGGAAGCTCAGTTCGATTTTGTCGACAACGACGGCACGACGTTCTGGTTCCGAACTGATCTTGATGCGCCGCGCTCGCGGCTGATCGCAATTGACACGGCCAAGCCGGAGCGAGCCAATTGGAAGGAAGTTATTCCGCAGACTGCGGACGCGTTACAAGGAGTGGGGGCTGTTGGTGGCAAGTTCTTCGCGTCTTATCTGAAGGATGCACGCTCGGTGATCAAGACCTATGGAACCGATGGCAAACCGGCTGGAGAAGTGGAGTTGCCGGGCATCGGCAGCGCCGGCGGCTTCGGCGGAAAAATGGGCGACAAGGAGACGTTCTACTCGTATACCAGTTTCACTTATCCCGCCACAATTTTCCGTTATGACGTGGCCGCCGGAAAGAGTTCGGTCTTCAAGCAACCGAAAATGATGATCAAGCCCGACGATTACGAGACGAAGCAAGTCTTCTATAACAGCAAAGACGGCACGAAGATTCCGATGTTCATCACCCATAAGAAGGGGATCAAGCTCGACGGAAATAATCCCACATTCCTTTATGGTTATGGTGGCTTCGATATTTCAATCACGCCGTCGTACTCCGTTTCAAACGTCGTGTGGATGGAAATGGGCGGCGTGTATGCGATCGCGAATATTCGCGGCGGCGGCGAATACGGCAAGGATTGGCACGACGGCGGCAAGAAGCTCAAGAAGCAGAATTGTTTCGATGATTTCATTGCGGCCGCGGAATGGCTGATTGCCAACAAATACACATCGACTCCCAAGCTCGCCATTGGCGGCGGAAGCAACGGCGGACTTCTCGTCGGTGCGTGCATCACCCAGCGACCGGATTTGTATGGGGCTGCACTGCCCGCAGTCGGCGTGATGGACATGCTCCGCTTCCACAAATTCACGATTGGCTGGGCATGGACCTCGGACTACGGCTCAGCGGACAACGATGAGGACTTCAAGGCGCTGATCAAATACTCGCCGCTTCATAACATCAAGCCGAACACGAAGTATCCGGCGACAATGGTGACGACGGCCGATCACGATGATCGCGTCGTGCCCGCACATAGCTTCAAGTTTGCGGCCGCCCTCCAGGAGGCAAACTCCGGACCGAATCCGACGCTGATACGCATCGAAACCAAGGCCGGTCATGGCGCGGGCAAGCCGACGTCAAAAATCATCGAAGAGTCCGCCGATCGCTGGGCGTTTCTGGTCAAGACGTTGAACATGAACGTGGACAATCTTGTTCCTGCCACCGCGGATCAAAGCGGCAAAGCGAAAGAGAAGACCCAGTAAGAGAATCCGGGATCTTACTTGCCGTGACACTGAAAACCGCGGCGAATGGATAAGAAGCGAGACGGAATTGCAACGCATCGGTGAATGGCGAATTCGCGGGAGATCAATTCGCTCGCTTCGGCGAGCGTCCATCGGTGCAGGTGGAATTCATCGCCGCCCCAGGAGATGCGGCGGAACATCGGCAGATGGCTCAGTCCCGTCTGCACAATCGTCCGCTTCAACGATTCGATCAGGTGATCATTGGGGATGGTGATGATCGCGCGGCCGGTGGGTCGCAAGAGGCGTCTCATCGAGCGTAGCATTTCATCGGGATCTACAACGTGCTCGAGCACTTCGCTGCACACGATGACATCGAAGCTCTCGGCCGGGAGCCGAACTTCTTCCAATTCGCCTTGCAACAAATTCACGCGGAAGCCGGACAGATTGCGGCGTGATTTTTCAAGCATACGGCCGGATACATCGACGCCAGTGAGTTCCGCTTGTGGAAACATCTTGAGAATGTGTCCGCCGCCGCAACCGACTTCGAGGACGCGCTCCCCGGGTTGCACATTCGCCGTCGCCGCGATCCAGCGTAATCTTGCGGCCTCTATCCAGCGGATCGCGAAGTTTGATTCCGCATAATATGCATCAATATCGTGACGGAGTGCAAGTTTGTCGTTTAGTGCTCGAACATCGTGTGAGTTCAATTCCATCGTCATCGGTCTAGCTTTCGGGGAAAACCAGTGGCTCGATGTGCCGAACGGGCCGTGCGAGGGAATTTTCAGAAGCGTGAAAAAGTGTCTCCACGCGAAACTTCAAGAGCTCCCACACAATTCGCAGCGAGACAATGACGGGAAATCGCGAAAGAAACGATTGGCCGGAGACTCGCGGCTCGAACACCGTGTCCACTTCCGCGATCCGCAGTCCATTCGCAAGCGCGGACACGCCGATCAGGCTTTGAAAATAGCGATACTGGTAACGGTGCGAAAGAATGCGCTCCAGCGTCGTCCGCTCACAAAGCACAAAGCCGGATTTGTTGTCACGCAGGCGTGAACAGAACATGAGGTTTAAGAGCAGGTTTAGCCCGCGGCTAAACAATCGAAGTCGTGTCACACCAATCGCGGCATGTCGAACACCTTGAACGATGTCCGCGCCGCCTTCGACGTAGGTGTCATAAAGCCGTGAAATGTCTTCAGGTCGATTCTGCAAATCCGAATCGATCAAGCAGACGAGTGTGCCGCGCGCCGCCGCCAATCCCGTGCGCCAGGCTGGCACGATGCCGCGATTCGTCGAATGCCGAACGCCATGCACCCGGCCGTCTTGTGCTTCACGAGTTTGAATTCTGTTCCAGGTTGCATCCGAGCTGCCGTCGTCGATCAGAATCAACTCCGCGTCGCAATGCATCGCGTCAAGAGCCGCAAGCACCCGCTGTACCAGCGCATCGATATTGCCTTCCTCATTGAAACACGGCGCGATGATGCTCAACGCACGCTCTGATCGTTGTGAAGATGATAAGGCGGCCATCAAGTCGCCATGCTCCAAAGATGCGAATCAAATGGAGTTTCGTGGGGTGAATGAACCGGGAGAAGGTCGCTAATGGGTCGTTCCATAATCGTGGCCGCATTTTCTAATGCCGCGCCGCGTGACATGAGACTTCGGATGCACTCGGAAAGCAGCAACGCATTCCAATGCCGTCGATCGAATCCGGGGCGGCCAAAAAGCCATTCATTGACCGGCGTGGGCAATCCGTCTTTCACCGTCCGCGTGAGGGCGAGCGATCCTCGCGGTAACACTTTTTCCGCCGCACGATGGACGATCCACTTGCCGGTTCCATCGCGAAACCGCAGCGAATCGTGCAACGAAAACGCAAATTCGATGATGCGATGATCGAGGAACGGGCATCGATTCTCAACGCCGTGGGCCATGCACATACGGTCCGCCATTTGCAGAAGCGGCTGCAGGAAGATTCGGCTTTCGATGTGGCACATGTTTTGGACCGTCGAGCGCCGAGACGTCCAGAGATCGGCCAGGCGAATCTTCATCAGCCCCGCGCCGATCAATCCCGATCGCGAGGCCATTCTGCAATATCGATCCAATGCGTCGCCCTGATAGCGCCGCATCATGGATGCATAATGCGCCGACTTGGTGTCATTGGGCCCGGTGGATTCGCGAAGAAGCAATTCACTTCGCACATACCCGGCGAACAATTCATCGGATCCGTCGCCGGTAAGAATGACTTTGTAACCCGCATCGTGTGCAGTCGCCGCGAGACGGTAAATCGGAAACACGCTGAATGAGCCGGTCGGCATTTCCAGATGACGGCTCATGGCCGAAAAGTCGTCGAGAAACTGACGGCGCGTCGGGCGGATGACTTGCAAACGGATTCCCAACCTCAAGGCAAGATCGGATGCGAATTGTTCCTCATTGATTCGTTCGCGAAATTCATCGAACTGACACGTAAACGCCTCTTCCGGACGTGCGAGTGCGGCGATCAGCGAAGAATCGAGTCCGCCTGCGAGAAACATCGAAATCGCCGCGTCCGCACGCATCCGCAGACGCACCGAATCCTCAAGCAATTCAATGAAATGGTTCAATGCCGCTCTTTCATCCGAAATCACGCCCTCCGCGCACTCATCCAAATTCCAATAGGCGCCGGTTCGACAGGCCGCGGTTTGAGCGTCGAAAACAAGCCAGTGGCCGGGCCGGAGGGATAGAATGTCTTGATAGAGCGTACGCTCGTCAAAGCAGAATTCGAAGAGATCGAATATTTCGTCGCCGGCATATTCCAGATTGTCAAACGCCTTGATTTCCGATGCGAATTCGAATGTTCCACGCGCTATGCGATAGAAGAAGGGCTTTTGACCCATGCGGTCACGGGCGCAGAAGAACCGCTCGCCGTCCCAGATCGCAAGAGCAAACATTCCGTTGAATCGTTTCAGGCATTCCATGCCCCATTGTTGATAAGCCGCCAGAGCGACTTCGATGTCTGTATGCGTTTCGAATTTCGCGCCAAAAGACTCAAGCTCCGCGCGAAGTTCGGCATGATTGTAAATCTGTCCGTTCATGACGATGGACCGACCATCGCGTTGGAGCGGCAGATTGACGTTATTTCGATCGACGACGTTGAGCCGCGTTTGCCCTAGCGAGATCGTCAACCGCGGATTGGATTTCAGATTGAGGAAGGCCTGCTGGTCCGAACCACGATGCGCAAGGCGTGACAGATTGGAATCATCGAAGCTTGTGTTCACGCCGCCGAGAATTCCACACATGTCAGCCTCAATTCAAGCGCTTTCGCGGCCGCATCCGAGCGACGATTTACTTCTTCCGCGCACGACAACTTAAGCCCGCTTCCTGAGAGTCCCAGGCCTCAATTTCCCAGCCCTCCGCGAACCATGAGCGGAATTCATCGGGCATAAATCGGAAGCAGAATTCCGGGTGATACCAATCAAAATTGATGATGTTGTTGGTGAAGAAATCGAACTCATCGTTCCAGAAGCATTTGAAAATGTTCCAGTGAAACAGCCGCTGGATGTCGACAGCGCCGCGTGAGATGCCAAGAGCCGGAATATCCTCTTCGATCTCGACACTCAATTTCAATTCGGCGAGCTTCTGGCCAAATCGCGTAATTGCTTCGCATTGTTGAAGTGCTTCGTCCGCGCTCAGCTTGCTGATCCGCGCTCGCACCAGGTCATCCGTGAATTCGCGAATGGGCGTTTTCTTGCGATAGACGTAGCAGCAAATTCGACCACCGGACTTGAGCTTCTTCGTCAGCACCTTGAAGGCGGCGTGCGGATCGGGTGTATGGTGGATTACCTGATCGCAGTTGATGAAGTCGAAGAACTCGTTTGGAAACGGGAGCTTGTGCAGGTCCGCGTGGATAAAATGCACGCGCGGTTCCAGTATATTTCGTCGGGCGATTTCCAACGCCTCGATCGAGGTATCCACGGCGAAGATATCGGCGTTACTGAGCGTGGCGAAGTTGGCCGCGTCGCGCCCGGCACCGGTTCCCGCGTCGAGGATGCGGCGTGTTCCGCTTAGGAATTCACGGAGCGATTCCTTCTCGAAGAATCCATATCGCTGCAGATACCAATCGGTGTAAAAGCGATTGGTGTGCTCGCGATAGTAATGGTGCTTGGCCCATTTTTGGGCGAACGACCGGGTCGTTTGCCGAGCGGCAACGTCTGCAGGAACGAAACTGGGAATCCCCTGGCGGATCGCAAACTTCTGGCCACCCTTTCCGGTCAGCTCACCATCAATTACATCTCCGCCATTTGCTTTCAGTGCGGCGAGGCGCAGGATTTCGCCGGAATCTGGATCGTTCAGGCACGCAAGCGTTTCACGAAGCATCGCTGTTACTCTAGTGTTGCAAACTGGTCAGGAAAATCCACTCCGGGCGTTCATTCACGATTTCGGCGACGTGTTCGATGGACACGCAACGCCTGTTCCTAATGACTTGTGGTCACAGGTCACGTCTTTGGATCGCCAACCGATTTTCGGACGTTCATGGCGTCGGCTTGAGATTTTGGCGGTATAATCGCCTGTGCCGATTCCACGGAGGTTCAGAAATGGATTTCCGGGACACGGCGGGTCAAAAAAAGACTCGATGCCGGAAGCAGAATCCTGAAGTTGTCGCGCTTGGAGATTTCATTATGCGTCGCCGTTTCATGCCTCAATTGATGATGATTGTCGTTGTGATCGCAATCGCAGGCTCGCTAGGGGTTGCGGGGCCGAAGAAGCGGGAGACGCGCGGCCTCGACACAACAGTGAAGGGCAAGCTCGTCGATGTGCATTCGTTCATGACCGGAAAGACCCAGGGCGACGATCCCGTTCGCGCCGCACAGGATAGTTTTCGGGCCGGCGCCGCTGCTGCGGTTGAAACTCCGGAAGGCCTGGTCATTCTTGGATCGGGCGACAAAGGCCCGTCGAGAATGATCATTCCATTGGCGCTCCAGCAAGTGGAGGCCAAGGGCAAGCTGTATGAGAAGGGCGGTTTGAAATATCTCGACATGAGCGCGATTCAGGCAATGCATGGCGGGGCCGAGTCGCCGGCGAAACATGGTGAAGGGCATGAACCCACGGCCGATGAGCCGACGGATGGATCCGAGCAGCAACCCAACGACGACACGACCACCGATGATGAGTCAGAAGAGCCGTGAGGCAGGTTGCAGTTGTCAGAAGTCAGGTATCAGTGGTCAGCTTGCAGTTACTGGTTTTCAAGAGGCGATGAGGTCTTGACGGATCTGCGTTTTTGGGGAATTTCGATTCGTTCCTCGCCGCGCAAGAATCGGCCCGTAATTGAACGTTCCGAGCGCCGAATCGTATCGAGATCCCCTTGGGCTACAATTTCTCCTCCGCGCACGCCGGGTCCCGGGCCGAAATCAACAATCTCATCCGCAGCCAGCATCGTCTGCTCATCATGTTCGACGACAATCACCGTGTTGCCCATGTTGCGCAATCGCAGAAGTGACTGAAGCAGCCGGTCGTTGTCTCGCGGGTGCAAGCCGATGCTCGGTTCGTCGAGCACGTAAAGAACTCCGACGAGTCCCGCGCCAATCTGACTCGCGAGCCGAATTCGCTGGGATTCACCGCCTGAGAGAGTTGGGGCCGTGCGATCCAGCGATAGATAGTCCAGCCCGACGTCGCACAAGAAGCCCAGACGTCCTCGAATTTCGCGGAGCACATCATGGGCGATAGCCTGCTCGGTTTTGGTGAGCGTCAAACCGCCGGCCCAATCACGCGCTTCGCGCACAGCCATCGCGCACACGTCGTTCAAATTCCGGTCTGCAATTCGGATCGAAAGCGCCTGCGAGTTGAGCCTCGCGCCTTTGCACGATTGGCAAACGGCCTTGCGCATGTATTTTTCATAATACGCCCGCACCATCGGAGACTGGGCCTTTCGATGCTTTTCGCGCAGCTCCGCGACGACCCCTTCGAACTTCCCGCCATGCCGCCAGACGCCACCCGACCATTTCCACTCATAGGTCACGTGTTTGTCGCCTAGCCCAAAAAGAAGGGCCATGCGAGCCTTCTTCGATAACTTCTCCCACGGCGCTTCGAGATCGAATCCGACGTGTTTGGCGATGCCGCGATAAATGTGTCGCCGCCATCGGCCTATGCGCGTGCGCATGGGCTCGATCGCCAGATTCAGGAACGATTTTTTCGGGTTGGGGACGAGCGAGTCGGGATCGAAATCGTAGCTTGTGCCCAGCCCTTCGCAGTTTAAGCACATTCCCTGCGGTGAGTTGAAGCTGAACAACTGGGGCGATGGCGAGCTGAAGCTGAGTCGGCAGTTCGGGCAGGCGAATTGAGACGACAGCAAGAGGTCGTCGGCTGCTGTGGCTCTTGTTTTTTTCGAATTCGCTTGCGCTTCAGAGCCGGCGGATTGATCCGAATTAACTTGCTGTACGATCAGCGAACCCACGCCGAGCTTGAGTGCTTGTTCAACGGCCTCCGCCAGCCGCGCGTGCCCGGCATCCGACAGCACAATGCGATCGACAACGATTTCGATATCATGCCGCAAAGTTTTTGTCAGCTGCGGCGGCTCTGATAGGGAATGGACGGCCCCGTCGACACGTGCTCGTGCATATCCTTTTCGCAGCATGTCCTCGAATAAGTCGCGATGCTCGCCTTTTTGTCCGCGAATTACAGGGGCCAGAATGTGGACTTTCGTGCCTTCGCCCAGCTCCATGATCCTCGCGACGATCTGCTCTCGCGTTTGAGCGCTGATCGGTTTACCGCATTGCGGACAATGCTGCTTGCCGATCCGGGCGAACAACACGCGCAGGTAATCGTGAATCTGCGTGACCGTGCCCACCGTACTTCTTGGGTTCCAGCCGCTTGTTTTCTGTTGAATCGAAACCGAGGGGCTTAGGCCGGTAATTTGATCGACGTCGGGTTTGGCAAGCTGACCCAGGAATTGGCGAGCGTAGGAGCTCAGCGATTCAAGATAGCGGCGCTGCCCCTCGGCGTAGAGTGTGTCGAATGCGAAGCTACTCTTGCCGCTGCCGGAAACGCCGGTGAAACAAATCAACTTTCCGTGCGGTAGCGTGAGCGAGACATTGCGAAGATTATGTTCTCGCGCTCCGCGAACAACAATTGTGCGTGGGTCTGACATTGATGTTCCGTCACACGGCCGTCATTCTGAGGCCGCCGGGGCCGGCCGAAGAACATCGAATTCGAGATGCGTCGCTACGCTCAGCATCACAGCTGCCAGCATCACCCACCAAGGGCAACACTTCGACTCATTGTGACTATTCTAGCAGAGGGCGGGTTTAGGTCAGGCCTTTGTGAAAGGATTCCATGTGCCAAAGAAATGCTGATGGCGAGCCACGAGATAGACCGTACCGACCAGAACAATGACCGACGCAATCATCAGCAGGATCGTATAGATGTTGTCTTCAGGTTGTCCGATCGGTCGTTCGCTCATTCAATAAACCTCATTCCTCAGTGATTTATTTTGTTGAACTTAAAGAGAGCGCGTCGGTAATCTGATCGCTTGGTTGCGGTCCGCTGGCCTTTTTTATTACTTTTCCAGCCGAGCGATTCGGTTCGACACTGACAATCTTGACGTCCGCCACATAGTCGCCGTTGCGATGGACCACGAAAACCATGTCTTTTTGGACCCCGTCCGATGAGCCGACGCTCAAACTAACTGAATCTCCAGTCACCTCCATGACCTTCCCTCGGATTGGCGTTGCGGACACCGGAGTTAATGCTTTGATATTCGGCATTACTCCGTTTGGGTTTTCCATCCCTCCTGCCACGGAAGGGCGCTGGGTCTCCGTGGCGACTCTCTCATTTTCCGTTTTGAGAATGTTCAGTTGCTGCTCGTATTGGCGCTTCTGCTCCATCAGCACGGACACTTTTGCCGTCAGCTCATTGACCCGGCCGCTGAGATCGATATTCCGCTGCTGGAGCTCGATGTTGCCTTTTTCAATGTCGTCGCGCTGCTTGCGATATTCCTGACGGCTGGCCTCGGCCATTTGAAGCGAAGCAAGCAGACCGCGATTCATGGCCTCCGAACTACTCTTCTCCGAATCGGCTTTCGCCAGATCAGCTTTCATTTGAGCCGATTCCGTGCCGAGCTTCTGTAGATCAGCCTCAAGCTGCCCGATTCGCTCGCTAAGACCCTTATTCGCGTCGCGAACGGCCGCATCTTCCGCAGCACTGGCGGCGATCATTTGTCGCAGTGTCGTATCCGCCACCCGCGCGTTTTGCTCATATTTGATGGCCGTATCGTGCCAGTTCGCGGTCTGGGCGACGGTCGAAATAGTCATCGTGGTAAACGCAATGCTACACACCACGAGGACGACGACGAAAACTTTCGTAAGGGTGCTCAAGCTGATTCTCCGTGATCCAAAGTCCGTGCAGTCGACATTTTGTGAACGCTCGTCCGGTGGTCCATCCCGAGCTAACAGGCCGACAGTGTGGAATCTATAGCCTATCCGATCCCGACTTGCAAGATCGTGTTGCTGCGGGATTTGCGGTGTTCCGAATTCATGTCACGAAATGCCGAAAAACGCCGCGGACCTCGGCTTCCGGTGCGTCATCCGTCGTGAAACGTGACGAGGCTTTCACCTGTTGGTAAACTCTCTGGTGAAATTGGTATACCTTTTAAACGTGAGGTCCGAGACCTTGGATTACGACCTTTCAGACGATCTTTTGGCGCTACAGGATGTCGCTCGCCGATTCGCGGCCGACGAAATCGCTCCGCACGCGCGAGACTGGGACCGGAATGCGGACATTCCCCGCGATATTGTTGCTAAGCTCGCGGAGCTTGGCTTCCTGGGCATTTTTACGCCGACCGAATACGGCGGTTGCGGGTTGGGTGATCTTGGCGCCTCGGTCATCATGGAGGAAATCGCCCGGCATTGCGGGGCGACAGCCCTCATGCTCGATGCCCACAACGCACTTTGCTCCGCCCATATCATCCGTGCGGCCAACGCCGAACAGAAAGCCAAATACCTGCCGTGTCTGGCCCGTGGCGACTATCTTGGCGCATGGTGCCTGTCGGAGCCGGGTTGCGGCAGCGATGCGGCCGCCCTGACCACGACAGCCACTTTGAATGGCGATCAGTGGGTCCTCAATGGTTCGAAACACTGGATCACCAACGGCCATTACGCTGGCGTTTACGTCGTGATGGCGAAAACCAAGCCCGAGGGCGGGGCTCGCGGGATCAGCGCATTTCTGGTCGAACGAGATACGCCCGGCTTCATCCGCGCGAAAAAGGAAGACAAGTTCGGAATGCGGGCGTCGGACACCGTCGGACTGACATTCGACGATTGCCGGATACCGAAAGATGCCTTGTGCGGCACGCTCAATGAGGGCTTCATCGATGCGATGAAAGTTCTCGAACGCGGACGAATTACGATTTCCGCGATGTCCGTGGGCCTCGCTCGCGGTGCGTTCGAAGAATCTCTCGGATATGCCAAGCAGCGACAGGCGTTCGGCAAGCCGATTTTCGAGCATCAATCGATCCAGTTCATGCTGGCGGATATGGCCATGGAGATCAACGCCGGTCGGCTCCTGGTGCATAAGGCCGGAATTCTCTCGGACGCCGGCAAGCCGAGTAATATCGAGGCGTCGATGGCGAAGCTTTTTACCAGCGAAATGGCGACTCGTGCGTGCCTCAATGCGATTCAGATTGAAGGCGGAAACGGTTATACAAAAGAATTTCCGGTCGAGCGCTACATGCGCGATGCAAAACTCTGCGAAATCGGTGAGGGATCGAGCCAGGTGCAGCGGATCATTATCGCAAGACACATGCTGGACATTTGAGGAAACGCCCAAAAATCCAAAAGTCGAAAAACCGATACAGGGGGCGTAAGAAAGTAGGGTGGGCCGTACCCACCGAGAATGAACGCAGTGAGCAGTTTCATGGACTTCGAATTTGACGACGATCATCGGATGTTGCAACAGCAAATTCGCGAGTTTTCCTTCAGGGAAGTAGCGAAGGGGGCGGAAGCTCGCGATCACTCCGCGGAAATGCCGCGAGAACTGATCAAGCAGCTTGGCGAATTGGGCTTGTTCGGCATCGCGATCCCATCGGAATTCGGCGGCGCGGGCATGGGTACGATCGCGTCTTCAATCGTTGTTGAAGAGATTTCAAAGGCCTGCGCCGGCACAGGCGTGCTGCTAAGCGCCCACAATTCCCTCTGCGTCGATCCGATCTTGCGATTCGGCAGCCCCGAGCAAAAGAAAAAATACTTACCGCGCATGGCGAGCGGTGAGCTGATCGGCTGTCTCTCCCTGACCGAGCCGGGCAGCGGCAGCGACGCCGGAGCGGCCACTTGCATGGCCGTTCTGAAGGACGACGGCTGGCACATCACCGGCACCAAGATTTTCATCACCAACGGCAAGGAAGCCGGCGTCATGATGCTCATCGCAGTGACCGATCCTGATGAACCCAAGCGGCGTTTGAGCGCGTTCATCGTCGAGAAGCCGACCAGGGGCCTTCGCATCGGGAAGCTCGAAAAGAAGTTGGGCATCAAGTGTTCGTCAACGGCCGAATACGTTTTCGAGGATTGCATCGTCCCACGTGAGGCACTGCTTGGCGAGCGCGGCCGCGGAATGCACGTCGCCCTGAAGACGCTGGACGGCGGTCGCATCGGCATTGCCGCACAGGCACTGGGAATTGCCGAGGCGTCACTCTATGAGGCAACTAAATACGCCCGCACGCGCGTGCAATTCAACAAGCCGATCGGGGCATTTCAGGCCATTCAAAACAAAATCGCGGACATGGCCGTCGGCGTGGCTGCGGCGCGGGAATTGATCTACCATGCCGCGTGGCTCAAGGACTTAGGTCGCGAATATGGTCAGGCCGCGGCGATGGCCAAACTCTTCGCCAGCGAAATCGCTTCAAAAGCTGCCAATCACGCCGTACAGGTCTTTGGTGGCTACGGCTACATCTGCGATTATCCCGTGGAGCGCTTCCTGCGAGATGCACGCATCACGGAGCTGTACGAGGGTACGAGCGAGATTCATCGGTTGGTGATCGCAAGAGGATTGGCATAGCTTTCACGGCCCGTTGATAGAGATGCATTTTCCGTCAACGCATTCGCTGCCTTCAGGACATTGGACCGGATCGCCGCCCACGCAGGTTCCGTCAACACAGGCGTCATTCGTCGTACAGGCATTGCCGTCGTCGCAGGTTCCTGCGAGATTCAAATTCACGCATCCTGTCGTGGGATCGCATGAGTCATCGGTGCATTGGTTACCGTCATCGCAACCAATTGCCGTGCCGGTGCAAACTTAATCCACGCGTGAATCGTCGGTTGTGCAGGCATTTCCGTCATCACATGGATTGGAATTGGCCGAACGCACGCAAATACCCGATTGACACTGGTCTGTCGTGCACTCGTTCTGATCATCGCAGTCGCCATCAACCGAGCATTCGACGCAATCGGGAATGAGTGATCCGCTGCAAACGCCGGAATCGCAGGCATCATTCTCCGTACAACTGTCATGGTCATCGCAAGCGGCTGAGTTGTTGGCATACTGGCACCCGGCGACAGGATCGCAGGAATCATCCGTGCATTCGTTCCCGTCATCGCACGATCCGGATCGGTTGCTGTGCGTGCAGCCGGTTGTCGGGTTGCACGAATCATCCGTGCACGCATTACCATCGTCGCAGGTGAATGTGATGCCGAGGCATATTCCGTTCATGCACACGTCACTCGTTGTGCAGGCATTACCGTCGTCGCAGGATGTCCCATTTGGAAGTGACGCGCACGGGCCCTCGCTTCGTGGTGCAAGTGAGACCCGCGGGCCTTTCGGATCATCGACGAACGGGATTCCGGTCGCCGTCATGTTTCTGCCATTGCCGCTCATATCAGCGAGATCGGCGCTCGTCTGAAGCGCCCACGCACCCCATGCGGGAGTCAATGGCGTCAGATAGTGCATTTGGCCTCGGATTTCACTTGCACTCAGTTTGCGGTTGAAAATCATCGCGCCGCAAAATGATCCGCTGAAGTGGTCCGAATCGTGACCCGTCAAACCGCCGAACTCCACCATTCCAGGAACGTATGGTTGCTGCGGATCGGTCGTTTCCTGCCCGGTGGCCACAAGATGACCATCAAAATAGAGCTAAAATACTTGAGCCGGATCCGTATTTCCCACCAGAGCGACGTGGTGCCAGACGTTTTCTTGAAGATCGCCGCCGGTACCGAGAAAGTGCGCTGGAGTCAAAGAACCCATGGCCAGCGTGCTCCCGTCGTCCGCGAGGTAAACCCAATGCGTGTTGCGATACAGTGGCGCAGATGGATTGCCGCCAATGACAATCAGCGTTTTTTCTGCGTCGGCGTCATGGACCAGCTTGAGCCACGCCATGGCCGTGAAATCACCCACCGGAGCGCCGCCTGAATACAACGCGTGCGAAGTTACATCGACGTTCGTAATCGCCGTTCCTGAAGATGCGGTGATAGGCTTGATCGGTGGGGCTGGTACTTTTCGTCCGCATGTGGCTTCAATGAGGCGAGGTTTCGCGGCGATCGAAACAAAGGCCAGGATTGCGAGCATGACAGCATGAATTGTTCGCAGGCAAGCCGAAGTTCTGCCTAATTTTTGCGGATATCGGATACGAATCGTATTGGGCTTTGCTGGTTGATTGCGCGCCCTCCCGCTCAAAACTCTTCCAGTCAAGAATCGATTGAGCCTGAGCACTCATCCCCCGGAATTGGCAACTTGCTGTGGCAAATCGCGGTCCTTTTTGCCATGGAACAAGAAATCTTAGGATAGTGATTTCGCCATGTCCCTACAATTTTCATTCTAGCGCGTAAAGGTTCACCAGCGACCTATATTTCCTGGAACTGTGGGCTTACTCCAAGAATTACGACGACGGAACCTGTATTAAAGACAATCAACTCTTTCCCTTGGGTGATCCGCAAATCTATTCGTTACAGACTTGAATTACCCCATCCCCCGCCTCCGGGAGTCTCGATTATCAGCCGGTCGCCTTTAGACGCCCGAAACGTAGCGGTTGGGGGCAGTTCTTGCACGGACCCTCCGGTCGAGCCAATCAACAAGTTCTTGCCCGATGCGCCTGCCAGCCCGCCGCCTACTCCATACGGGGAAGTCAGCCTGCGTTGACTGATAATCGACACTTCCAGCGGCTCAAGGAACTCCAGTTCGCGAAGCACTCCACAACCGCCGTGAAATAGGCCATCGCCGCCCGAATCGGGTCGAATTTGGAATCGATAGAGCCTGAGCGGATATCGTGATTCGAGGACTTCGGGGTCCGTGAGTCGCGTGTTGGTCATGTGCGTATGAACTGCGTCCGCTCCGTGAAATCCCGGTCCGGCGCCCGCGCCGCCGCAGATTGTCTCATAGTAGCCGAATCGCTCATTCCCGATGAGCAGATTGTTCATTGTACCCTGGCTTGCGGCCATGATGCCGAGTGCACCGAAAATTGTATCGACTATGCGTTGCGACGTTTCCACGTTACCAGCGGCGACGGCCGGACATCGTCGTGGATCGTCGTTGCGGGACGGATTCAGGAAACATTCCGGCAACAGGATTGTGATCGGGGCCAAAACGCCTGAATTCAGGGGAATGTCGTCTACGATCAGGCATCGGAAGCAATACAGCACGGCGCTGAATACGATCGCGCGGTTCGCGTTGAAGTTGCCGGGATGCACCGGACCCGTGCCCGTGAAATCGAGCACGGCATGATCGCCGTGAATGTCGATGCGAAGTCGGATCGGCGTGCCGTCATCAAGCCGATCCTCAAATTGCCGCTCGCCTTGCTGGAGATTGCGAATAGCGGCACGCATCTTGCGTTCGGCCGAGGCCTGAATGGCCTCGATATACGTGGTGACGAAATGCAGCCCATGCCGATCAACCGTCGCCAGTAGTTCACGAACTCCCGTCTGGTTGGCGGCCACCTGGGCATCGATGTCCGCCATGTTGTCATCCGGATTACGCGACGGATAGGGGGCATTCGAGAGAATCGAGCGAAGCGCGTCGGCTTGCACGTCTCCATCGGCGACATAGCGAAATGCCCGGATCACTACGCCTTCTTCGGCGAGGCATGTTGAATTCGGCGGCATGGATCCCGGTCGCGTTCCGCCAATTTCCGCGTGATGAGCGCGGTTGGCCACAAAAAAGATGAGTTTGTCGCCGCCGCGATCATGGATGGGAGTGATGATCGTTACGTCGTTGAGGTGCGAGCCGCCGCGATACGGATCGTTGGTGACATAGACGTCACCGCGGCGAAACTCACCGACATCGGCCATTAGGCAGCGCACGCATTCGCTCATTCCACCGAGATGGACGGGAATGTGTGGGGCATTGACGACGAGGTTTCCATCGGTGTCGAAGATCGCGCATGAGAAATCGAGTCGCTCCTTGACGTTGGTGGAAAGGGCTGTTCGACGGAGCGTTTCGCCCATCTGCTCGGCGATGGCTGCGAAATGATTGCGAAAAAGCTCGAGTTGGATTGGGTTGATGGTCGCGCTACGCGAAGTGGCAAGTGACGACGCAGCATCGAGCGTTCGCCCGGCGCCGCGATCAGTCAGGAGAATATCTCCGCTGGCAACAATCTGCGCTTTCCAACCACATTCTACAAAGATGGTGCTGTGCTCTTCAACAATCACCGCCGGGCCGCGAATGTACTCCGCAAAATCAAGATCGCTGCGGTCATATACGGGTGGAGCGTCAACGCTTGCGCGGTTTGGGACGAACGCCGATTGATCCTCGATCGATTGACGACCTTTGGTTGTCACATGATGTGCTGCGCTGCAGGACTCAATTGATTTTGCAATGGCAACCGACTCGACGCGAATGGCGCGAATCTCGATTGCACGATGCCCGTGCCGATAGCCATAACATCGTTCGTGGGCGTTGGCGAATTCGCGGGCCATTTTCTGAGCGTCGCCGAATTGGACGGTAAGCGTGCTGGACTGGCCCGCATAGCACAAATCGATCGATCGGATGCTGCGAATGTTGTTGGCGTCGTTTCCTTCTCGGACGAGTTCAGCCCGCGTATGCGATTCGAGCCGCTCGAAAATGGTCTCTGCTTCCTTCAGGCCGTCGGCATCTAGCGGCAATTGGGCGCTTTGTTGTCCGAATCGTTTGACTTCGGCGGCGCCAATCCCGAATGCACTGAGAACTCCCGCATACGGGCTGCAAAGAATTCGGGTCATTCCCAGTGACCGCGCGATTGCGCATGCATGTTGACCGCCTGCCCCGCCAAACGTGCACAGGGCGTACTCACGAACATCGTAGCCCTTCGCGACCGAGATCCGTTTGATGGCGGCGGCCATGTGATCGTTTGCGATTCGAATGAAACCCTCCGCCAGTTCTTTGGGTGAAAGCGTCGAGCCCGTTGCGCCGCGCAGTTGCGCGGTGAGGTCCCGCAACTTTTGGTCTACGACGTCTCGATCGAGAGGAAACGGAAAGTGTTCAGCGGCCAGACGACCGATGTAAAGATTCATGTCCGTGATGGTCAGTGGGCCGCCGCGACCGTAACACGCCGGACCCGGATCCGCCCCCGCGCTCTTCGGGCCGACGCAGAGGTGAAGACCGTCAAAAAAGCAAGTGCTTCCGCCGCCTGCGGCCACCGTTTCGACTCCGAGCATCGGCCTCATGATCCTCACGCCGGCCTTGACGGTTTCGTTTTCGTATTGAAATGAATTCGGCGGCGGCTCGACGCGCGAAACGTCCGTGCTCGTGCCGCCCATGTCGAAGCCGATGACGCGATCGAACCCCGCGGCCCGGCTGATTTGAGCGCATCCCACGACGCCGCCCGCCGGTCCGCTGAGGATGGTGTCTTTGCCGCTGGCCAGCGATGCCTCCATCAACCCGCCCGCGCTGGCCATCAATCGAATCTTAGCCTTGGGCATCGAGCGACGCAGCGATTCCACGTATCCGCGAATGACGCCGCTCAAATAGGCGTCGACCACCGTGGTGTCACCACGTGGCACGATTCGCTCCAGTCGCGAAATGCGCGAGGATACGGAAACTTGTCGAAAGCCCGTTTCTTCCGCGATTGCGGCCACCTGCTCTTCATGAATCGGATTGACGTGGGCGTGCAGAAAACAGATTGCCAGTGCCTCAATGCCGCGACTGAGTAGTTCCTGGAGTTGCGAGCGGATGTCGGTCAAATTCGGTGACCGCAGCACGTGGCCGGCAAAATCGAGTCGTTCGTCAATCTCAACGGAGCATTCGTATAGTTCGTCACGTTTGCGGATATTCAGGTTGAATAGGGCGGGGCGGTCTTGATAGCCGATCCGCAAGACGTCTCCGAATCCTTTCGTAGTGACGAACGCGACGCGAGAACCCTTTCGCTCCAGAAGGGCGTTGGTCGCGCGGGTCGTGCCCAGCCGCACTTCGATCGGCCCGATCACATCGTTCAATCGCATTCCCATGACTTGACGAATGGCGACAACCGGAGCCTCTTCGTGACTGCGCAATTCATACGAACGGCCAATCAATGTTCTGAAGGGCAATTGCTTGTCCAAATGCAGCCGACCCGTTGATGCATCATGGCGTTTGATCAGGGCCTCGACTGAGCCGCATGCGCCGGCGTCTCGGGTGGATTTGAAGTCTTGTCCGGCGGAACCATCGTCGTCCAGCAGATGAAGTGTGTACGCATCCCACAATCTGGGCGACTCACCGCTCCTTCGATGATCCGCGATGCAATCCGGAGTTGAGCCCGCGTCGCAAACCCCGCGGACCGCCCCCGAGCTGAGCAGCTTGCATGTGACAACTGCGCCATCGGGCGTGCGCGCGACGACGTCCGTGAACGTGCCGCCGACATCAATTGCGAATCGCCAGGGCATAGTGTCGTCAATCGCACACGCGCCGGGCAAATCCGACGTCGCGCGGCCTCATTAGAACAAACAAGTTTACCGTGGAATGGCGTTCCAGCCGATTTGAACGAAACACAATGAAATTGACGATAGATTATCCGTGTTCCAGTGGTACGGTAGTCCCGACCGAGACGATGTGGCGAAGGCTGAAGACCTCGACATCTTCGGCGAGTGCGTCGTGCCGTTTGGCTCGAAATGCGTTGTCCGCCAGATTGGCTATGAAACATAGCCCGGTGCTCCTGATCTCGAAGCTACGCCCGTTCGACAAACGCAAACGCAACGGAACGCCCTCACCCCGCCCCATTTGCAATCCCCGGCAGATTCGCATTACGCTATCCTCACAATCTCTGGTTTCGCTTCTGCTGAGGATGATTGCACGTGCTCGGTGGTTCTCCCGAAAACGCAACCACTCTTCTGAATCGCATGTCACAAGGCGATGACGATGCGGCACGCCAGCTTCTGGACTGGCTGTATGGCGAGCTCCGCGTGCTCGCCCATGCACAGGACGGACGATTCGGAGGCCAACCCAGCCAGGAAGCCACGGGAATCGTCCATGAGGCGTACATGCGCCTGTTCGGAAATGCGAAAGACGTCGAATGGGCCAATCGGCGACACTTCTTTGGCGCAGCCGCACAAATTATGCGCCAGATCCGCATCGATGACGTACGGAGAAAAAAGAGGCTCAAGCGCGGCGGAGATCGAAAGGCCTTTGCGCTCGACATTGAGCCGGCCGTCTTCGATCACGACCATGGCGACGTGCTGGCGATCCACGAGGCGCTGGAGCAATTGCAGGAATCTGATCCGCGCAAAGTTGAGCTGATCAACCTGCGCTATTTTGCCGGATTGACCGAAGACGAAACGGCGGAAGCGATGGGACTGTCGCGCCGCACCGTGCAGCTCGAATGGCGGATCGCACGGGCGTGGCTCCATCGGATGCTGTCAAAGGGTGATACTACGGCGGTGCCGTAGTTGTAGTAACGATCTTTTCATGCAAACGGAACAGTGGGATCGCATTCGGGACCTTTTTGATCAAGTTTCGCGGCTTCCGCCGGACAATCGGCGGGCTGCACTGGCCGATCTCTGCGCGGATGACCTCGAATTGCGAGAAGAGGTCCTCTCGCTGATCGAACATGACGAACAGGCCAATCCGGATTTTCTCCAGCCACCGGACCGCAGCGGCGGCGCCCCGTTTGGAGAAGCTCCCGATCCACTCATCGGCACGCGCATCGGCAAGTACCTTGTCCAGCGCGTCATCGCCTCCGGTGGCATGGGCACGGTCTATGAGGCCGAACAAGATCACCCGCGACGCACGGTCGCCTTAAAGGTTCTGCACGCCTGGGCTTGGGCGCAATCGGCGCGGAAGCGCTTCGAGTTCGAGGTCGATGCCCTGGCCCGGCTCACGCATCCCAATATCGCTCAAATTTACGACGCTGGCACATTCGAACCGAGCCGCGACCGTGAGGGAGCGGTCACAGAGCCGCGGGATTTATCCCGCGCGACCGACCGTCACCCTTACCAAGGGGGACCACAGGGGGTTGGATCGTTGCCGTACTTTGCGATGGAATTCGTGGCTGGTGCGCGGCCATTGACTGCGTACGCTGACGAACACAAGCTCGACCTTCGGCAGCGCTTGGATTTATTTCTGCAAGCGTGCGAAGCGGTCCACTTCGGCCATCTCAAGGGCATCATTCATCGCGATCTGAAGCCATCGAATATTCTTGTTGATGCCGCAGGGCATGTGAAAGTCATCGACTTCGGCGTGGCGCGTGCGACGGATTCCGACGTGGCCGCCACGACCATGCACACCGATGTCGGCCAGCTCGTCGGCACGATCCAATACATGAGTCCTGAGCAGTGCGAAGGCGACACTCACGAGCTTGATATCCGCACCGATGTCTATTCACTCGGCGTCGTTCTCTTTCAGTTGCTTTGTGGTCGGCTGCCATATTCCGTTGCGAGCGGGACTGTGACCCAAGCGATTCGGGCGATTTGTGACAGCCCACCAACGCGTCCCCGCGACGTAAACCGCGAAATCCGCAGCGACATTGAGTTCATCCTTCTTAAGTCCCTCGAAAAAGATCGCGCCAAACGCTACCAATCCGTGGCCGACCTCGCTCGCGATATTCGCCATTACCTGAACCGTGAACCGATCGAAGCGCGCCCACCATCTTTGGTCGAGCGATCTGTCTTGTGGTCACGAAAGCATCCGCTTGTGGCCACGACCCTTGCGTGCTTGCTGGTCGCTTTCGGCGTCGCGCTGGGTGCGGGGGCGTCGTTGTGGTTTGCGCTATGCCGACCTGCAAGAGTCCGGATCGCCGAAGAATGCACTGTAGCCCAAGTAATTTCAGTCGCCGGAAACGTGATCTACGAATGGCGGTCGGACAAGAACCACGCCTTCACTCCGGGAGGAACGCTTCCGGATTTGGTCAAAATAAGGGGGCGAAGCGCTGCGATCATCGGTTTCAGCAGAGACTATGCCAACGGCCAAGAGAACTCAGGGAAATTGTGCGCTTTCGATGTGACTTGGTCGTGGTTTGGTCGCGTAACGCCTATTTGGTGTCATGCAATCGAGTCAGACGATGTACCGCCGAATGACCGCTTGGGGTTCAGCAGCCAAAGCTTCAGCCCGGAAAAAGTCTGGCTCGTGGACGCGTTTGGCGAAAATCCGGGCCCGGAACTTGTATCAGTCTCCGCACATGATTATTCATACCGCGCCATCCGCATATATAGCCTTGATGGTGACTTGCTCTATCAGGTGTGGCACGATGGCTTGGTCTTATCGTGCAAGTGCATGCCGGAGGCTAGGCTGCTCGTATTCACGGGCGAAAACTCGGAAGCATACTGGGAGGATCGTAACCATCCTGAGGCCGCCGCAGTCACCCGGCGCTATCCTCAGGTTGTATTTTCGCTTCGTGCGCATCCACAACCACGATCCACTCGGCTCATAAAGTCAACACCAGGCGATGGGTCTCTTGACCCCGTGTGGTACCGATGCATCCTGCCTCCCAAAAAGACGGACGCTGTCCGGGAGATCACGGTTTCCGAACCGACTCTTGAGTTTCGCGATGGCAAGCATTTGCGGCTCACGCTTGATTTCGTTTCACCGACTGAGACATTGGCGAGCATTCACATCGACGAGCACGGTAACATAGTTGGTCCGGAGTTACCCACCGATGCCTACAACCGCAATCAGAACATTCCTCGACTAGGGAACTTCTATCTTGGCGACCTTCCTTCGATCCGCTCTCGAGCCGCTACCGAGCCACATTGACACAAGCTGCGGCCTGCGGGGGCCAAGCAGCTCTGCATGAAGCCCGCCACCCTTGAATGGGCAGATGGACCATGTGGACGAATTCCTGCGCTACTACTGCGTGCAAGAGTTGGAAATCGTTGCGCTTGTAATCGCCCGTTGACGTACGTTCCTGGGACGAGGGGCCCGCACAACTCTCGCACAGCCGATCAGCTCTCTGTTGGGCCAGATCGCGCATCGGCACGTGCCGACACCGATTGAGTGCGAAAGAAACAAGGAGATACCACATGTTTCAATGGCGAAGCTGTACACTCTTCGTTGGTCTCACCGTCGTTTCCTTATCACATGTCGTGCATGCGGAGCCGGAGTGGCTTCTCCGTTCCGAAACCGGCCCCACCCCGCGCACGCTCCATGCCATGGTATGGGATTCGTGCCGGAATGTTGTCGTATTGTTTGGCGGCGCAAGCGATCCCGCGCACCGATTTGGCGACACATGGGAGTGGAATGGAACTGAATGGGAGTTGCGGGCGACAAACGGTCCAGGTCCCCGCCTTGACCATGCGATGGCGTTTGATTCCAACCGCTGCGTGACGGTTCTGTTTGGAGGAATCGTTGGGGACGGCAACTACATGAACGACACATGGGAATGGAATGGAACGAGCTGGACGGAAAAGTGCACTAACGGTTGCACTCGACCACCAACGCTTGCAAGTGCAGGAATGACCTACGACTCCTCGCAGCACTTCATCGTGATGTTCGGTGGATACGCGCCAGGATTGCAGAACAACACGTGGACATGGAACGGCACTTCCTGGTCTCGCGTTGTAACCAATAACTCGCCAGCGCCGCGATCGTCACCTGCCATGGGGTTCGATTCAGTCCGCCAACGCACGGTTCTCTTTGGCGGAAATCTGGTTCCGGTAGTTTGCGGCACACACTCCGACGAGACTTGGGAGTTGGACCTGGCAACCGCCACCTGGACCCTTATTCCAACGGCTCACCGTCCTAACCCGCGTGGCGAAAACAGTCATCTCGCTTTTGATCTCCGTAGCGATGGCATGATTCTTTTTGGAGGAACTGATTTCTGTACGACATCGTATGCCGACACTTGGGAATTCAACGGGGCAGATTGGATTCCGGTCACCACCCCCATCGCCCCCCCGGGGCGACATGGACACGACATGGTTTACGACGCAATCAGACAAGAAGTGGTCCTGTTTGGCGGCGACTTAGGACCACTGAGCAACTGGATTGTCAGCGGCCAAACATGGACGCTCACTGAGTCCGAGACCGACTCGGACCACGACGGCATTCCTGACGCGGACGACCAGTGTCCTGACTCCGATCTGAACGCCACCGTTGTCATTAGCGCCTGTAATTCGGGCGTGAACAATCACCTTTTCGACAGCGGTTGCTCGATGATGGACGAGATCGCCCAATGTCAGGCCAATGCGCACAATCACGGCCAGTTCGTCAGTTGCGTGACCGCGCTCGTGAACGAGTGGCGGGCCGAAGGCTTGATCACCGGCCGCGAAGGGTCAAGAATCACTCGCTGTGCGGCTCAAAGCAAACGGCAGACCTTCAATATGACCCCTTTGCCGATGGAGCAGGACCCAAAGTAACACCGCGCGTATGAAGCGGGTAGCTCGATCCCATTTCATTCCCTCTTGGCAAGAGGGAGGCGAGACGAATTCGGACGACGAAGGGGCGGTATGCACCCGCACGCGCCGATCGGCCTTCAGGCAAGGGAGCGGACTTTGCGTCGCTCCCTTCGTCCTTTTTGGGTGCGTTTTCGTCATCGCGCCGGCATGATGACGCCGGCAACGCCCGGGGGATCCTTAAGTCTTCCTAAAACGGATCACTTTACGAGCTGAACGGGCTTATAGACAAACGAACTTTGTCCTGAGTTCTTGCTCACGACCACGGAATCGTCCATGACATACGCGGGCTGAATGATGACCTTCTTGGAATTCATGGAACCGGTCAATTTGACGTCAAGAATGCGTACTCCCACGAATCCCACGATCGTAAATATGGAGTTGTTTCCCGGGCCTGAAACCTCTGAGAAAATCGGAAGCGCTCGTGGTAGTCCGATGATCGACTCTAATGCTGACGATATGCCACCACTCAGGCCGGTGTCGCCATTGAGCATCAGAGTGCCGTCTGCTCCTAATTGCAGCGTGCCACCAAAATAAGCCAAATCACTGGCATTCACACCTTCGGTAATCTGACGCACGATGTCTGATGTCGAGTTGCCCGGCGCTCCGATATCCACCGTGCCGAAGTTTCCTGGCGGGAGCTGGCCGGCGCCGGCGCCGGGATATAGGTTCAACTCATTAATGCCATCCGGTCCACCTGAAACAACTTTTTTCGTGTTTTCATCATAAGAGTAGTGATCTCCGGTCGTGAATGTACCAGCCATCAACTGATCCCACACGCTTTTCCGCAACGCGAAGGGAAGAATGCCCGCATTCCCTGTGGTTTGAGTGACATGCCATCCGATGACACCATCGTAGAAAGCCGCCGTCGCCGATGCTGAGATATCCGCCGAATGCTTGCCGAAAATACCGGCAAAATAAAGGCTGATCGGCCCGTTGCGGGTTGCATCGCGGTGGAGAAACACATGCACGGCATTGAATTGCGCGGCATTCGCATACGCCATTGCTTCGTTTCCATTATTGGGGTCGACAAGCCGACCAAGCACGATGTCTCCCGTGGAGCCATTCCCTCCATTGGTGTCCAGTGTGGGCGACTTGTTAATAATCTGGTTGTCCTGAGCAAGTGTAACGGCCTGCTGCCGCGCTGCGGAATTCACCGAATCCACGTATGATCCACCGCGAAGACGATTCTGATCCATCATCCGCCATGCCGCAGCCATTGCCGCGGCATCGGCGGAGCTTTGGGCCTCATTTCGCGCCCGGTATGCCATCCCCAGGTCAACGGTCAACGAGGCCATTCCCAATAGGGTGACAAGTGAAATCGCCACCAGGGCCGAAGTCACCGCACGCCGTCGATTCGCTCTAGTTGTTGGAACATTCACCATGATTTTTGTCCCCAAATCCATGAAAAGCGGGATGAATCACCGCATTTTCATGAGACACCCTTTGCGCCCAAGCTCAATAGGACGCACTATGTGGCGTCGAATCCACCGCAAGCAATACGCCACCCGCTCCAAAATAACGAACTTCCTTCAAGGTGAGACTCTGCACCCGATTGCTGCCATACGTCACGCAGGCATTTGAAGCTGAGTATTCCGGATCATAATCATTCAGGGTTTGAACTTTGGCCGTATAGGAAATCGTCATGTCTTTTCCAAAGTCCCCCCACGTGGTCGATTGGCCATTGACAACTGAAAAGGTCAACGTTTCGCCATCGGTCTGGAGCGCTTGGGTCCAGGTAATCGTCTCAGCAGAGGTGCTCAGGATGCGATGCTCAACGCTTCGGGTCCGCACGAGACTTTCGCCGAGATAGCTCTGAAGCTGGACGCCGCCGGGCTGGAAATCCGGCGTTTCGCGATAATTCCACAACGTCTGGGCATAGTATCCCGACGCATCCGGCGTCGGAGACATGATTGTCTGGAACTGTGGTGAAATTACGTTGTCATTGGGATCGTTGACAACCAGCTCCCAATCCTCTTCGACGGCGACCACCGGATCAGAAACCGGCGCCGAAGCGTATGAAGGCCACAAAGACACAGCGCTTAACGCCAGGAGCACTCCTGCGCCAGACAAGCGCCACCGCGTACGAGTCATCGAATACGTTGACATGGATCCCCCTCCTCCGAATTGATAGCGCGCCGCACAACCCCAAGATTTGGGCATCAATGCAATCAGCGTCCTCGCTTCTTAGTGGGCCTCAGAGGCGGAGGCGAGGATGCGCGCTCGTAATGAAAAATACGATTCATTCGTAAGAACGGCAAATCTTGCGCAAATTTGATCGGAGTCGCAGAGTCCAAAAATATCGAGCCGGATCGACCCGGGGGAATTGCTCAAATCGGGTACGGGAATTTGTATTATGTTCCACCCAACCACCAAATACAATACGGCCATTCGGATTGTGATTGTGCCTGAATTTATTGCCTTCCAGTTGATGGAATTCTACGATCAACGTGGCGGCATGCTAAGAAGAATCTCGCCGTTCGTAGCATTGATGGCGATCTCGACCCGCAACAGGCCGACAGTTTCCACATCGACCTGTACGGGGATCCCATGGGCGACTTCGGAACGGCCAATAATTCCGACTTTTGGCGGTCCCCGGTTGTGGCATGTCGCGCGCTGGGAATACGGAGTTCCGCCTCACTGCAATGCCCAACGCGCGCGGGTGGCAAATCCTGTGATCGAACTATGGAGAAATACTTCCATCCATGCCATTATTTTGAACCGGCACCCGCGGCCTGAATGGCTCCGCGAAGCGATGCAAGCGGCACGTGCAGATCAAGGCGCGCCGGTTCGCCGGACATCGTCAGTGAAATCGCCGCAGGCGGCATCGCTCCTGGAGGAAGCGCCATGGGCGCACCGGTCATGGTGCTGATCATTCCCAGCGCCCCGGAAAAATCCAAGAGCAAGAGGACGTTCTTCTTGGCAGGAAGAGCCTTCACCGCATCGGCCGCCGACGCTGATGCGACGAGCGGTTTGTCCACTTTCGCGGCAAACGCTTTCGCGGCGTCTGCTTCCGAACCAAGGAAATATCGCACGCGATCGCACGCGACGCCGACATAAAACCGGCCGGCCTCGCTGAAAAACTTTCCGAGCAATCCGGCCTGCGGGCTCTTGGCATCGAATTTCATGGTGTATTCATCCACATTGGCGTCGCCAATCTTCTTTGAGCCAGAGGCCTCGAAGCTGACGCCGCCCGCACCTTTTGTGGCCAGACCTGTGTCCGCGAGCTCTTTCTTCACGAGCTCCAATGCACTCTTCGCATCCGAACTCTGATAGGTTCCTGCGACCTGCACCCCTTTGGCGGAGAAGCCCACGGCCGCGCTCGCACCCTCTAGTTTCCGATAAAGCTCGTGTTTGTTCTTGACCGCGTCTTTCATCGCATCGGGTTTCGCGCCTTCCACGGGCTTCGCGTCTCCGGTTGCGGGCTTTGCATCCATCGCGCTGAGCTTGTCGAAGAACCAGTCAATGAAGGGCGATTCCTTGCCGGGCACTTGCCACGCCATTGCGATAAGGAATGGCTGTTCGCCAATATCGCTCAAGAGCGAAGTCGCAGGCTGATTCTTGGTCAGGTAACTCTTGATGTCACCGTCCTTGAAGCCCACTGCCACGGTCAAATCCGCGTTCGCATTGGTGATGCCGCCGACGAGTTCAAGATACGCGGCCTGTTCCCCGAATTTCTTCACGCCATCGACCAGTCCTGTGATTGCGGTGGTCGCGCCCGTCGGATCGAAACCGCCCTGTTGGCCGGCCATCATTGCCATCATGGGGGCGTACATTGCCAACTGCTGGATGCCGCCGAGCGCCATGGCCCGTATCGGCTCGAAGTTCAGATGAAAGAGGAAATCGCGATCTTTGAGCATGTCGGTGCGACCTTTGAGTTCGTCCGCCAAAGAGCGTTCGACTTTGAGCACTTTCTGTACGTCTTCTCTCGTGCCGCCGACAGAGGCAACGACGATGTCGCCTTTGATTACGCAATACATGTCATCTTTCGCGTCGAATGTGATGTGCCAGACGCCTTCTTCTTCCTTCGCTGTGGTCATGGTCTTTAGTTTGTCCGCGAGTCCCGGCGCACGACCCCAAAGAAGGTTCTTGCTCCCGCCACCGAGGCTTGCTTGACCCAGGCCGATCGGCTTTTTGAAATCGAGCCAATCCGCGGCGCCGAGTTCGCCCTTGAGTTGTACGCCGATTCCTTTGAAGTCGCTCGTCGGGTTGATCGACTTGATAAACGCGACCAGGTTTTGGTCGAAACGATCCGCGTTCACGACGACGGCGGCGACGGTCAGGTCCGCGGGAATCATTTTCAAGATCGCGTCAACGTCCGCATCTTGCCCGCGCGCCGCTGGAGTCGCGTGAAAAATGGGGGCGAGAATACTCAGGCTCAATGCAAATTTGGAAAACGAAACGGTCAACGATTTCATAATTCCCGAACCTCGCGGCAATGCGAGGCCTCCAGCGAAAAAGTGTTCTGCATGATACCTGACGCCAAACGTCAGGTGTCGGCCAAACCGCGCGATTCAGCCAGCGAGAAGTTACTCGAATTCGCTGGGTTGCGAAAGTTGCCGAGGCAATCGTCTTTCCAAATCGTGTCGGGGGTAATGTCATTATTTGTCGTAAGGCAACATGCGATAAATTGTTAGGGGTGACCTGACGGCATTGTCACTTGAATGCGGCACCTGGCCCAATTGGTGAAATTTCGAGCAAGACGATAGATTTGCCGTCACGCCGATAGGGGGTGTCCGGACGCCTGGTGGGTCCCGCGGCCTTCAAAGCCGTCGAGTCCCGGTTTACGCCGGGACTGGTGGGTTCGATTCCCATCCACTCCCGTGCGCTTGGGTGCGTCGCCGGGCGCTCGTTTTTCCCTATTTCCATTGAGTGAACTTGCATCCGGCGACTTGTCACCCATCGCGCCGCGTCGTTGTACCGCCGGGCGTCGTGCAAGCGACGGCCATTTGGGTAAATTCGAGTACCATCACAAGCTGGAGTCCATTTATGCGCTATCCGCTTCGGTCAGTCATTCTCTGGATCGGCGGTGTCCTGCTTGTCGTCTTGGGCGGATTGCACTTGGCCGTAACCCCGCACATCGTTCAGTTCGTGCGTCAGTCTGCGTTGCCGGGGTCCGTTGACTTTCTCACGCCGCCGATGCTCCTGAACCATGTCGTCGTCGGCATTCTCCTCTTGCCGCTGGGGTTCCTAACCGCGTTCGCTGCGCCGTATGCGACACGGGGCGAACGATGGGCTTTGATGGTCGTTCGCGCGACAGCCTTGACGATCGCCACATTGCCGCCGGTGCTCATCGGACTGATGGGCGCACGATATTTTGAAGCGGTTCCATTTCTATGCGCCACGATCATCGTTTGCATCGCAAGTGCCGCGCTTCTCGTAGCGGCCTTTTGGCCATCGAGCCGAGCTGGTGGGCACTCGCTTTCTTAGAGCGGACGAAAGATTGCAACTACCACGATGTGAATTCCTAGCTTGCTGTTTCTCGATGCGTTCGTGTTCCACATTCGGGACAGGTGCCCGATACGTTTCCGGTAAGGTCGTATTCGCACTTGCGACAACAGCCGGGTTTCGTGGCATGTACTCTGTGATGAAAGAGCGCGGTGACAACGATTGACAAGGCGGTCGGTATCCAGAGGGGTATGGCAATTTCGAAGATTCGTGGATCCGAAAATAGATGAGGAAGCCAGTAATTAGTGCGCGGCCAGTGCCAGCTCCAAACGGCCCAACCTTGGCCGGGTGACAACGGACTCCCAACAACTGACCCTTCCGTGATTGCTACAATCACACCGTGCCCCGTATAGCCATAGTCTAGAAATAGCGAGCTTAGCAACACGCTTCCACAGAGAATCGCAATGAGTGCGCTCAAGTTTCTCGCACGGCGTGGTGTCATATTCGTGTTCCACACTCGGGACAAGCGCCTGAGACGTTGCCCGATTGGAATCCTTCGCGGCACGTAGGTTACGCAGGGGGCGTCGCGCCGATGTGTTGCATCGTTCGCACGATAGCGACCGTGATGAAACTGATTATGAAATAGGCAATACAGGCAATGACAAAAACGGGCTCCATTCCGCGAAAGGAACCGATCCAGTCGCCGGACAATGAAGTCGGCAACATGCCGGTCGCAAGCATGAATACAAGAATTGTGAGGAAAGTTCCCGGAAGTGCCACAGACCATTTCGGATACCAAGCGGCCGCGACGACGAAAAACAACGGGAGAACAACATTGACCACGATCGCGACGCCGTAACCACTGCGCCCGAAGCAGGACGACCCAAGCGCTTTGAAAGCAGGAACTAATACAGCAATACCCAATCCGCTCACAGCGTACAGCGACAACACTAGCCAAGCAGGAATCGGCCTGCGGCGGAACTCAGAAATTAGTCGATTCGTGTGCTCGGTCATACACCCATTCTATCGGAAGGGCAGGCCAACGACTCTTGAGGACGGATTTTCGTCGGGATAGAAAAGTTCGATTTCCAACCATTCCTGCGTCCATAGACTATAGGCCACGCGGAATCCGGAGGCTTCCATAGTACTGGGCCCGCGAGGATTCGAACCTCGGACCTCGTCGTTATCAGCGACGCGCTCTAACCAACTGAGCTACGAGCCCTCGGGCATCGGCTTGCGCCTTGGCCGAAGATGCAATGTAAGTGCGGACCCGGTGATGTCAACCGTATTGCGAAGTTGCCCTTGAACCATGCGTCGAAGGTCGTCATCAGCTTGACCGATGTTCTCAATCCCGCCAAAATTCGCTGGTTCGCGCAAATTGGAATCGATCCTTGGCGCCAAGGCCAATCGTTGATGGATTCTCGTGTCGCGAAAACACATGGAGCGGTGTCCGAGTGGCTGAAGGGATCGCACTGGAAATGCGGTGTGCGGGAAACTGCACCGAGGGTTCGAATCCCTCCCGCTCCGTTCATTTTTTGTGTCATAACTATGGCACTCACCAGCGGTTGCGCTTGTTCGCCGTGCTTCCGCGTCCGACGGTTCAATGTGCATTTTGACCCGCTTGCGGCCACTCGCGGACGCACTGACGCGTATGCCTGTGCGTATGCTTTTGCGTATGTCTGGCCTTGCATCGCATGTTCCGAAAGCGCGTGCTCGCTCGGGCTCGGGCGCGACGATCGGAATCTTGTTCATCGCACCGTGAAGATCTTGTAGCCGCGGATCGGCATAGACCTTCGTCGTCAAGCGGATATCCGTGTGGCGCATCAACGTCATCGCGTCACGCACATCGACGCCACTCTTTGCCAACAGCACATTCATGGTTTTTCGCAGCGCGTGAAGATCGACGCGCCGCCCATCGACTTCTTTCTCGATTCCCGCGGCCGCAAGATCACGATCGAAGGCGCTGGCGCACTTGCCTGGCCTTTTTTCGGTCGCGGCCCTGGCCGCGCGGCACTGTGGAATTGATTGAAATACCCGGTCCGCGGGCAGACAGTGGGGGGGTTGCCACTCTCGCAGACGCCGGCTGATTTCATCGTTCAAAGGGATCGTGTCGGCACGCCTCGATTTCGTCGTTTCAGCACGTAGCAAGATATGCGGATTCGCCCCGCCAAGCTGTATGTCACCCCATTGGAGCGCCGCCAGCTCACTTCTACGTAGTCCCGTCAGCGCCGCTGTGAGATATACCCGCCCGCGAATTGGATGCACTACGACCAGCCGCCCCAGCTCATCCGCTGACAGTGCTCGGCGCGTCTCTGATGATTGCCCGACCGTCGTCTTTGTAACGTGTTCGACGGGGTTGACTTCGAAACGCTTTGCAACCTTCGCCCACTTGCAGAAAGCATTTAGAGCGTCCAGGTAGTGATTCAGGGTCCGAGGCTTCATCCCGCCCGCTTTGCGTGCGGCCAGCCACGCCGCTACGTATTCCGCATCGATGGTGGGGGGCGTCGTCCATTGCAGCTCGAGACAAAGACGGCCGACGCGGGCGCGCACCATCCGAATGTACCCCTTGGAACTGCCGGTCCGTTCAAGGTCGGCAATCCATGCAGCCGCGTGAACCTTGACCGGTGTCTGCAGGTGCGCCACGTCAGTATCGAAAATGCCCTCTTTCTGCCTGGCGATGCGCGTGACGATCTTCGCTGCCTTCGATTCCGTCGCCTCTTTGTCAGTGTGTCCAGCCGCAGTGCGCCGATCACCACGAGCATCCGTGTACTCGATTGCCCATCGACTGGAGCGCTTGTAGACGATTTGGCCGTTGGAATCGACGACGGGTTCACGCTTGGGGATTGTGACGAGCTGGCCTTTGTTCGGCCCCCGCTTCGCGATGCGCCGTTCCATCACCGGCTTGCCGTCGGCGCCATGCACGATCCGCATTTTCGGATACTTCGGCTTGAAGATTCTCGACATTTTGCACCTACTCCCAGGGGTTGATCGACCCCGCCATTGTCTCCGACCCTCTTCTACACACGCATCGCGTCAACGGTTCACCCAACCAACTTTGCGCGGCCTTCATTTCGCCAGCGTTCACGCCGCGCCGCACGCCTCCGACGCATGTCTATCAGGATCGCGTCGACGTCAGGATCAGATTTGACGAAAATTTGATCCCGACCATGGTGAACGCCATCCGGTTCGACTTGCCGAACGACAGCGACAGCTCCGCGCTGGTTTCGTATCGGCGGACGTGGAAGCGCCAGCCGCGTGCTGGACGCCGTCCGCGACGCTGTGTTGCACGCAGCGTGCTCGGCCAGTGCGTCGACTACCACCTTGCCCGCCACGTCGCTGGGATAGCCCAGCACGTTCACCAGCAACGAATAAACCGACGGCCTGAATCGCTTCCCCGCCTTGCTCACATAGCCCTTGAGCGTTCCATTGTGCATCAGCTCCCGCAGTCGATCTTTCCCGATCCCAGTCATCCGCCCAGCCTGGTCAATGGATATGGTCATCGTCGATGCTGAATCCGTCATTTTACACACCCTCCGTTCACCGCCTCGCGATCCGCTCGACGCCGTACCAGATTCCCGCGACGGCACGCAGCAAAGCCCCCAGCAACATCGCTCCGAGGCCGCATAGTGCCGCGCCCATCAAATCGCCCGGACTGCCACCGCCGACCGTGCCGCGATTGACCAACATCGGAACGCGACCGCCGCCGGCACGGTCCCGCCGATGCTGTCGGCCGGGTTTGCCAGCGGATGCCCGCACCGCGGACAGCTCGCGGCCATCGTCGAGCAAAGCCCCTCGCACACAGGGCAGTAGCAAGCCCGTGGGTCATTTGCTTCCACGTGCGTCGCCCTCACTGCCGTCTGGATACAGCGATCGCCGAACACCGCGCACCTTGTCGACCACTTCCTCGACCAGCTCCATCGCTGCGTGCAAGTAGGAACTGTCATCCGGCTTCATCGATTCATAGCTCTGATTGGTTTCCACTTCGAGTAGCAGCCTGCACGCCGCGACGCTCTTCGTTTCGATGGAAAGTAGGTCCATCTCATCGTCGAGTTTTTTGCAATCTCGATCTCTGCGGCCGCCCTTTTCGGCCAACCCCTCGACATGGGCTTCGATGTTGTGCCATGGGGCGTGAAAAACTTTTCCGACGAGCACCTTGAGTGCGGGCGATGGATCGTCGGGTTGGATGACCCTGACCCACCCAACAGCCGTGCCGCCGCCGATCAGGACAGCCTTGCACCATTCAACGTGACCGCCGCACGAGTCGACCAATGCGTTGACGAGCGTCCCGGTCGGGATCCTCACCATGAACCCGGTTGCCTCGCTCTCGTCTGCCTTCGCTTGTGGGCGTCGGTTCGATTCCCGATCGCCGCCGCCTCCGCCGCGGGATCGCCTTTTCCAATTCAATCGCCTCGAGCCTCTGGCCAACTGTTTGATTCGTGCCTTTTCTCTTCGATACCGTTTAATCGCGAATTCCATGATGAATGCTCCTGGCTAGAAGTGTGGACCTGGTGCCGCGCACGCGCGCAGCAAGATCGCGGGTTGAATGAAGTGCATGGTCAAATATGATGCGTTCAGTCATGCGACTCGTGTTAACCCACGATCGTGTGATCAGGGCCGGCGGGTGCTTCTACATCCGTCGGCCCGATCATTCTCAATCGAACCGCCGCCGGCGTCAATAGGGTACGGTTTCAGGCGAAAATCACGGCCCTTGCGGATCTGTGTCATCGACCGGCGAGCCGGAATTCTCGCTCGATTCGCCTGGCAACGACGGCGCATAAACCACATTTCGGCCCGCGTCGTCAGCCAAGATCAACAAGGCGCGACCATCGAGCACCGACAACGACGCACGCTTTTGCCCCGCGGAATCGAGGATGGTCAGTTCTCGTGTCACGACGTGATCGCTCAGTTGATGTCGCAGCGAATCGACCGACCCTTCGTACCTGACCATCATCGCCGTAATCCGTTGAAGATGCTCATCGAGCAATCGTCCGGCCTCGGTCAACTGGTCGTTCAATTTCTCAAATGCCTCGCAAATTTCGTCGTCGTTCATTGATCCGCTCACTACTAGCGATCGGCCCCCGGTTTCCCGAGTGTCGGCCCGCCGCGAAAGCTATGAATCGCGGATCGCAGCAAGATGTTGGTGTCAGCAAGTTCCCGGATTGCCGCTCTCAAGTCGCCGCCCCCAGCGCCAGTCGATTCGGCGCCGCCAAGTCGCGGCCGTCGCACCTCAACTTCTCGCTTGCGATCGCCGCGGCGAAGCTCGGCCATTTCATATTCTATTTCATCCTCAGCCGGCACCATCGAAGTGCCGTAGCGCGGCACTTCCAGGCGTGTCAACACACCCCGCCAGCCGAACGGTCCGAAGACGTTTTCACCTATACTGCGAATCGCGCGGCCGCTTTCATCGTAGGTTGCGAATGCTCCAAATGGACCGACACTCGAGAGACCCATTTTTTGTAGCGCCCGGCCACGAAGGCGCTCTTCCGTTTCCATTTTTCGAGCGAATGCCGCCTTCGGATCGGCGGCGAGCTCGTGTTCAAACTTTGCCCCCAGAATCCGGTTAGCTTCGGCGTCGCGGAGTCCCGGAACTTCGCGCTGAAGCTGCGCGAACAAGTTCTCAAAAATGTTGGCTTCGTCATAGTGCTCGAGGTCGTACTTGCCGGCGAGGATCGCGCCAAAATCCTTCAGCGCGAAACTCATCGCCTCTGGCACGCCGGCCCGACCCTTCACCCCCGCTTTTCGCAATTGCTCAGGTTCAATGATGCGCTTCCCCAGCAATCCGCGAAGCAGATTTTCTTTGCCTGGGCCGAGTTCTCGCTCGATACTGCGGACCATCCGCTTCCAATGCGGGTCTTGATCCTGCCCGGAAAGAATGCGGCCGATTTGCTCGAATGAAGCCGCGCCGCCCGCGCCCTTTTGTTTCACCAAATCCGCGAGCATGGCAAGTGCAAATCGATCTTCCCCTCGAAAATCGACGAGTCCACCGGCGCCGCCCAGCATGTCGCTGGGATTCGCGCCTGCGAATCGCGCCGCTTCAAATGTTCGCTTGATCAAAACGCCCGGCGGAAGTCCGAGCGAAACGCCCTTTGCTTCGGTCTCGGAAGCGAGTTCAACCGGCAATCCAACTCGCCAACCTTGCAACACAGTCCTCGCAGATTCCATACCGGCCGTTAGATCGCCGCCTCGCACGCCCTGCAATTGTCGGATTAGATCGAAGCCTTTCTGTTGATCCGTGAATCCGAATTGCGAAAGCAGCTCCGCGCCCTCTTTGAATGCGAGTCCGGACATTCCCGGCCGTTGGGCTGTGGCGAGCGACTTTCCGGCGGTCGCGAGTTTCTGGCTGGCCTCACCGACCTGCCGCGTTTTTTCGAGCCAGAGGTCGAATCCTTCAACCGACAACTCGAGCGCTTTTTCAACGGACACGAACCCGGCAGCCATTCCCGCCAGCTGTTCGATCGCACTGGCCCCGAAGTGTGCAAATTCCTTGCCAGCTCGCCCAGCGCCGCCGGCCACGTCATCGAGCTTGCCCTTGACGTGATCGAGTTTATCGACCGATTTTTGCAGGTCGCGCCAGAAGCGCGCCTGATCGCTGGTCATCACCACTTCGACTTGTGCTTGTGCTCCGGACATGCTCCCTCGCAATCTCGCTCGTTAACGGACAACGCTCGCCGCAAACCGCACGCACCATCGCTCGCACGACCAACACGACCCCGCGACAGCCCGCCCCGCAAACCGCCCGCAAACCTTCTTGGGAAACTCACTCGTTGCCAAATCACGCGATGTACACGCAAAAAGGCCAAGATCATCGGGCAAAGCCTTGCGCGGCAGGTGGCTGGAAAGGACCCAGCGATCGTCCAGCTTGGCAACGCCCGACTTGCGTCAAACGCAAGTCCCGCAGCCGGCCCAGGTCATCATCGCTGCCAGCACCCACCGCGGCCGGGCCGCCATGCCAGAAGAGCCAGGCCGCTAGTGGGCGGAAGGGCACCATTGATTCAGCCGGTCAGCCGCGGAATAAATTCCTCAACGAATTCAGCATCTATTCGTGAAAACGCTGCCGCCTTCTCGCGTTCAAGTTCACGACCGCGCGCTACCAACTCATCCCGCGGTGAGTTCACCCGGGTTATATATTCATCCCACACGCAGCGCGTGGGCCAACCGTCCGAATTGGTTTCGAGTGCCTCATCGATCAACGCAAGATGCGCGCAATGTGCTTTGACTCGATCCCATTCGTCGAATCGAATCGACGCGATCGAGTCCAACCGACCGATTGCCTGCCTGACCTCGCTCAATTCGCGGCATGTCGATTCAACCAGTTGGCGGCGCCACTCCCGCCGCGAATCCAACCAGGGAAAAAGCCCTGTCAAGGCGCCGCACATCCGGTGGTTCGCAATCTCCATTGACTCGCAATTCCGCCGCGCCTCACCGGCGGCCGCCTCCGCACGCTCGATTTCAGATTGAATTCGCTCCAGCTCCGGGCGTAATCGTTCGCGGGTTTCCTCTGCTGATCGTTCAACCAGGCCGGCCCGCTCTTTGAGGACATTCAGGTCGGATCGCGTGCCGCATCGCTGCGCCTTCTCAAGGGATTCTCTAAGGCCACCGATTGTCGAATCGATCCGCGCCATGGGCCATTTCGTCGCGCATAATACGAATTCGCGTTCATCGAAATCGAGCTGACCGCTGCCGCGGGCGACACGCAAAAGCATGTCCTCGACGATGCGGAATTCCTTCGCGCGCCGGCCAACGTATTCAGCATCCGAATGATTCGGAGCGTTGGCCGGCCCCACCACAATAACCCCGTCCCCGGCTGATTTTTCTCGCGGCGTTTTCGTCGCAGCCATTCGCATTGTTCCTCCCACAGTTGCCAATCGTTTCAAAATCGGATGAAAACCATCGGACGAAAATTAAACCAGCTCGGGAAGTCGAGCTTTCCGGCCACGTGCCGCGTTGAATTCCTCTATGTAGGCGCGATGCAGTTCCGGGTTCTCGTGCACGACCTCGCGCGTCGCACGGACCTTGTCCATTCCCTGGCCCATTTTTTCTTCAATCGCCGCATTCCACTGCTCTGTCGCTGATCCCATAGAATTTTCTCCTTTGTTCGTCTGTTGACCGTCAAAAAACGATTCACAATTCCCCTGCTCAGTGCATCCCCGATTCAAATTCAGCCTACATTTTGGCTAACTGCTCTGCGAAGGGTCGATCCAGCTCAGTGATCACTGATTCAGGATCGGAAACCACGCGATCGGCTAATTTATTACGAATTGCCTCACTGGATCCGAACGCCTGTCCCGTCGCCAACGCTCTCACTCGATCGACGGGCAGATTTCGCCCGCGGGCCACGTGCCGCAAAAAAAGATTATGAGTCTGCTCGACGCGGCGCTTCACTTCGGCAAGCTGCGCCGGCGTGATTTCGGATCCGGGTTCACCAATGCCTTTGAAGTCCGCACCATCGGCTCTAACTACATTCACTTTAATTCCAGCGCGTTCGTACATTCCGCTGTAGTCGGCCAAAATCGCATAGACCCCGATCGATCCCAAAAACCCTGATTCGTTTATGACAACTTCATTCGCCTGCGATGAAATCAAAAATGCCGAGCTGGCATTCAAATCACTGGTCACTGCCACGACGCGCATCTTTTTGCGTGCATCATAGACGGCCTGAGCTGCTTGAAATGCTCCAGCCACTTCACCGCCGCCCGAATCGACTATCAGCACAATTGACTTGACCAGGGTATCGCGGGCTGCCGCCGACACTGCCTCTGCGAAATCTAGGGTCGACGTTCCCCTCACGAAATAAAAAAGCCAACTTGGGTACTTTGCCAAAAAGCCATTCAGGTGAACGATTGCCACGCTTCCAATCCGCTGAAATGGCAGCGGGATCGCCCGCGGCGCAGACGGTCGCATCGCGGCCTGCCATTGTGCAATTGCTTGCACTGTGTTGCAGGTTGAAGGCATTTGCGGCCTGCGCTCGGATTGCGCCCGCTGTGCAGCCGCGGATCGATTTACGCGAATTGATTCAATCATCCCGGGATCGATGGACTGGCATATACTAACGACGCGATTCAGCTCGTCGCTGCTCATTGCCAATGGAGAGCGCAACGCAACGTTGCCGGGAATTCCCTGCCCTGAAATTGAACTCTGGTGATTCATCGCCGCACCCTCCCTATCCGCAGAAGTTTCGCGGCCTCTGCCTGCTCTGCACTCAAAATGTCACCTGCGAGAATCCGCTCTCGAATCTCTGCCGGTGTCTTTGGACGCAGCTCGTTGAGCATGTCCGCGCAGACCGACGCCATCCCGCTGACCAAGCACAGGTCCGCTGTTGTGTCGGACATGGAAAGCATCCCCACTCGCGATCGTGAAGCGCACGTGATCGATGAAGTGGCAAGTGCCACCAAAAATGCACCGCCGAAACAATCGCCTTCGATGTATGTTCGCACCTTTTTCCGTGACCGCCAGCATTCTCTGATTGCTAATTCAACGCGGTCGTATCCATGAAAATTCGCACTGCGCGAATCCTCGATAAGCAAATCGACGCCGCGAATGCTTGGATCGGCCGCCGCGCCAGTAATCAAGATTGCGAGTTCATGCCAGCTTGCCCAGGCGTTTCCGATGCTCTCGAATGTTTTCCTGCGTGCGACGTGCCCGACGATTCGAATCCGCAGCCGGCCATCAACCGCGCGCGATGACAAACCCGGCTCGCAATTCGGCTCGGGCGTTGCACTCACACCGCAAATGCAGTGCATCCAGTCGACTAGCGGCACCCCGATGTTCGTTTCAGGAATCATCCAACCCGCCTTTTTGCCGCCGCCGGCGAAGGTGAATCAACGGCCTGCGCGTCGTGAATTTCCAACCGTCGATCGCCGTCAACTCGACAGACCGTGCCCGCGCTCAATCGGCTGGCGATTCGATCATCGTAGACGTTCGCCAGTGCTTCCGGGTCTAGGTTTGAAATGGCGATCAATGGTTTGTTCAGCCGCTCCCGCGAATCGAGCGTCATCTTCAACGTTTCGAAATGCGCGTCCGAAACTTTGCCGCGTGACCCAATCTCGTCGATGATCGCGAGATTCGCGTTGGCCCAATTTTTCCAAACTGCTGTCACCTGAATGGCACTCCCGTCATCATCTAAGAGCCGACCGAAAGCCGCGTCGTTGACCATGTGACACAAGGTTGGCATATCGACGTACGCGCAGTCTCCGCACCAATCCCCGACGCACAGCGCAGCGAGCGTTTTCCCAGACCCGGCCTCGCCGTGAAGAAAAATCGGCCATGCACCCTTACCGAGAACCGCCGCCCGCAGCGGATCGCGCAAGCACTCCGTCACCCGCTGCGGATCGCGTGCCATCTTCGGCAATTCGAAGGGCCATCGCGGGCCCCTCAGCGTTCTCATGTAGAACGCCCGGCTCAACTTGGTTCGCTTTGCGGAAACGATCATACTTCCCAGGTTTCGCTTCCATCCTTCCGGGTCGATTCGCTTCGCCGCCTTTTGATGTTGTGTTACCAGCTCTCCCCTTGTCTGGTTCGAATAGTCCGGCCCAGCCGTTTCGGATGGAAGCATCAATCGAAGTGATCGCTCGGTCATGGCCCAGCTCCTCCAGAAGTTTCAATTGTTTCGATACGCTGGCTGCGGTCAGTTTTTTCTTGCTGTCCTTGCCGTAGTCGATCCACTCTCGCCACGCGGTTTCGAACGCGGGTGTTTTCAGTTCAGGCGACAATGATGCGACGATTTGCTCCCACGCGCCTGCTCCCCCCTTGGGGGGTAGGGGGGTCTTAATTACACTAGACTGAACTACACTAGGATAGCCGGAATTTTCCGTACGATTCCGGTGATTCTCGTCAACACCAGTGTCTTTACGTTCGCGTACGGAACTTTCCGGAAACGTCCTGTTGCTTGCGACATTTGCGGGTGTCAATGACTGTGCCTCTTCACTCCCCACCAACTCCAACCAGCCGATTTTCGGATCGAGTAGAACTTCGATCGCCTCGCGAAAATACTTTTCCGGAAAGCCCGTGCGGCCCGCTAGGTCTGACGCATCCAGCGCCCCATCGCGACCTCGCAGGGTGCCTCGGGGTTGGCACTTTGCCGCAACTTGGACCATCAGAATCCAACATCCATAAACCGCAGCCGAGTGCGGGTGTTTTGAGACATTGCGAATTCCGCAGGAGTCGTGCTTTGTGGGTTGCTTATAATGCCCCAGGGCGCCCTTCTCAGACGCATTCTTCCGCGTTTTGTCGTAGGGTAAGAACTCGGTCCAATCCTTGATCCGCAAGAGTGGTTTCGCGGCCGCCGTCATCGCCCGCACCCCGAAATCACCCAAACGACCGCCGGCGATCCCGTTCGCGTATCGCGCTCGCGGTTGGACCTACAAATGCGACCCGTCTTTTCTAACCATTGCCGACGGCCGCGAAGAGAATTGCCCGGAATTTGTAGTGCGATTTCCAACTGGTCATCGGTCGAGCCCACCGCACCCTGGCGTCGCAATTCGCTCAGGATTCGGGCCGCGATTGTTGCCGCCCCCGGCTCTGCGCGCTTCGCCGCGCGTCGCGATGTTGGACTGGCCACTGCGAAGGCCAGGCTATCCTTCGGCGGGGCGAATAATTCACCCGGTGGTTGGAATGGGTTTAGCAGGCGGCCCTCGCAATCTGCATCCGGCGGCCATCGCTGGCCTGCGCCTCGATCCATCGATCGATCGTCTCTTGCCGCCATCGTTTGATTTTGTCCGTGAGAACGATGTCGGCTGCCGGAAATGCCCCGCTCGATATCAACCTCCGCAAAGTGCGCGGATCGACCTTGAGAAACGCCGCCACGTCGGCCGGCTTCCACGACGCACCAAGCCGTGACAGCTCTTGCGAATTCACGATCACGCCTGCGCTCGGCATGGCAGCTCCTTCGATCGTTCAAATAGGCACCGCTTCACGATGTCGATGTTGAAGAGAACTGTTTGGCCGGCCGGAATGTGTGGCAACCGTCCAGCCTTGGCCTCAGTGATAAGCCATGCGCTTTTGACGCCGAGGATGCGAGCCATCACCGCAGCGGTCACCGGCGCGTCGAATTCATTGAGCGATACCATGCCCACAATTTACGACGAGAATTCCGGCGTGTGGGGAACCGGAGACGTATTTTTGAGGGAACTTAGCGGGATGGACTAGCCGACAGAATCTTGTGATGGGCCTGCCCGGTAGGTGTAACAACGAACCCGGATTTTTCGCCCTTTGTGAATTCAGCGAAGCCGTTTTCAACGAAAGTGTCCACCACATTCTTGAGCGTCTTTTCCGAGGCCGGAAGGTTGCTCCGTCGGCATAGCCTATGGAATTCGCTCATCAGCCACCTGTGTCGAGGTCGCGACACCAACAGTTGAAATCTCATTTCTTCGAAAGTGCTCAGGCCCGGCGCAATGTCATCCGCCGGTAGGTTTGAAGCACATTTTCGCAATTCTTTGATGAATCCCTCTGGGGGATCGCCACTCATGTATTTCCCGAGCAACCAGCACGCCATGCGTAAGGCCTCGATCTCTTCATTCCACTCGGCATACTTGCGGGTGTCCGCGTTCCAATTTGCTTTGTGCGCCACGGTGTATACTGACGGAAGAGTGTCTTTTTCCCGTTCACGTCCACCAGTGAGAAGCTTGTCGACCATCGACCGCGATTTCGAACCATCGCCTACTAATGAGACAATGACCGATTCCAGTTCGGACGCCGCCCAGGAGAAGCGTTTCTTGAGTGTGACATGCGTTCGTGTTGTGATGCTGCACCTACTTTCCGCAGGTTTGCACCACCCCGATCGCCGTAGGTGCGAACGACCGGGGTAATGCAACTTGGACGACGATCAATCGTCCTTCCCGCAAACGAAAAGATTAACTTCGCGACTCACCGCCGCAAGCCGCGTGGACCATCGCCGCGATGCCATCGCGCATCGGTTCGGGCAGCTCATCCCATCGCTGAATCAGCTCCGCGAGCCGTTTGTCGCGTATGCCTGTGCGTATGTTTTTCGAGCCACTTTCGGAAGTGCTTGCAGATTCACGCTTTACGATGCGCGTTTGACTGGGTGCGGTAGGGTTCGAATCCCTCCCGCTCCGTTCATTTGATTGTCGATTGCCGATTTTCGATTGTCGATTGAAAAAGGCTTTCGCAACCTCTCCGCCTTCGCTCAATGTGAAGGAGCGTATCTCATCAAATAACTGAATCGCGGCTCGGACACGCAAGTTGCACAATCCAATCCATGGGCGGCCGAAATTCGACAATCGACAAACTTCAATCGACAATGTCGTTGCATGGCGTTCATCCAGACAATCGATCAGCCTGAGCCGGGCGGGAAGCTGGCCGCGATTTACGATGACGCAGTGCGCCGCGCGGGACGGGTTTACAACATTCTCAAGATTCAAAGCCAGAGCCCGGCGGCGCTTCAGGGGATGCTCGATCTGTACACGGCGGCCGTTCGCGGTGAATCGCCGCTGAGCCGCGCACAGCGGGAGATGCTGGCCGTCGTCGTGTCTCGCGCCAATCATTGTCATTACTGAACGGTTGCTCATTCGTACGACCTCCGGTCGGAGGTTCACGACGAGGAATTCGTTCGCCGCGTGATGATCGATTACGCGACGGCGAAGATGTCGCCGGTTGATCGCGCCCTTTGCGATCACGCGATCAAGCTGACTCGCGAGCCGTGGACGATCACTCAGTCCGATATTGAGCGGCTGCGATCACACGGTCTGAACGATCGGGCCATCAGCGACGCCACACAAACCATCGCTTTTTTCAATTACATCAACCGCGTGGCCGACGGGCTGGGCGTCGATCTTGAAGAAGGGATGCCGAAGTCGATCGAGAAATGACCGGGTAGAGGCGGCGAGGCAGCAAGGCAAGAGGGCAACGGGGCAATGGACGCAAGATCGAAGAGCGAATCGCGAAGAGCGAAGGGACGGAAACCGCAGATGACGCAGATTTGTTTGACTTGAAACGAGCCACTTGAAAGATCGGCGCAAATTCTGTTTCACGTGAAACGGCATTTCAAAAGGCAACAGGCAAACAGTACCGCATGGCAATTCAACAACTTGCGCGGCGCACTATGAGTCGGAAAATTTCGTCGAGCGCCCCCGAATCAGCATATTCAGCGACACTTTCAGATGGGTTCGGTTGGAAAAGTATTTTTTCTCAAGTGTCATTGTGTGGCACTGTTCTGAATTCGGAATTCAGAATGCGGAATGTTGAAAATAAGATCGAAGAGCGAGTGAAATCGTCGAATCGTCGAATCGTCGAAACGTCGAAAAATCGAAAAGTCGAAACAAGGCTGGCGAAGGGACGAGAACCGCGGATTTACGCAGATTGAAAATGGGGGAGAACATGATTCCACAAAGGAAGAACGTCGGGGGTGATCGATGAATTCTTGGAAAATGCCGATGGGGGCAAGAATCTATTGAGAAGCGGGGTTTGCTGATCCCGCGCCGTGGCACGAACGCACCGTGTGACACTAATCATTAATGTCTACCGCCGAACGCCATTTGGAAAAAACGAAAATCAAAATGATTGACCGCGCCATCTGCATCCAGGTCAGTGGCAACACATTCTACCGTTATCGCGCCGCCCGCTGGACCATCCAAACAGCCTTGCAATAAGGCGTAATCCGCCAGATTCGCCGCACCACTATGATCGATATCACCGCGAAGCGGGACGATTGCCATTCCCTTAGAGGCAGGCGGGTTGAACAACAGTGACTCATAAGATCCAGTCAGCGGATCGATGGATGAGATGCACAATTCCCCTTGGATTGGTACAAAAGAACCAGCACCGGCCAACCTAGTGCGATCCATCGACATGTTCAAAATCTCAATGCTGCACACACTACCGGTCTGAGTGAGCGACAGCACGAACAGCTGCCGAGCCGGTGCGCCTTGGAAATAACGGTAGAACCCGCTTCCCCCGGAAAAATCAGTCTCGCCGAGGAACACCGTGCCCTCTTCATCGACTGTCAAAGTCACCAAGGTAGCATTGTGCCCGGTGAATGTGTCCCAAAGCGACGCCTGACCTTGTGGCGTGATTCGCACAAGCTTAGTGAGCCAATAGTCCATGACATAGACAGCTCCATCCAGTGCCACCGCAAGACCAATCGGTGTCGCCACATGATTGGGCACGTCGTTGGGGTCGTATTCGTCGAGAACCACAGCCGGACCGCCGCCCGCCGGAAACTTGAGAATGTTCAACCCGCCGTAGTTGGCAACGTAGAAGTTGCCGTTGTCATCGTATGCAATGCAATTGAGTCCGCTGGGACTGGCGATGCCGTCGCGCCAATAAAGGGGAATGGAAAGATTTCCCTGGGCGTCGAACTCCAGGATCGCGCCGATGTACTGGGACGCGACTCGCAGGCGTCTGCCGTCAGGCGAAAACGCCATACCGGTGATCCCCCCGCAAAGCTCCCGGGGGATGGTGGCGAACAGCCTCGACCTGCCGTCTTCCGGATTCAGTTCGTAGATAAACTCCTTATCAAAGGGGATGCCGTTGTCATGTGTCCCGCATAGATTGATCGATGGATCAGGCACGAAGATATGCCCGGGACGAACTGCGCCCGGCTTTCGCCGCAATGGAGCGCGCAGAACACGACAGAGGCCACGAAACATCGGAGTTGATGACCTGCACTGTTCACGAACGTCCCCAATTGAGCGGCGGGATCGGACGAATTGCGTCCGGGGACGAATGCTCAGTATACGATGACAGGCATTCACACTGAAATGAAATCTAGTGGGTCGTGATATCTACTGCAAAAACACGTACAAGACCCGCCCCGTGTACGAGGCCATTCGGAGAGCGTGATGCACCCCCCTGAGTCCCCCTTGGTAAGGGGGGAGGGAAACTACGAGCACTCTGCAACAAGAGACGAGTCTTGAACCAAAGGCGGTTGATGAGGTACACTAGGCCAGAACGCACAAGGGGGGTGAAGCTTGAATAGCCGCCGAGTCGCCATCGTCGTTTTGGTTTTCTGCGTGAGCATTCCAATCGAGACTGCCAAGGCCACATGGTCGATTGTGATCGTGAATACGAAAACGAAGGAGGTCGCGATTGGGGCGGCCACTTGCCTCACCGGGTTTGACCTGGCGGCGTATTTGCCGGTGGTCGTAGTGGATACGGGTGCGGCCGCGGCGCAGTCTCAAATCGACTTTGGGGCGGTGAACCGAACGGTTATTTACGACGATTTGGTGCAGCATGTGAAGCCGCAGACGATCATCAATCAGCTTGCGGTATCGGATCCGTCGCATCAAAGCCGCCAATATGGGATTGTGGATACGTTGGGCCGGTCGGCCACGTTTACGGGCACGGGGGCGGGCGCGTACAAGGGCGGCGTCACAGGCTCGTTCGGGGACTATGTCTATTCAATTCAGGGCAACGTTCTGGCCGGCGCGAACGTGATCACAATGGCGGAACAGGCGGTGCGTAACACCGTTGGAGACATCGCCGAGAAGCTGATGGCCGGGATGGAAGCGGCGCGAGCGTACGGCGGCGACGGGCGATGTTCGTGCTCGCCGAACTTTCCCAATGGATGCGGCTCGCCACCGAGTGCGGATTTTGCGAAGGCGGCGCACATAGGGTTCATGATCATTGGACGTTCAGGCGATACGAACGGCGGATGCGACCCCAATCTTGGATGTGCGACCGGCGACTACTTTCAGATGCTGAATGTGGCATTCCAGGAGGTCTCCGATCCTGATCCGATTTTTCAATTGCGGGATTTGTTCGATCAGAGGCGTGCGAGCTTGGAGGGGCAGCCGGATGCTGTACAGAGCGTGGCGACTTTCGATCCTCCTTTTCTCGTGGCTCATCCCGGTGAATCGACGACACTGTCGGTTCATTTGCGGGACTGGCAGGGCAATGATACCTCGATTT
>JACQFE010000044.1 GCA_016200265.1 Planctomycetota bacterium | reverse complement strand
ATGAAACGTGGCCACATCCATCACCGCCGGCATGGGCCGCTTGTTCCGGTTGTCAGGCATTTCGCGTCTCCTTCCTCGAATCGCGTAAAACCTAACAACTACCGTACTTAATAGCCGGAGTCAAACAGAGAATCAGGTTTCTTTTTTTTCTTTACGTCGGTCGACTACTGGAATAGACCGGCAGTCAAAAACTTGCTTGAGAAGATCGCAAAGAAGAAGACTATTTCCCTTAATTGCTATTGGGTAGACGGGAGTGAAATAAGAGCGGTTGCAAAACGATCGTTTGCGTTATCGAGCATTTTCATACGAGACAGGGGCGTCCTCACAAAATTCGATTTAGAATACTCGATTCCTTGGGAAGCCCCCTGGACGGATTGGAGCCGGGAGGATCGCGAAAATTACGAGCCTCTGGTTGCCGGAGTCAATAAAGCCGGAGAATCATTTGCCGCGCAGTTGGCGTAGAATTCCACTACCTCGCTCGGGCGAATTCGCATCCTGAATCGTATGGTGCATCTTGATGCACCATAACACAGACCATGGTGAGCGACCGACATCAATCCACGTTCCATGCGCTTGCTCGTTTTTCCGCGGCATGTTTCTTGATAACGCTATTCGGCTGCAACGTCGCTCATCGAAATCGGCCTTGGACTGAGACGCACCAGAAAATCTCTCGCACCGGCATGATCTCCGTCGAAGGCGGGCGAGTGTGGTACGAGATCGTCGGCGAAGGGCCGGGGACGCCGCTGCTCATCGTGCATGGCGGGCCGGGTGCGCCGCATGATTATTTGAACAATCTTTCCGCGCTCGGCGGCGACCGGCCAATCGTCTTCTACGATCAGCTCGGCTGCGGAAAATCGGATCGACCTGAGGACACCAAGCTCTGGACGCGCGAACGCTCCGAGCGCGAATTGGCCGAAGTGCGGCGGGCGCTCGACTTGCGAGAATGCTTCATCCTCGGTCAATCGTGGGGCACGGTGATTACCGTCGATTACCTGCTGACCAAACCCAAGGGCGTTCATGGCGTGATCCTGGCGAATGAGGCCTTGAGCGTGCCACGAACGGCCGAGTATATGCAGAAGTTAATCGACGCCCTGCCGGGAAATGCGTCCGAGACGATCCGTCGAAGCGAGCGCGACGGCACGACCGATTCGCCCGAATATAAGGCCGCCGTGGATATGTTCTACAAGCGGCACATGTGCCGCCTCGATCCTTGGCCCGGTGATTTGAATCACACGTTTGAAGGCTTGGGCGCGGGCGTCTACGGCTACATGAACGGCCCAAGTGAATTCACCATCACGGGCACGATTAAAGATGTGGACGTGACCGGACGGCTGCACGAAATCAAACTGCCCACGCTCTTCATCACCGGCGAATTCGACGAAGTGCCGCCCTACGGCGCCACAGAAGACGCCGCCCGAATGCCCAGCGCCACGGCCATCGTGATCCCCGGTGCCGCCCACATGTCCAACCTTGACAAGCCTGATGAATACCTCCGCACCGTAGGCCATTGGCTTCAAGAACACGATACACATGTCGATCACTCACCCCAAAAATGGTAAGATGTGGGTCATCGGGAGTCCGAGATGCCTACGCTGTTTCGATCGGGACCGTATCGGGTGTTCGTTTATGCCAGTGATCGCAGCGAGCCACCGCACGTTCATGTTGAGCGCGATGACAGGATCGCGAAATTCTGGCTCGACCCGATCCAACTTCAACGCAGCGGCGGATTTTCTCGATCAGACCTCGCTCAGATTGAGAAACTCTTACGCGCCAAACAAACGGAACTCTTAGAGGCATGGCATGATTATTTCAGCGAATGATTTCACAATTCCGGCGGCTCAGGATGTCCGCACGACGGACGACTCGCTCATTGTTGACCTTTCTGACGGCAGGACAATTTCAGTTCCGCTGGCCTGGTTTCCACGCTTGGTTCACGCAACACGAAAAGAGCGCGGCCAATGGCGTTTGATCGGGCGAGGAACCGGAATCCATTGGACTCTTTTGGACGAGGACATCAGCGTGGAAGGTCTCCTAGCTGGAAGATCGTCGGGTGAAGGCCAGACATCGCTCAAGAAGTGGTTGGACGCGAGGCGAATAGATCGACACAAGAGGACGTCAGGAAAGAAAAAGAAAATGCGGGGAACGCAAACACAATGACCATGAACTTTCCAGAGCGTCAACCGGCCGAGTCGCTTGGGTTCAAGAACATCATTTATTCCAAGTTCGGGCATCGGGCGACGGTGACGATCAACCGGCCCGATGTGCTGAACTGCCTTGATTTTCCGACGCTTCGCGAGCTGCACCGGGCGTTCGAGGATGTGTCATGGGATGACACCATTCGAGTGATGGTGCTCACCGGCGAGGGCGATCGGGCGTTCTGCACGGGGGCGGATTTGAAGGAGCAGGCCGAGGAATGCCTCGACAAACCCAGCGCCTATTGGAAATGGATGGGGGCGTTCATCGAGGTTCACGAGAAGCTCCGCAACATCGGCAAGCCCACGATCGCCCGGCTCAACGGCATGGTCGTCGGCGGCGGAAACGAGATGAACATGTCGTGCGACCTCGCCATCGCCGCGGACGACATCATCATTCGCCAGGTCGGTGCGGCGCGAGGGAGTGTGGCCGCCGGCGGTGCGACGCAATTTCTTCCGCTGATCATCGGCGACCGACGGGCTCGCGAGATGCTCTTGCTCTGCGAAGAAGTCCCGGCCGCGAAAGCACTCGAATGGGGCCTGGTCAATCAAGTCGTGCCGCGATCGCAGCTCGACGCCGCAGTGGATGTGATGTGTCAAAAGCTCATCGACAAGCTGCCGGAGTGCATCCGCTACACCAAGCAGCAGCTCAACTTCTGGCGTGATTTTTCGTGGTCACTCACCATCGGCCATGCCCGCGACTGGCTCGCCATCCACAACTTGGCTCCAGAGGTTCACGAAGGAATCAAGGCGTTCACGGAAAAACGGAATGTCGATTACGACAAGGTTCGTCGTCAGCGGTCTTGATTTATCCACCTATTGCGACAGACGGCATGCAAGGCAGAATCCGCGGTGAACGAGCCAATTGTCTACATCCACGGCCTGATGAACGGCCTAGCGCATTTGAACGCGAGCGAGCACTTCACGCCGCGGAAGGTGCTCGTTCCGAATTTGGTTGGATACGGGGCAAACATCGCGGCAGGCATGCAAGTTGATCTTCTCGCCCAAGTCGAATTCATCGCGCAGCTATTCGATCAACAAGGAATCGAGCGCGCACACATCGTCGGTCACTCCGTCGGCGGGGCGATTGCTGTGCTTCTTGCCAAGGCGCACCCCGATCGCGTGACGAGCATCGTCAATGTCGAAGGAAATTTCACGCTCAAGGATGCCTTCTGGTCAAGCAAAATCGCGGCTATGTCGCCGGAGGAGGTCGCCGAATTTTTACGGCGCGATCGAAGCGATCCCCGCGGGTGGTTGGTGCGAAATCGCATCGAGCCAAAACCGGATCGCATCGCCTGGACGAAAGCGATGTTCGAGACCTCACCACTAGGGACCGTGCAAGCCGTCGCGCGATCCGTCGTGGAAATCACCTCACGACCGGAGTATCTCGCCGACGTGCGCGACGTTCTCGACGCCGGATTTTCGATGCATCTAATTGCAGGTGAGCGGTCACGCAATGGTTGGGACGTGCCCGCGTTCGTGCTCGATCGCGCGGCATCATTCCAGATTCAACCCGGCGTTGGACACATGATGATGTTGGAAGAGCCGGAGGAGTTCGTTTCGCTGGTCGCCAACACAATATGATTGTTTCAACTAACCCCCCTCTTTCCCCCCTTGGTAAGGGGGGAGGCTACTCGACGTCGCATGGCCTGAAGTTGTCCGACTAGCTTCGAGCTGCTGATTGTGCAACTTTTCGTTTGCGAAGGGCGAACTCCGGCGCTTCCTTGACGCAAGTCCATAGAATTTTCATCGACATGCCCAGGAGCTGCGTCGCGTTACGAACGAGATTGGCCGGGGCCTCGCCGACGTTTGGATAGCCTGCCTCATCCGACCGCACTTTCTCCCAATTGCGGAACAATCGACCCCACGGGCTGTGCAGGGCATGTTCCACACGCACACGGCCTAGTATTGGATACCAAAAGGTATCGTGATAAAGCACGCTGGCGATGTAGGCCCACGGCGCGAGCCACGTCTTGAGTGACCACTCAAGAAACCGCTTCAACCGACCCCAGTAGATCATGTGCTGCATGGTTGCAGCGAAGGTCATTTTTTTGAAGGGACCAACGAATCGCCAGTTTTCTGACGCTGTTTCCGCGTCGCCGACAACTTCGATTTCGCGCGGATCGCCGCAGCCCAGACCGCGCTCGTGGGCGAGCCGGATGAACTTGATATCGAGCGGGTTCATGCCCATAAGCCCGGCGGCCATCGCGTCGATGGCGACCTGATCGGCGGAGGCGAGGATGACGTTTTTGACGTGCGGCACCATGCAGCGCGGCCCCGGCCCGTCGCCGGCGAATGTGCCGTCCATGACCGCGAACACGCCGCGATGGATTTTTTTCTGGATCATCAGCAGATCGACGAGGGTCTCGTGAATAACCGGATGCGTCCAATGACGATGCTCATTGAGCAGGCCGCCGAATGCGTTCTTCATCGCTCCGGTCATTGTGGTGAAGACGTGCGTCTTGACGGTCGGCAAATGGATGATGTTCTCGCCGATGAAGCGCTTGGGAATCTTGAAGCCCTTGGGATACACGTCGTTCAGACAGATGAATTGATTGCACAAATCGCCGACGGCTTCACGGATGTCGATCCATTCGTTTTCGTCGTCATAAAGATGCACATTTCGCAGGCCATGAGCTTCGATCACGTTGATCTGTTTGTTTTCGCGTTCGCCGAGGCGAGCGTCGATGACCACGGTGCGATTGTGGCAGGCGTGAATGCGATTCAGATCGTAGCCGTCATGCTTCATGGCGCGAATGACGCCTTCGAGTTGCCAGGGCGTCGTCGAAGCCGCCGGATAAAAGAAATGCCAGCTAATGTTGACCTTAAGCGCAGTCTCAGCGTCTTTGGCAACGACGGATTGATACCCCGCGAGGTTCATCGCGCGGTAATAATCCGCGAGCACGGTCGCGGGCGAAGTTCGAACGATGGCAACAGTGGATCGATTCATTTGCCAATTATAGTCTATCGAACAACCCTACGATTCCCCTCGGGCCGACCAACACCTGTTGATATACGATCATAAGAGCGCATACAGCCCATAGAGCTATGGTAGCCAGCATGGCCTTATCGCGAAGCACGATTTCCGTCGGTCCGGTGAATCGACCGGTTTCGGTCAGCATGGCGAAGCGAAAGATGCCGTAAACGACGATGGGCAGCGTATAGAAAAGCTGCTGGCGCGGAAATGGCGATGGATGACCGGGGGCCGAATCAAGTGTATAGAGCAAAAACGTAATCACCGCGACGCCGGCCGACACGGTAATCAGGTGATTCAGCAAGTCCGGAGTGTAGCGAAGAAGCGTTCGCCGGTGCTGACGAAGCTCGTCGGCGTTTGCGATCATGGCGATCTCGCAGCGACGCTTCCCGAATCCCATAAACATACAAAGCGTGAAGACGCACGCGGCCAGCCATTCCGTAGTCGTGACGCCAACCGCGACCGCTCCCGCCACCGCTCGGAGCACAAATCCAAATGCCACGATGATGACATCGAGCAATACTCGGCGCTTGAGAGTTATGGAATATGCCAGCATCAGCGAAAGATAAAGAAATAACACGCCGGCGAATCCCGATGGAAGCAACTTGAGTGAAATCGCGAATGCACTCGTAGCCAAGACCACCGCGATACACACCGCAGCAAGAATCGATACGCGACCGGATGCGATGGGACGGTATTTCTTTTCAGGATGACTGGCATCCGCCTCACGATCCACCACATCGTTGATGCAATACATCGCGCTGGCGGCCAAAGAAAATGCGACGAATGCCCAAATCGAGTCGCGAATGGCCTCAGCGGATGAGAGTTTTAGAGCAGCCGCAGGCGCCGCAAATACAACGATGTTTTTCACCCACTGGGAAGGTCGAAGTAGCAAAACGACATCGCGGAGCCTTGCACTGGCTTTGGGCGCGGATTGGTCAGTCCGGCGCGCTTCTATTTGCTCTTCGAAGGTCTGCGTCATCTGCGGTTCGCTTCTGAATTCCCGAATGTCAAAAAAAGTCCGGCGAGACGACATGATAATCGTCCCGCCGGATTATTTATCGACTTGATTTCGCGTTCAACCGAAGGACCGACCAGAAAGTCGGTCCCACAAGCGATCTCATGACCGCTTCCTTACGGGCGCGGCTCGGAAAGAAGCCAAATCAACCCTTGTAGTGGACCTTGCAGCCGTACGGCTCGGTCGTCGAGGTCGCCACGGTCGAACCCTTCAATAGGGCTTCGACGGCTTCCTTGACGTAGTTCTTGGCCTTTTCGCCCTTGCTGCCATCGTTGTCATCATCGATCGCGCCGGCATAGGCGAGATTGCCCTTTGTGTCGATCACGAACATGTGCGGCGTGGTCTTGGCGCCATAGGCCTTGCCCGTCGCGCCCGTCGGATCCATTAAATACGCAGCCGTCAAACCGTTGTCCTTGACGAACTTCTTGAGGTCGTCGGCCTTGGCATCGCCGGTGGAGTCAATGTTGACCCACACCACGTCCTTGCCCTTGAACGCATCCATCGTATGGGCGGCCGTCTTGGCCTTGGCATGACGCTGGCACACCGGGCAGCCAGAATTCGACCACTCGAGCACAACAATCTTGCCTTTGTACCCTGCAAGGCTGACGTCTTTGCCTTCAAGGTCCTTCAATTTGAAGTCGGGGGCCGGTGAACCGATCTTCGCGGTTCCGGTTGAGGCTGCCGCCGTTGTGTCAGCCTTGTGCTCTTCCTTGGCGGCCGGCTTCGCATCCATCTTCTTTTCACCGGCGGCGGGAGCAGCGGCAGGCTTGGTATCCGCGGGCTTCGCATCCTTGTTCTGAGCGAACGCCGGAACAACGAGACAGGCAACTGCGAGTGCGAACAATCGCGTACGAATCGTGAACATTTCTTTGCATCTCCTCAAAGCAAACTCACCATAGTAGCATTGCAAGCGACGAGCGCGCTCACAAGATGGTTTTAATTTCGTGTGTCGGCACGTTAGCCGCCGAAAACTCACAAAGCAACAGCACTAACTGTGAATGACACAGCAGCGTTACGAATCCCACGTTTGCATCAACAAGCAAGTCGATTCCCAACCTTTTACGCCGGACGAACTTGCGGGTTGCGAAAGTGTCCATGATCGCCAATGATTACGGCCCTGTTTCATTCGCAAACGACGACTGTCTGGACCTCAATGATTGATCGACAAAACATCGCCGTCGTTCTTCTTTCCGGCGGACTCGATTCCGCCGTGACCGCGTTTCTGGCCGCAGAACGCGGGTTCGAATTGTGCGCGTTAACATTTCGTTACGGACAGCGGCATGATCGCGAAATCGAAGCCGCTCGAAACGTTGCTGGAACGCTTCGTGTGCAACGGCATGTGGTGCAGGCGATTGACTTGAGAGTGATTGGAGGTTCGGCCCTTACGGATGCAATCGAAGTTCCCAAAGATCAAGTTCGGGAGCACTCCAGCCGTGACATTCCAGTGACATACGTTCCGGCAAGAAATACAATCTTTTTGGCTTGCGCGCTTGGCCTCGCGGAGGTGGTGCGATCGAATGATATCTTCATCGGTGTGAATGCGGTGGACTACTCGGGTTATCCGGATTGCCGACCGGAGTTTCTTCGGGCATTCGAAAATCTGGCGCGAGTCGCGACAAGAGCTGGAGTCGAAGGAACGGCGGTGCAGATTCATGCGCCGCTCATTGCGATGTCAAAGGCTGAAATCGTTCGCGAAGGTGTACGGCTCGGCGTTGATTTTTCATTGACGCATAGCTGTTACGACCCGATCGGCGACGTCGCATGCGGACACTGCGACAGCTGCTTGCTACGCATTCAGGGTTTTCGAGAAGCGGGGGTAAAAGATTCGATACGATACGCAACGGCGACCTAAACCGTGTGGGAGTGCGCAGAACCCATGTAGCGTCGGGGCTTGTCTCCGACGGCGAAACTACAGCGTCACCTACGAGGGGTGACGCTACGGCAGTCGCTCTAGGTTACGGCCAGCCGCTGCGCAAGCATTCGATGCAGATGATGCGTGCCTTGTTCGCGCGTCGGAGAATATCGTCCGCGTTCGTAAATGTGTGAGTGCAGGCCGCGTTGAACGGCCTCGACGATGGACTCGTCTTCGCGTTCGACGCGATCAAGCTGACCGCCAACGCCAGTGTCGAGCTTTGAACCGTCCCACACATAGGAAAGAAATGAAACGCGCGTACGATCGACCGCCACCGGCCTCACGATGTTCACCGAAATTCCCCACGGATACACGTTGAACATGAGGTTCGGAAAAAGCCAGAAGAAATAGCCGGCCACCTGCTGCCCGTGATCGATCGAATCGGGAGGCGGAACGATCGCCGGCTCGCCACCGCGGGCGATTCCGACTTGCACGTTGCCATGCTCGAAGAGCTCCGTGCGATAACTTCCGAAATCGAGTCCGTCGGCGAGGCCTGCATGAACGAATGGAATATGGAATCCTTCGAGATAGTTCTCGCAATACAGAATCCAATTGCAATTCACGAGGTAATCGCGAGATCGCGCCGCATCGAATCGAGCGGCCTTGATCGGCAGCCAGTTGAGCCTTTCCGGCAGCGGCATGAACCACTCGTCAAATGATGTTTCCGGGTCAAGCGATGCGAAGACAAAAGGCCCCCATTGGGCGAGCGAAACCTGCCGAAGATCATCCTTTGGGCTGGGAAAGTTCGCGGTGCCCTCAAATTCCGGCATGTAGGTGAACTTTCCGTTGAGGTCGAACTTCCGGCCATGATATCGGCAGCGTAGTGACGATTCGACGCCGGGATGTTCGCAGACCAGCATTCCCCGGTGCGTGCAGACGTTGGAGATGCAGCGCAGCTTGTCGTCGCGATCGCGCACCAAGAGCAGCGGCTCGTCGAGCAGACCTTCAAGAAACGTGCATGGATAGACTTGACCCGGCACGCGAACTTGTTCGATGTCGCCGACGAGTTGCCAGCTTTTGGCGAAGATTCGCTCGCGCGAGGCCTCAAACACCGCGCGGTCCGTGTACACCCAATTGGGCGGCGTCGAAGCCTTGGCGATATCGGGATCAATCTCAAAGCGACGATCGGACATGACTCGTTAGCCGCTCCCGATCGGCACCAGCTGGCTAATTCGCGCCTACGGTGAAGTAGCTGACTCCAGAGCTTTCCTTGCCGGTTTGGATGTTTCGCAGGCTGACTGCGATCGCATACGTGCCGGGATGCAGCGGGCCGATTTCTTTTACAACATCGCCGCTCATCGCGTTGTGGATCGTGAAATCGTCGCCAGGCTTTAGCAGGTTGTATTCGCGGCCGGTCGAAAAGCCGTCTTGCTTCACGGCTATGCGATAATCGATATATGAGCCGTCGTTCGACTGAACCGTCTTGAGCACGCATTTGAAATCCGTCGGCACGCCCAGCAGCGGCGCAAAGGCCTCCACGCGAATCGTCGGTTTCGCACTCACCGTATCTTCAATCATCCACTGAATGAGTTTCTGGCCAGCTTTCTCGGCGAATTTTCCACTCTTTCCGTCCACATACACCCAAACGGCCGGACGATCCTTGTCATCAAGGCTTGGTTCGCCTCGCTTGCTTGCGGCCGTGGGATTGTTTTGCGCGTCCACTTTGGCAGGATGTGCCGAGCCGGCCTTTTGTGGCGCGGAATCCGAAGCCTTTGCCGCAGGCACTGTCTCCTCTGAAATGACCCGCATATGATGCTTGGGCTCGGTGCGTGAGGCCTGAGGATCTTTCCGCTCAGGATTGCAGCCAATCAAGGTACTACCGGCCATTATCAAACCAATGATCGTACAGACCTGCAGTCGCATGGTGACTCCTTCCATTTGCCGCTAAAATATCAAATGAAACGCTACGACGCAGCGGCTGCACTGTCAAGCGAAGCCGGACGGCTTTTAGTGAATGAGCATATGGGCTGTATTGGAATTGAATGACCGGGCGTTCCGATCGTTCGATGCACCTGACTTAACTAGTCAAAGTTTCCTGTTTTGACGTTTTGGTTTTTTGACCTGTTGACGTTTATGAATTCAAACGAAATCCGCAAGCAATTTCTCGACTTTTTCCGCTCCAAGGACCACGCAATCGTGGAATCCTCGCCCGTGGTGCCATTCGATGACCCAACGCTCATGTTCACCAACGCGGGCATGAACCAGTTCAAGGACGTTTTCCTTGCGACCGGCTCTAGGGCCTACAAGCGGGCGTCCGACACGCAAAAGTGCATCCGGGCGGGCGGTAAGCACAACGACCTCGACGACGTGGGCCAGGACACCTATCACCACACGTTCTTCGAGATGCTCGGGAATTGGTCGTTCGGTGATTACTTCAAGAAAGAAGCGATCGAGTGGGCGTGGGAGCTTCTAACGAAAGTCTGGGGGCTCGATCCGACGCGATTGTACGCGACGTATTTCCAGGGCGATGCGTCGGAACACCTGGAGCCGGATTCTGAGGCCGCAAACCTGTGGCGATCGCAGACGACGATTGATCCGGCGCACATCGTTCCCGGTAACAAGAAGGACAATTTCTGGGAAATGGGGGACACGGGGCCGTGCGGGCCATGCAGCGAAATCCACATCGACATGACGCCGGACAAATCGGGCGGAGCGCTGGTGAACAAGGGCGACTCGCGGGTCATTGAAATCTGGAACCTCGTGTTCATTCAGTTCAATCGCGGGGCCGACGAAAAGCTAACTCCGCTGCCCGCAAAACATATTGATACGGGTATGGGCTTCGAGCGAATCTGTGCGGCGTTACAGGCCAGCCGCTCCGGCAAGATGGACCGCGTGAGCAATTATGACACGGATGTCTTCACGCCGATTTTTGCGGCGATCCAGAAGCGCACGGGCGCACCGGCATATCGAGGGACATTGCCGAGCGACGTCTTACCGAGCCGCGCCCGTGAGGAAGCGGTTAGTTCCCCCTTGCCGAGCCGCGACTGTAAGGGAGCGGTCCCCTCCAGCGGCGGTCCGCTCGCTTATTTCCTTACTTTCCACACCTACGGCACCTGGCTCCACGGAGACAAAGAGGGTTCAGTCGACCGCAACCACAATGTGCCCGACACGCCATATCTTGACGACGACTCCGAACGCGAGCGATTGGATTTTCTTCGCCTCAAGCACGAGCCTGTCGTACTGAATGAGCGACAACGAGTGTCTGTCCAGTTCTCAATCGAACGAGTCGCCGAACATCGCGGCTGGACGATTCACGCCCTCAATGTGCGGACAAACCATGTGCATCTTGTGATTACGACGGACACATTGCCGGAACGGGCGATGAATGATCTGAAATCATACGCCACACGCGACATGGTTGAGAAAGGCATCTTTCCCGAAGGACAAAAGGCATGGACTCGGCATGGAAGTACACGCTACTTATGGAATGAGGAATCCCTCCTTGCGGCGAATCGGTATGTGACCGAGGGACAGGGCGTTGACTTACCCGGCACGGCAGAGCCTCAAGGACCGCTTCCTTACGGGCGCGGCTCGGAAAAAGCTGCGACTGTGCCTTACAGAGCCGCGACCGTGAGGGAGCGGACGGAGGGCGATCAACCGCTTCCTTACGGGCGCGGCTCGGAAAAGGCGACGACCCACGAACAAATAATGATCGATGTCAGTTACCGCGTCATTGCCGATCACATTCGTACTCTGACCTTTGCCATCACCGATGGGGCCACACCGTCGAACGAAGGCCGCGGCTATGTGCTTCGCCGCATTCTCCGCCGCGCCGTCCGCTATGGCCGGCAGTATATGAACATGCACGAGCCGTTCCTCTGCGACCTCGTGCAGCCGCTGGTGGATCACATGGGCGACGTGTTCCCGGAGCTTCGCACCGCCCATCGCGGGAAAAACATCGAACACGTCCGCGAAATGATCCGAGAAGAGGAAGCGTCGTTCTTTAAGACATTAGAGTTCGGGCTCAAAGCATGGTGGACCTATGCGCGCGATGCAATCGCTGAGCAAATTCAAGCCGAGGGTCAGTTTGACGTGGCTTCCACCTCTGCCGAGCCGCAAGGCAAGCCAGAGGCGTGGCGCTCGTCAATCATAATCCTCGGGCCAGATCGCGAGATCGACAGATTGAGATTGCCTTGCTCGACGCTCCGAAGTTGGTTCCCAAAATACTGTCGCTCGGTCCCCCAGGTCAGCGGAAAAGACGCTTTCAAATTGCACGACACCTATGGATTCCCGATCGATCTCACTCAGCTAATGGCCGAGGAACAAGGACTAACTGTCGACACCGCAGAATACGAGCGGCTAATGGAGGAAGCGAAGGAACGTGCGAGGGGCAATCGAAGCGGCGTCGAGGTTTCGCCGCAGTTTGTAGAGAAATATCCGCAAATTGCTACGAATGACTATTTCAAATACACACAATTGGAATTGAAGACGACGGGGGGAGTTCTCTCTGCTCCAATCATCGACAACGAGTTTCCAACAGAGTTCCCTATCGATGCTCGTTTCGATATTACAACAGTTGACACCTGTTTCTATGGTGAACAGGGAGGCCAAGTTGGTGACACAGGGATCATTCTGGCGAAGAATTGGAGTGCTCGCGTTGTAGATACGATCCTTACAGGAGGGGGGCGCATTGTCCTTCATAAATGCAGATTGCTCGATGGAAAGCTAATATGGCCTGACCCTGCAAATCTCCAGTATGACTTGACGATTCAAGTTGACAGGCAACGCCGGACCAAAATTATGCAAAACCACACAGCCACGCACATTTTGAATTGGGCGTTGCGGGAGGTGTTGGAATTGCACGGTGGGGGGAAGGTGGATCAGAAAGGCTCGCTGGTCGATCCGGAGAAGACGCGGTTCGATTTTTCGCACAACAGGCCGCTGGCCGAGGAAGAGCTGGACCGTATCGAGGCCCTGTGCAACGAGCAGATCAAGAAAGAATTACCCGTCTATGCGGCCATGCGCGAAGATGACTTCGTCGATCAAAAAGAGGCCCGCGAGATCAACACGCTGCGGGCGGTGTTCGGTGAGAAGTATCCCGACAAGGTCCGCGTGGTTTCGATCGGCGTGCCGATTACGGAAGAAGACGCAAAACGAGCGAGGGGAATGGCGTCCTCTTTACCGAGCCGCGCCCGTAAGGAAGCGGATTCCGCGCGAACTGAAGTTCGCGGCCCGACCCCCCTCAGTCCCTCCTTGGCAAGGGGGGAGGCGATTGAAACCGATTGGCTACTGCGAGATCCGCAGAATCCAATGTGGATGAAATACTCCGTCGAATTCTGCGGCGGGACGCATGTGAAGAATACATCTGAGATTGAGGCGTTTGTGCTTACGCATGAAGAAGGCGTGGCCAAAGGCGTGCGACGAGTCGTGGGAATTTCTGGCGAGGCGGCGAAGAAAGCGATTGCCCTTGGAGATCAATTACTGGCCGAAGTGAATGCCCTAGTAAGGCAACGAGGCAACGAGACAAGAAGGCAAGAAGACAACCCCCCTCAATCCCCCCTTAGTAAGGGGGGAGGCTCACTTGCCAAATCGCTGGCGGATTTTCAAGAGCGTTTCGCCGATGCCCAGATTCCTCTTCGCACTCGCCGCCAGATTCAATCCGTGCTCGCCGACGTGCAGAAGCTGCTCAAGGAGCAGGAGAAGCAGGCGGCGGCCTCCAGCGGCGATGCGGTGATAAACGCCGCGAAGGCGCTTTTCGAATCCGCCCAAACTATTGGCGGTGTCACCGTCGTCGTGGGCGAAGTTCCGGCCGCGAATGCCGACGCGCTTCGGGCCGCAATCGACTGGATTCGCAACAAGACGACGGCATCGGCCGTTCTGCTTGCGACTGTCGAAGACGGCAAAGTGACACTCGTCGCGGGCATGAGCAAGGCCGTCGTCGAGAAGGGCCTGAAAGCCGGCGACCTCATCAAAGAAATCTGTCCTCTGGTGGGCGGCAAGGGCGGCGGCCGACCGGACATGGCCCAGGGCGGCGGAACGGACGCTAGCGGGCTTGCGAATGCACTCGATCGCAGTAAGCAGTGGATTGCTCAGCGACTTCAATAGCCGTGCCATTGGTTGCGCCGATACGAAACGGAGGCGAATAGTGCCAGTACCTACATACGAGGAATTCATGTTGTCAATCCTGCGACTTGCGGGCGACGGCGTTGAACATCGTATAGCGGAAGCTCTGGGAAAGGTGGAAACACAACTTGGTTTGAGCCCGGATGAACGGGCGGAATCTTTACCGAGTGGTCAAACAAGAGCATACAATCGTTTCTGTTGGGCCATTACATACCTTCAAAACGCCAAGCTGCTGGACAAAACTGCCAGGGGCAGATTTCGAATAAGTGAGAGAGGACGCGAAGTCTTGGCGTCAAACCCATTGAAGATCGATAACAATTTCCTGAGTCGGTTCGACGAGTTTCTCGAATTCAAGCGAAGAAAAAAACCCGACAACCCCCCAACAAGTCAAAGCACCGTCGAAATCGAAAGTGAAACTCCCGAAGAAAGAATGGAGGAAGCCCAACAGGAATTACGAAACGCACTTGCGACCGAGTTGTTGGATCGTGTGCAGCATTCAAGCCCACGCTTTTTTGAACACTTGGTTGTAGATTTGCTGGTCGCCATGGGGTACGGCGGGTCGAGGAGTGACGCCGCACAGGTGGTAGGGAGAGCAGGTGACGGTGGAATCGATGGCACTATTAAAGAAGACAAACTGGGTCTTGACGTTGTATATATTCAAGCGAAGCGGTGGGAGGGTACTGTCGGCCGCAAGGAAATTCAGTCATTTACCGGCAGTTTGGAAGGTGAGCGAGCCAACAAGGGAGTCTTTATCACGACATCAACGTTTACGGACGAGGCAAGAGACTATGTGAAAAAGATCGGTAAAAAAATTGTTCTATTGGATGGTAAGCAACTCACCCAATTGATGATCGATCATGGAGTCGGAGTATCGTCGATTAAGCAGTATGCGGTCCATAAGATCGACGGTGATTATTTCGAAGAAATTGAATAGTGAATAAGTTCACACACCTATTTCCAATTGCGTGAGCAAACAAGAGCGAAGATTCGCATCGCTTCGTCGGCTTGGACAATTTCGCAGCCTAGCGATTGAAACTTATCCAACAACGCACGATTGATTTCCGCACGCGGGCCTTCGTTCGTGGGGTCGGCGGAATCGGCGAGGATGAAGACTATTCCACCGCGCGAGAGCACCGTCTGCGCCTCGCGGGCAAGCATTTCGGCGGATTCGCGGAGCGCGGCGCGGCGATCGGGTGAAAGGTCGGACGACGTGTCCAGCCAGCCGACTTGATTTTCGAGCCACGTGGGAAATGAACGGATCTGGCCGCGAAAGCCGGCGCGATGCAAGTCATAGAGCAAATAGTCGCGGTCATACGAAAACGCGATCACCAGATCGCCGGGTGAAGTCAGTTCCGCAATTCGCTGCGCACGCCGATGGGCCAATGAGGCCCTAGTCTCGCCGATGAGTTCGCGTTCGAGGGGGACGAAGGCACATAGGGCGAAGAATCCAGTAACGGAAATTAACGGGGAGTGAAAAGATACCCCCCTTCTTCGGGCTTCCGCCTTGGTCGCCCTCAGCCCCTTGGTAAGGGGTGAGGCAATGTCCGTCTCGTTTTTACCGAGCCGCGCCCGTGAGGAAGCGGAATCCGCGCGAACTGAAGTTCGCGGCTCGTTAAAACTGAACATGCCGCACGCATCAACCACGAGAAGTGTCAGCCACAGCATCGCTCCGGGCCAGGCGACAATGTCATAACGACCGACGAGATAGTTGGGCCTGACGAAGAGCGAGTGTGCGAGAGCGAGAATCAACGGGCCGATCGTGATGCTCGCTGCGAACGCGTGGATCGAAAGCGTTTTTACTCGCGCAACGCGCCTCAACAAGAGAAGAAGAATTAGAGAGATTACAACCACGACGGAAACAATTGGAGCCATCTTCGTGACGGCATTGGGCAAATGCGTCATCGTGTCCGGTGATTGGAGTGACAGACCGCGAAGATGCGCGGGATATTCTCCCGCCGGCAGCATCGCCCACAGTGATCGCGGAATAGCCGTCAAAGCGTCGAAGTGCCGCTCGATCCAGAGGCTTCCGCCGCCTCGAGCCGCCGGAATCACCGCGAAAACAAGATAGGGGATGAATGCAATCAACGTGCAACCGACGGTTGCAAGCCAGCATGTTAGAGTTGATCGCCATACGCCGTCACCATGCCCTCTCCCCCCATGGGGGAGAGGGGTTTGAGAATCTCCGCCGCGTTTCTCTCCGAAGTTGCGCACTAGAAGGATCACTGCGGCGGTCGCCGGAATCCAAAAGAACGTCCAATAGTGCAGGTGAAGATTGAAAAACGTCGCGAGGCCGAAGGCGATCCACCATCGCCATGACTTACGTTTCGCGGCCTCAATGAGCAGCAATGTTGCGATGGAAAGCGTAAGCATCCAAAGCGCATAGGCGCGAGCCTCGCGGCTGTAATGGATGTGCATCGGGTTCGTAGCGGCCAATAGGCCGCAAACAATTGCCGCCGCGATTCCGCGTAAGCGATAGGCGATGATCGCGACCACTGGGATCGTGAATGCGCCCGCCAGGGCCGACATGCCACGGAGCGAAGCTTGCGAATCACTGAAAACCTGTGACCAGCCCCAAAGTAATGCGTAATAGGGGAGGTTGGTGCTTTCGCGGAGAAGTCCGTGCCATCCTTCAGGCCAAGACAAGAATTTGCTGATGTAGATGTAGGTGCAGCTTTCGTCGAACCAGTAATCGCGTCGGCCGAGGTCGTAAAATCTCAGAATTGCGGCGATGCAAGTGATTGCGCCAATCGCGAAGAGCAGCGGGAGCCGACGTTGCAACACATGGTCATCCATCGCGGTGCTTCGTTTTTATGATTTCCTTGCGGAGCGCGAACAACTCTTTGAACGCGCGGAGGACGACGCTGAGCCTGGCACCGGTCTGGCTGCCTGCGACGCGAGGATAATGATGGACTCCGACCTGGCCAATGGTGTAGCCGATTCGTCTCGCGCGAGCGAGAATTTCCGCATCAATCAAAGCGCCGTTGGATTTCATTTCGATTTCTTCAAAGAGTTGGCGCGGATAAATCTTGAACGCGCAGTCAATGTCGCGGACGCGCATGCGAAAAACGACATTCACGAGCACCGTCCACGCGAACGCGTTCAGCTTGCGCATGAGCGAGTCACGTCGATCGAGGCGATACGCGCTGATGACGTCGAACTTCCCAAGCAATGGAAGCAACTTGTCGATTTCCTCGAAATCAAATTGGCCGTCACCATCGGTGTAGAAAACCCATTCCTTGGTGGCCTCTCGAAATCCGCGCTGTAACGCCCCGCCGTATCCGCGATTGGGTTGATTGTGCACCACGCGGACACCGGCATGTTCGCGCACCAGCCGTTCGGCGATTTCCGCGGTGCGATCCTTGCTGCCATCATTGACGACGATGATTTCAAAATCCGGGAACAGCCGCCGGCAGGCTTTCAGGGCCGACAACGTGGTGCGTTCGACGTTGGCTTCCTCGTTGTAACACGGGAAAAACACGGTCACGGATTGCGGCGGAAGGGGCGGTTTATGGGGCACGCGGTTGACGCTCCAAGTTTTCGGTCAATACTTAACTTTCGAAGCCATTTAGATTTATGGTTTTGCACGGGCTCATTCGGCGTCATTGCGGATGCCATTTGCTCCACATGCACAAATCGTCAGTTCTTGTATTCAGCAGAGCGGCCTTCGTCCAGCACTGGCAAAATCGCCGTGAGATCCTTATGCTTGGGCACTCGGTTGGGTTATGTTTGGATCAATGGGGAATCATTCAAAAGGAGACCGAAAATGGCAGGTAAGGTATCACCAATCCCAACAGGACAGCGGAGCGTCACACCACATCTTGTGATTCGCGAGGCTACGAAGGCGATCGACTTCTACAAAAAGGCCTTCGGCGTCAAAGACAAAGACGTCATGCTGATGAAGTCGCCTGACGGCAAGAAAATCATGCATGCGGAATTGAAAATCGGAGATTCGTGGATCTACGTTGCTGATGAATATCCGGAGATGGGCAACAAGTCGCCGCAGGCCCTTGGCGGCTCGCCGGTGACGATCCATCTTTACGTCGAGGATGTGGATAAGACGTTCAAGCAGGCAGTTGCGGCCGGGGCCACAGTCAAAATGCCGGTTACTGACATGTTCTGGGGCGATCGCTTCGGCAAGCTCTCTGATCCGTTTGGACATGATTGGTCGGTCGCGACGCACATCAAGGATGTGACTCCGGAGGAATGCGAAAAGGCCGGTGCCGAGGCGATGGCGAAGTTCAAGAAGAAATAAGAACGGCAGTCGAAACCGCAGATCCCACAGGCCGAAGCTTTGCACCAGTGTAGTAGATGGTGAGGCATCGAAATTGAGTTGAAGGTTGGTGCAAGATCGGCTGGTGGTGGCGTGGTCACTTCCGGACAGGGCTCGTCTGCGGTCCTGCCTTAAGCACTACTTAGAGTCGCGCAGCAAGAGAAGCCGATCGAACCCGGCACCGGAAAACATCCGGGTCCGGGTTTTTTGTTTGGAGAATTTCCGTCAACGTCATGGGACCTGAGATTGAATCGAAAATCGCGGCGAACCCATGTGCGTGAATGTCCGGGCGACCTGGTGAATCCGGTGTTGGCTTATTTGAGACTTCAGCCTCTGGGAGCAAGATTCCTGCAGGAATCAGGGAAGGCGGCGAGCCCGTTCTCCTCAATCGCGGCATGATTTCCCCGGTCGAGGAGCTTCTGCTGTCCGCTGAGCATATTCTCGCGACCGGCGATGAGGCGGTTGTCCTTTGCAAGTGAGCCATCCGCACGTTTAGGATCGGCGCGAAATGCGCTTGATATTGCAGCCGTTCCCGGCTGGCGCGGACGGTCTGATCGTAGAGGTTCACCTGAACCCAAAGCGCGCATTGACCGACGCCGATCAAACCATGAGCCTCGACCAATTCGACGATCTGATGGCAAAGTTCGGACGTCTTCGCGACGCCATCGACGGCAACGGTCATTCGGTGCCCCGTTAATACAAGCCAATTCCGTGTGCATTGATCGAGTCGGCGCGGGTCGGAAGTTGTAATCCGTCGACGATTACGCTAAACGCAATTGACAGCCGTAGCATCCATTTCTTAGGTTGGTTTCTCGCCGCTCCGATAATCATCCCGTTGGGACGGCGAACGTTGGAGGGGAACCATCGAAATTGTGCGGCCGAAACGTCGCCGCCAAACCCTGTTCAGGAGATTGCCTGTGATAGCGCGCACTTTGTCGTTGATCGTTCTCGTTGCATTCAATGTTTCATCCGTCTTTGCACAACAAAAACCATCAGGCTACGAAGTTTCGACAGTCAAGATGGAATTGAAAACTTCTTCGGCGGAATCGGCAAAATCCGCGCCGGGCGAAACGACGCACCGGCCTCATGCGGGGATGCTGCGCTTTCCGGACATCAGCGACAAGTACATCGTATTTGAATATTCAAACGATCTGTGGCTGGCCCCGCGTGAAGGCGGAGTTGCATCGCCGCTGGCCAGCCCGCCCGGGCAAGAGAGCTTTCCGCGATTCAGTCCCGATGGCAAGACGATTGCGTTTGTCGGCAACTATGAAGGCAACCGCGATCTGTACACGATGTCCATTGACGGCGGCACGGCAACGCGCGTGACCTATCATCCCGGACCGGAAACGCTCTGCGACTGGACACCCGACGGCAAGCAACTCATTTATTTCACGAATGGATTCGCCGGCTCGGGGCGGATCATGCAGCTCTACACCACATCGGCCGAGGGCGGACTTCCCGCAAAATTGCCCGTGCCTTACGGGGCGAACGGATCGATCAGCGCCGACGGTCGCTGGCTCGCGTACACGACGCACACCGCTGACGGTCGAACGTGGAAGCGGTATCGCGGCGGAATGGCCACTGACGTTTGGCTGTTCGATTTGAAGGATCACTCGGCGAAAAAAATCACCGACTGGGAAGGCACTGACTCGCAGCCCATGTGGCATGACAAAAAGGTCTATTACATGTCCGACCAGGGCGAGAGTCACCGCCTGAACATCTGGGTTTATGACACGGAGACGAGCAAGCGCGAGCAGGTGACGAGGCTGACCGATTACGACGTGAAGTGGCCAAGCATGGGACCCGGTCCGGACGGCAAGGGCGAACTTATTTTTCAAAATGGCCCGAACCTGACCGTGCTTTCGTTGACTGACGGCAAGACGCGAGACGTTGAAATTGTGATTCCCGGCGATCGTCCGCGGATTCGCCCGAAGGATTTTGACGGCAGCAAATACATCCAGGCGGCTGATATTTCTCCGACGGGTCAACGCGCCGTCTTCCAGGTGCGCGGCGATGTGTGGACCGTCCCTGCGAAGAAGGGCAGCCCGCGAAATCTGACGCGATCGAACGATGTGGCCGACCGCGATCCGTCATGGAGCCCCGACGGCCAGTGGATCGCGTACTTTTCCGACGCCACCGGGGAATACGAATTGTACATCACTCAGTCCGATGGCCGGGGCGAAACGAAAAAGCTCACCTCCGACGGCAAGACCTATCGTTTCAGCCCGACGTGGTCGCCGGATTCAAAGTACATCGCTTTCACCGATCGATATGGGGCGATCTTTTTGCACAACATCGGCAGCGGCGAGACGAAACTCGTCGATATCGACCCATTCGGCAACATGGGCCGATTGAGCTGGGCGAGCGATTCCAACTGGATTGCATATACGAAAAGCAATGACACGCAGGTCACTTCTTCGGTCTGGCTGTACAAGCTCGACAGCGGTGACAAACGTCGTGTGACCGCGCCGGCGTTCAACTGCTCCTGGCCGACGTTTGACCGCAAGGGTGATTATCTCTTCTACGCCAGCAACCGAAACTTCAATTCGCCCGCGTACGAGGACGTGGGCACGACATTTGTATATGCCGACACTGATACGCTTTTTGTCGTGCCGCTTCGCGACGAGGTCGGTTCTCCGTTCGCGCCCAAGAGCGATGAAGAAAAATTCGGCGAAGACAAGAAGAAAGAGGAGGCCGAAAAGGATAAGGACAAAGATAAGGACAAGGAAAAAGACAAAGGCGACAAAGACAAGGACAAAGAAAAGAAGAAAGACGACAAGAAAGAGCCTGCGTCGTTCGATAAGAATTCCGCTGAAAAATCCAAGGATGAAAAAGACAAATCCGCAAAGGATTCGGAAAAGAAGACCGATGCGGAAGAAAAAGACGACACCAAGAAATCCGACAAGAAAGAGGAGGCCAAGCCGGTAACGATCGAAACTGAAGGCTTCGAGCGCCGGGCGGTTGCACTTCCCGTTGATCGCGGCAGCTTCACCAATCTCGCCGTCAATCACGAAGGCAAATTGCTCTACGTGCGCAATCCCCGAAAGAATTCAGAGGAAAAGGCGGCCATCAAGATTTTTGATCTCAAAGACGACGACAAGAAGGAGAAAGGTGTCCTCGATGACGTTGGTCAGTTCGACATTTCCGCGGACGGCAAGAAAATTCTGGTGAGAAAAGACCAGAACTTTTCGATCGTCGATGCCGGACCGGATCAAAAACTCGACAAGCACCTGGCCCTTGCGGACATGGTCGGCCATGTCGATCCGCGAATCGAGTGGAAGCAGATCTTCCGCGAAGCCTGGCGCATTCAGCGCGACTATTTCTACGACCCCAACATGCACGGCCTCGATTGGAACATGATCTACGATCAATACTCCAGGATGCTTGCGGACTGTTCGTGTCGCGAAGACGTCGATTATGTCATTGGCGAAATGATTTCCGAGCTCAATGTGGGCCATGCCTATGTATTCGGAGGCGGGGATACCGAAAAAGCTCCCGAAGTCGGTGTCGGCCTACTCGGCGCGGACTACGAACTGCACGACGGCGGGTATCGATTCTCCAAGATCTACGAAGGCGCGGCGTGGGATTACGACGCTCGCGGGCCGCTCAGTCAGCCGGGCATCAAGGTCAAAGTCGGCGATTATCTGCTGGCGGTCAATGGCACGCCCGT
>JACQFE010000011.1 GCA_016200265.1 Planctomycetota bacterium | reverse complement strand
TGGGGTAGCCATCGATGCTGGCCATGGCATGTTGCCGGGCGATCGTGTCGAACCCGGAGGCCCGAAGAGGGCATCTGAGCCGGCCGCGGGTTTCCCTGGCCGACCGTACTCGTTCGACGCGTTCGAGAAATGGCTGAATGCATATGACGAAACGCGTCCGCAAAGATAAGCGCCAAGTTTTCAAAGATCAGGCCATCTTTGATTTCAATCCTACAGATGCATCGAAATCTTTGCGGCGTCGGACAGGACCTTCACATCTGGCCCCGTTGAACACGATTCGAGACGTCTTGCCTAAGACAATTGCATGGCATCGCGAATTGATTGAAATTCAAACGCGCCGTGAGGGTTCATGTTGGATCTGGACGAAGTCACTCAATTGGGATGGATACGCGCACACGTCATTCGGCGGACGGAGTATCACGGTTCATCGAATTTCCTACCTAATCCACAAGGGTGATATTCCGACCGATATGGTGGTGCGACATTGCTGCCCCGGAGGTGAGAATCGCGCATGCGTGAACCCTGATCATTTGGTTTTGGGCTCCAAGGGCGACAACAATAGAGACACTATAAGCCGCGGCAAAGGTGGAAAAGGGGGGCCGAAAGGTCATTTACCTCGCTCATCGAGAATTGACGCCCATGCACTGAAATCCGACATCCTCATCCGATCTCTCGCAAAGAACTTGTTCAACGGTGTAGAGATCAGCAGGGAGCTCGGATTACCTGAGGACCATATTGCAGATGTCCTGAAGGCCGATCGCGATGATCAGCGTCATCGCCCTGCTACCCGATTTGAGCGGCGATTTTGGTCGAAGGTGGAAAAGACACGCGCGACTGCTGGCTTTGGCGAGCCATGATAACTGCAGGATATGGACGCATTCGCGTTGGCGATACACTAATTGGAGCGCATCAAATATCATGGCGGCTTCACTATGGACCAATTGAGGCAGGAATGGTCGTCTGCCACAATTGTCCAGGTGGTGATAACTCCCGATGCGTGAATCCAAGTCATTTGTATGTTGCATCCCAGACGGAGAATCTTCGAGACGCTGCGCGAAAAAAGGCTGCAAAAACCCCATAATTGAACCAGATTCAGAACGTCCTATAACAAGCTCAACATAACATGCATTATAGGACGTTATGGATGGGGCGTTTCGGTACGCATTGGCACTTCAGCCTGATCACTGGGAACCTAATTCTGGCCGCTGCAATCCCTGGCCAGCCAGTACTCACTCATTCGATCGAGGAATTGAGACGTCATGCGTTACGCCCTCGGTTTGCCAACTGTCTCATCGCCAAGACGCATAAGAGGACGTTACGTCCAGTGGCTGACAGTTCGTAGACATCGCGTTGCTTTGGGAGGATGAGCCCCGCAAGTCGCAATTGGCCGATGTGGTGGTACAAGGGTCCGGCCTTGCATTGGGTTCGTCGCTGCAAGGATGAATACGTGGCAGGTCCGCTCAGGAGCAAGTGAAGAATCGCAAGACGAACGGGATGAGCAGTCGCGGATAGAATTTCGGAAGACCTGCGAAAGCGATCCGCTCGGATGGCTACCGTGCCGGTGGATTTCCGAATCGGCACTCGCAGATGTAGTTTCTTTTTGGCATTGTTCCTACCATCCAACTCCTCAATGATAATCGACAATCGCAACTCGCGCTTGGCGTTCCTCCGTTCCAGCTTTCGAGATCGCCGGCCTTTTCGTTGCCTCGGCATGCCGAGTTTCTTCACGCCTGTTGACTTGCGAATGATCCGCATCGCGCTCCCATCAAACGGGCCTCCTTTGTGTTTGGTGCGGCCGTCACAATGTCGGCATAAATAACACTATTACATTATAATGTAGCAATAGAATTCTTCCGGTCAAGTCAAAGGTATGTAGGCCGAAAGGGTTCTTGTCACCAAAAGCTCATTGGCTTGGATGACTCGAATCTCGTTGCGCCAGACGACGCCGTGAGCCCCGATCGTGAATGCCGCCAGGATTGCATGAAACACCGACGGACTGCCCGTACGCCACGCGGAAGCGCCAGAAGCCGTCGCGACGATGATCCCTGTAAACGCAAGAGCCAATTGGTAGGTGAACTGCCGCTTCAGCTTCTTTGCCGAGGCGATGGCGGCCTCGTCGAGCCTGCTTACGTGGACAGCCTGCACAATGACTTTTCCGGTAATCGTCAGGTATGTAAACCCGGCGACCTGGATCAAGCAGCTCAAGAGAAGCGTGAGAACGGCCAAGAGAACATGGCGGTCCGGTGAAGCGGCATGAGTGAGGAAGTTGGAAACACCCATCCCCCCCGCCATGAGAAACAATATGAGATTTGCGGCTATGAGTGATGAAAAAATTCGCGACATGGGTTAATTGGCCGCTCACGATTGTGCGTGGATTGTATCTTCGGAAACTCCGCGATGGAAAAATGCTGCAATGTCCGCGGTTAACTGGTGAATAATACGGATTCCGCTAATTGTTAGAGCCGACTGCCGGGAGAGGCGGCGAAGCTCCTTTAGTCTTTGGGAATCGCATAAAACGCGGCCGCGCAGGTTGGAAACCAACTATCACGAAATCAGATGCCCAATCTAGTGGTTGACCCCCACCGCATCCGCCTGGGCCGACGCCGGCTCTTTCGAAAGCGTACGAATCCGCCGTTCCGCACGGTGCGTGTTGCCCCAGTTTCCGGGCTCATCGCTGATTACGGCATGATATAGCTCAAGGGCCCGATCACGATCGTGAAGCCGATAGTCGTACACCACAGCCGCCTCGTAACGCACCGGATGCGGCGTGTTCGGGTTCCATTCCATCGCCCGCTCATACCACCTCACCGCAATCTGCTCCTGATCCTTGAAATAGTCCTTGTGTATCTCGCCAAGATAAAACGCCGCATCGTCAACCTTATCGCTGGTTGGGTATCGATCGATCAGCTCCTCGAACGTCTTGATGGCTTCAATCATAGGCGTCTGCCGATAGAAACACGGGGCGCCTGACGCGCCCTTTTTCATCAACGCGAGTCCTTTTTCGTAAAGCTGGTCGGCATCGGGGATTTGACTTACAGGCCTTAGATTTTCATTTGGAATCTCGGCGTCGAGCAAATAGCGGAAGCCTTTGACTTTTCGCAGACCTTGAAGCTCAAAATCAGCCCATTTTTCTTTGGTAGCGTAGCCATGCTCGCGATAGTAATCGCGCAGTTGCTCCAGATTCAACAAATACTGGTCGCGATGTCCGACGACGTTTTCGACCAGGTCGACTTCTTGAGCATCTGCCGGCGTGGCATGAAAGTCCGCCGATGCACTCGCTGGCTTTCGATCGGCCATCGAGACTACCGGTCCTTTCGGCGCACGCTGTCTTTCATAGGCCGGATCAACATTGCAGCCCAGCGAATTTGCGCAAATGGCGACCGCGAGTGTTGAGCCTATCGAAACACAAACGCCCCGCCGCCAATTCATCCAACCGCTATGAATTCTCATTTTCAAGCCTCTCCCTAGGCGAACCGGAATGAAACCGCACCTACCGGAAAACCGCCCCATTTGACTATCCGGCGTGAATTGCGTCAAGGGAAATTCATGTCGAATTTCGCGCCAGGTGCCAGGAATCGGTGCTTATTTCTTCTCTGCGGTTTCTCGATGGTAAGTCAAAAGCGCCTGTCCGCTGCCGGGTTCGGAACTGAGCCCCGTCGGACGAGGTTTGTCTGCCGCGGCATGGCAGATCGTGAGGGAATCGCCGTCGATTGCGGCAATTCCCAGGACCGTTTGACCCTTCATGTTTCCATCCGTGTACGCAACATCGATCGTCATGGGATTGGCGGCCGAGTCAATTTTCGTATTGGCGGCCATATTGACTCCATCCGCTCCATGCCCTGTGATTTTTCCCTCCGCGTCGAAGCTGAACATCATCTTCTTTGTCGACTCAGCCGATTCGGCCTTGCCGTCGTGCACGCATGACGTTGCTATCCATGTGCCGGAAAGTTCCTTCCGGGCTGCTTCGTTTAACGCATCGGGCACAGTTTGCTTTTCTCGTTTGAGCACTTGCATCACAAGGCCGCTTCCGGGTTTGGTCACGAATTCCGTCGGCCGATTGCCGCCGGCGTATGGTCCGCAGAGCTTGTACGTGTCATCGGTGAGCTCGTAGATGCACGGGAACTTGAGTCCCTTGGCCACGCCGCTGGTAAGGACTGAATCGTATTGCTTGGGCGTCTTGCTGGCATCGATTTTCATTTCGCCGTGCGTGATGGTAGCTCCTTGCACGATAACAAAGCGGCCGTCTTTCATGACGATGACTTTATTCGTCTCGAACGGCGGCGCCGGCTTTTTGGTGCCATCGACCTCAACGGAGTCGAACCGGTACACGCCCTCCATTCGGGCCGCATCCGCTTTTGCATTGTCGCCATCTGCACCCAGGAACAAACTTAGCGCCGCCATCACTGACAAAGAAAGGACCAAATTGCACCTCCACAAAAAGTCATGAATCGAACTTCGATTTTCTACGAGACGCTTGCTATTAGCCTGTTCGTCACTGCCGTTCCGTACATGTTATTTCACAATGGTCTTTGGCGAAAGAACGACCATTGGCAAAGCCGCAATAGCCCATCCGAATGGGCCGGTCAGGGTCGAAATCCGCTTGCCAATGGGCCTTCCTTGGCGTGATTCAGCGAAAACGTGCCGAAAATTGGGCAAAACGGAATCGCTGCACCGGCCCCGAACCCAAGTCGTGACGGATTCTTACACCCGAACACTTCCCAAAATGCGGGCCTATGGTATGATCCCCGCCCAACGGACCGGAGGTGTGTTACCGCCGGAAAGAATCTCCGATCACGCGTGCGATCGGCGTGTCGATTTTTTGAGTTCGAATTTTAGGAGAACGACTGATGAACACCACTCGGAAGATGTTAAGCGTCGTATTGATGGCTGCTGCGTTTGCGTGGACGAGCGCTGCATTCGCACAGGCCAAGGATGAGAAGAAGCCCGCAGGTGACAAGCCCGCGGCACACCCGACCGACGCGAAGCCGGCCGCACCCGCCGCGGATAAGAAAGCCGCCGGTGATAAGCCCGCCGGACACGACATGGGCATGAAGCCCGAAGACATGGCCAAGATGATGGAAATGGCCAAGCCCGGCGAATACCACGCTAAGCTCAAGCCGCTCGCCGGCAAGTGGATCTACACAACGAAATTCCGGATGACGCCCGAAATGCCGTGGGAGGAGTCAACTGGCAAGGCCGAGTTCAAGTGGATCCTCGGCGGTCGTTACCTCGTTCAGGAAATCAAGGGCAACCCGGGTCCTGGTGACGCCATGATGGGCGGACCATTCGAAGGTTACGCCATGACCGGCTACGACACCGCGGATAAGAAGTACCACAACGTCTGGGCCGACAACATGGGCACCGGCTCCATGATCAGCACCGGCACCGTGGATGGCAGCGGCAAGACATTCACCTACAACGGCGAATACAATTGCCCGATCGAAGGCGGGCCCAAGGCAGCCAAGTCCATCATGAAGATCGAAGGCGACGACAAGCTGAAATTCGAAATGTATGACAAGTCCAAGGATGGCAAGGAATTCATGAACGTCGAAGTGAGCTACACGCGAGAGAAATAAGACCTACCTCGAAAAGTCGAAATCAGTGGAGTGCAAAGATCTTATTTCATTGCGAAATCCAGCGCCGGGGCCGTAGGCGACGGGAGCATTCCAAGCCGCGACCGTAAGGAAGCGGAAAAGTAGAATTGAAAAGACGAAAAGCTGGTGCGAGATATCCTTCTCGCACCAGTTTCTTTTCTACGATTGCATGAATTCAAAACCCGCCCCGTAACCGAGGCGGCCCCTGTTTACCACTGCGCTTCTTCGAAGGCGCCCATGCGCGGAGCGGGTTTGATGGGTCGGGATTTAAGGATGGCCGCGGCGAGAGTGAGATCGCCCGCGGAGGTGATTTTCAGATTGCTCGCATCGCAATGGACGATCGACACGGAAATGCCGGCGAGTTCGGCTGCTTGGGCATCGTCGGTTACGGCGTCCTTCTGCGAATCGGGCAGTTTTGTATAGGCATCCAGAAGAATTTGTTTGCGAAACACCTGCGGCGTTTGGGCCTCATAGAGCGATTCGCGCGAGACTGTCGCGTCGATCACTCCGGCCTGCGAGACGCGTTTGAGAGTGCCAACGATCGGGCACGCGAGAATGGCCGCCCCACTCTTGACTACTTCGGCAAAAACGGCGTCGATCTTGTCGTATGCAACGCATGGTCGAGCGGCGTCGTGAACAGCCACAAATTCGGCGTCGTCGCTGACGGCTTTCAATGCCGCCATCACGGTATCGCAGCGTCGCGCTCCACCTTCGACGAGCTGCACGCGCATGAAGCCGAGCGTCGGGCCGTGCGAATTCTTGATCGTGGTGACATCTTCCGGCGCAACAGCGAGTATGGTCTGACAAACGTCAGGGCGAGTCACGAAAAGCTCGAGCGATCGCAGAAACACCGGGCGATTGTCGATTTTCGCGAAGGTCTTCTTCTCCGCGCCGCCGAAGCGCTCGCTCTTTCCCGCAGCAGCGATGATGACGGAGTATTTGGGCATGTTCAAATCACCACAGACGTTGTCATCCTAACGTCATCAGCATTGCGGCGCTTCGCTTGGCCGTGCCACCCGCTGAGTGGAACAATCAGTCCCCCAGCCCAAGAGCTGGGGCATCCATCTATGGCGAGCCTTGTGGCCGAGGGCGGCGGCGGTCAGCAGGAACAGCGCCATCGGCTCGGCCAAAAATCATTCGCCCGGCGGACGTTTGCAACACGCTCGTGACGGTAATATCAACCATGTCGCCAAGACGCTCCCGTCCCCCTTCGGCCACGACCATCGTGCCGTCTTCCAAATATCCAATGCCCTGCCCCATCTCTTCACCCGGCTTCACCATTTTCACGGTCAGCATTTCGCCGGGTAGCACGACAGGCTTCAATGCATTCGCGAGATCGTTGATGTTGATGACCGAAACGCCGCGAAGTTGAGCGATTTTGTTGAGGTTATAGTCATTGGTCACGACGCGACCGTTGAGCTGGAGCGCGAGGTCCACGAGCATTTCGTCAACGCCCGCTCCGGCCGCGCTTTGCAAGGGAACCGTGTCGAGCATGCGAATTTCGATGTTTTCATTGGTCTGCAGCTTGTTGAGCACGTCGAGGCCTCTCCGACCGCGAACGCGTTTGAGCTTGTCGCCACTGTCGGCGATGGTTTGCAATTCGAGGAGGACAAACCGCGGAACGATCATTTCCGTTTCGATGATTCGCGTATTGGCGATGTCGGCGATGCGGCCATCGACGATCACTGAAGTGTCCAGCACGAGAGGTCGCGCGCCCTTGGCATCCTTGGAAAACTCGACATACGGAATCACAAAGCGGACATCGTCCTTGGTCTGCAACACGAAACTCACTGCGAGATAGCAGCAAGTCACGCCAATGCCTAGTTTTATCGCACGAATGAATGAGGATTGTGTCGCGCTCAAATCGCCGCCCATATTGCCGACCAGGTCAACGATCAGCGACAGCCCGTAGGCCACCACCATGCCGACTACCAGACCAAAGAAAAGCCCCGAAATCGCGGTCAACGATTTGCGTGGAACGAGAATGTCGAACGCGGTGACGACCATGGCACCGCCAATGAATGCAATCAGAATCACATCATTCTGTCCGGCCATCGCTCCGCCCGCGAGCCGCGGATCAGCCGCCAGGCTCATGCCCACGGCTGCAAGCGTGAGAACAAAAACGACGCGCAGAATGAACATGAAAAGTGAGCTGGTGCGTACGTTTTGTTCAGGAAAGCCGGTTGTGGTGGATGGTTTCATATTGCGATTCGCGACTTATTCGAGGCCGCGTTTCGACGCAGTCCTCGTCTTATTCGAGTATATCCACGCAAGTGTGCTTGACAACCGTCGCTGATTGCCGTGCGATCCCTTCGCGGAATTCGGTTCGGCCTTGGGTTTGAATAACCCATCATTCACGATCGCAAGATATTTAGGCGACGACAAGGAAATGCGGAGCTTCAATGTCTAGTTTGGATGTCACCTTGGAGGAGCCACCGAAGACACTCGCCTCCGCGACAGATCATCATCACATTCTCACCGGCCCGGTCGGCGCCACTTTGCTTCGCCTTGCTCTGCCGGTTCTCGCTGAGCAGTTTCTAAATACGCTAGTCGTTCTCTCGGACAGCTTTCTAGCGGGCCGGATAAGCCGGTCGGCGACGGCTGCCGTCGGGCTTGGCACTTATGTCGGCTGGCTGGTGTCAATGCTCTGCATGCTGGTCGGCACGGGAACGACGGCAATCGTCGCTCGGCGATTTGGAGAAGGAAACAAAGATGAAGCCAATCACTTCGCCAATCAATCGCTTACGTTAGCCGGAATGCTCGGGGCCGTTCTTTTTGTGTTGATGTATTCGTTGGCCCCTTGGTTCGCGCACACCTCGAACATGACCGGAGAGACGTACGACATCGCCGTTACGTTTCTGAGGATTGATGCGGTCGGTCACATGTTCTTGAGCGTGGTTCTAGTTGGATGCGCGGCCTTGCGTGGGGCTGGCAATATGCGCACGCCGATGATGTTATTCGTGCTCATTAACATCGTGAACACGTCGATGTCCTGGATTCTTACGTATGGCCTTGGCCCGATCCGCCCTCTCGGTGTGAACGGTATCGTCTGCGGAACGGTGATTGCGTACACCGTCGGGATCATCGCTTTGATCCTGATTTATCGCGACGGGCGGGCGGGGTTGAAGCTTCGGCTGCACCAACTATTCATCAATGCCGAGCGGGCCTGGGGCATCCTGCGAATCGGAATTCCCGCGGCCGCCGACGGGCTTCTGCTGTGGATCGGGCAGTTCACATTCATCTCCATCATTGCCCGTATCGCTCCCCCACCGCTCGGCGAAGTCTATTTTGCGGCCCACTTCATCGCGGTTCGCGTCGAAGCGTTCACATATCTTCCTGCAGTGGCATGGGCGTCGGCCACGGCGACGATGATCGGTCAAGCGTTGGGCGCTGGAGACATCAAACGGGCGCGGCGTGTTGGGACCGCAGGCGTGCTGCAAGGTGGTGTGTTGGCGGTGTTCATCGGATTATCGTTTTTCATCGGGGCGGATGTTATTTTTCGTTGCATGAGCACCGATTTAGACGTTCGAGCGACCGGCGTCGGACCGTTTAGGATTCTTGCATGTTTTCAGCCGCTATTGGTGTGCTCGATTGTCTTTATCGGCGGACTTCGTGGGGCCGGCGATACGCGATACCCCCTGCTCATCACGATGGTCGGAGCATTGCTGCTCCGTGTGCCGCTTGGCTACATCGGCGGCATCGTTCTACATGGCGGCCTGCTCGGTGCTTGGATGGGCATGTTCGCGGACATGACCTGGCGAGCAATCGCCGGAGCGACGCGATATTACCGAGGGAGATGGGTCACGACGCGGGTGTAAAGCAGCGCCAAAAGCGGTTGCCCGTTACTTAAGGCGCTTTGGACTGCCCGCAAATATTTCCCCATTGCAAACGAATATGAGTTGGACTGGCTTATTTTGATTGGCCCATAGAAGGAGAACGATCATGAATAATCCCACTCGAATGTCGCCGTTGACCGCGTTTTTCGCCGGCTTGTTTGGCTGTGCGTCGATTGCGATCGCCGCCGTCACCATCATCGTGCTGGATGGAATGAAGATGGCCGACCGGAACATCAGCAACGTCACTCATCTCGCGAAGCAGGTGATCGACGGCTTGCCGGAGATCATGGACTCGCTTCCGTCGGCACTCGCAGACGCACTGCACGATCGGCGCGATCCGGCGTACGCGACCAGTCTCGAAACAAAGGTGCAATTCGTCGAGGATGGTCGTGGCGACGGAGTGCGGCCCGTGCTGGATATTACGAACAAGGGCGATCGCGTCGTCTCGATGCTCGGCATTCGTGTGGCCGCCATGAACGATCGCGGAGTGCCGGTCCGAGACTGGACCGAAGTAGTGGCCACACCGATCGCGATCAACGATGACTGGCGTGGACCGCTATTTCCACATGAAACGCGACACGTTGTCCTTCGACGTGGAATGCTTCGCGGCCCCAGCGCGGGTACGCTCAAGGGAGAAATTGAAGTTTGCGATATCCGCGTGTGGGAAGCCGAGGATCGAACAGGCGCGGCGCAACCGGCATCATTCGTCTCGAGCGGAAGTTCCAATTGATGCAACAGCACTCGCAAGGGCCGCCGCTCAACCGCAAACGCGATTGAGCTATGCGCTTTTCGCGTCCATGTCCAAACGCCGTATAATCCCGCCAACTCGAAGGAGTGGCGATGTCGCGGCGTGAAAAAATCGAGAAAATGCTGGCCGATTCTCCGAACGATGTATTTCTCAACTTCGCTCTGGGAGTCGAATTGGCCAAAGAGGGTAAGATTGACGAGGCCTTGGTACGATTCGATCGCACGGCCCAGATCGACCCGAAATACACGACCGCATACTTCCAAAAGGCGAGTACACTTGCTTCCGCAGGGCGGTTGGATGATTCTCGCAACGCCTTTCGGGTGGGAATCGAGGCCGCGAAGCGACATGGTGACTTACACGCCGCGGAAGAAATGCAGGCCGCTCTCGACGCCCTTCCCAGTTGAAAACCGAAAGTGAGCTTTGCGTGCATTTTCGAGCCGCGGCGGTAAGACTGAAAACTCGCTTGTTTCCACCATCAACAACCCTATAATTCTCCGATTGGAAGCGTGACTCGCTGCGACGAGTGCACAATCTTCCGATGTGGGAACGCGCCCAAACTGAACCTACATTCGCAACCCGGTTTGAACGCCATGAGTCTACAAGACATCCCGCAGGATCTGCCGGCCTCGACCCCTCAACGCACCAGGTATTCAACGCCTCACCCGGTGTTCTGGGTCATTGCCGCGGCACTTGTGGCCATTGCGGTACAGATGGGATTTCATCACGATGGTGCCGGCTTGGAAACTCGCGTGTTGGCCCAACCTTCCTCATCCGGCGCGAGCGCTCGCGGAGTCTTCGCTTTTTCCGGTCAGCTTTCCAAGGGAACCTACGGCGTCTACGTCGTCGATACCGATGCCATGACGCTTTGGGCCTACGAGTATCTGTCTCAAAAGGGTTGCATGCGACTGGCGGCGGCACGGACGTGGCGGTATGATCGGTATCTCGAAAATTACAATGCTTGTGAGTTGCCGCCGGAAGCCGTCGAGAAGATGGTGGAAGAGCAACGAAATTACCGCTTAAAGGCCGACGATTCGGCCAAGCCAACCGACAGTCAGAAAGACTCTCCGCATTAGAAGTGGGAGAGCGGGAAACGGGTCAGAGTTGACGGGTACGAATTATGGCAAAGATGTTCTACACCGCGAAAGAAGCGGCGGAAAAGTTAGGACGCTCCGAAATTGACCTGAAGGATCTCGTTCGCGAAGGCAAACTCCGCGAATTCCGCGATGCCGGTACGGTCAATTACAAAGTTGGCGACGTCGACGGTCTGGTGGGAAAGATGCCCGCCAAGGGACCGGCCAAGGCCCCGGCGCCTCAAGTCGCCGCGGCGGCCGCATCGTCCCGATCCGCCAGTGGCGAAATCGTACTCGAACCCATTGACGATTCGGGAATTGAGCTTGCGCCCTCCCGCAGTGACGTCATCAAACTCGAAACCGCCGACGCTGAAGAAACTGCAACCGGGGTTCGTCTGCAAAAGAAAAAGAAGGAAGGCAGTTCCGTTCCTTCGGTTGGACTGAACGTCTTCGACGATGACGAGCTCGATGAACACGTTGATCCGCTGGCACAGACGGCGGTGAGCGACGTGGCCGGACTTGGGCTGGAAGGCACGGGTAGTGGATCGGGCATTCTTGACCTGACTCGTGAAAGCGACGACACGTCGCTTGGCGCTGAACTACTCGATGAAATTTACACAGGCGAGGAAGAGTCCGGCGGCACCGTCGAAATGGGTGACGCGACGCGCGCCGGTCTCGATGAAGCCATTCCCGCCGACGCGCCGCAAGAGGCTCATGCGGAACCAGTTCTCGCGGCAACGGCAGTGACGCCAGCGGCCAAGCCCGCTCGCGGCGCCGTCACGAAGGTCATCTTGGAATATGGACCCGATCCGGTGGCGACGGCGCTTTCCGCAGTCATGGTCGCGGCCATTGCCGTCATGTTGGTCGGTGGACTCGGTGGCGCCGCACTCCTGCAAAAGTCAGTGCCGGGGCTGTTGAAGACTATTTACGCGAACCTGATGATTTTTTCGCTTGCTTCGCTGGTCATATGCGGCCTCGCCGGCGCGATCACATATTTCGTCGCCAAGAAACAAGCCGGTTGAAATCGGTTGCTCGCAGCACGAATTCATGCTGATATTCCCGGAATCTGCCGGGAATATCGCGATCCACAAAAACGCAGGAACAACCACATTTGCTATCCTGCGCTCATGTTGAGCTGAACGCACTCGGCCTCCGAAAGCTTGGGTGCCCTATGGATTCATCTGTTCTTCGATGGATCTTGCGACAATTGTCGGTCATTCATCGGCAGGGCGAATCCTGAATGATATCTCCACCATTCCTCGCTCCCCAAAATCCCCTTCAATCCTTGTTTGCGTTCGTGATCTCTCATTTTCGCCTTCATTCGATCTTCGCCAGTCGCTCTTCAACATTCTCGCCCCCTATCCCATTCAACTCGCGTCCTGTAATATCCGATGAAACAGGATTCAGAAAAGGAGACTCACTCAGTATGGCCATGCACAAACCGGCGCCCGATGTTCTCGCGATGGTAGTCTGCGATCAGATCATCACCGACCGACTCACCGGCAAGCAATCCATCATCGGGATGTTCAGCAAAGTTCACGCCTTCAGCTTTCCGGCCACACATCCGCAGCTTTGCGTATATGTTTGTCTGACCGATGGACATGGTAAGAACGAGATCACGATCCGTATCACCGATTCGAATGAAGAGCGGGCGCCGATCGTTGAAGGCAAGGGGACGGTGCAATTCAATGATCCGCGAGCGGTCGCGAACCTGTTCCTGCAATTTCACGGATTGACGTTTCCCACACCCGGTGAATACCGCGTGCAGCTTTACGCGGATGGGCAGCTTCTACGCGAAGCCCGCCTGGAATTGATCCAACTGACTCCACGCCCTGCCAATGAAGGGCCGGAAACCCACCAGCTTTGATTTGACTGCCAACAGAATTCACCCCGCCCGCATTGCCCGAGCGCCAGTTCTATTTGCTCGTCGCTTCGAGATGCTTGAGCCGTGCAGCAAGCGGTGCATTCGAGGCGTCGGCCTCGCGGCCTTTCAGGGCGGATCGATAGGATTCAACCGCCTCGGTCACGTAGTTTTTCTCGCCGAATAGGGCCACAAGATCATTCGCCACTGCGGCCTGAGCGACGAAGGTCCAGTTTTTTTCAGTAGTCTTATGCGACTTTTCAAGCAATGCAACAGCCTTGGAAATCTCCTCAAGCCCGGAGGTCTTCGCTTGCGTCGCCTTTTCTTCCTCGGCGGCGGGGTTGACTTCTTTCATCGCCAGCGGCTCTGCGATCGACGAAAAAACCATCGCCGTTTGCGAATGCGAGAGATAGCGATCGAGCTGAATCCAAGCCTTGGCGAGCTTGCAGTCCGCAATGCCTGCGGAAATGTATGAGGACATCCAACCGCCGGATTCTCGCCTGCCCCACGCCGAGCGCTCCTTGGATTCCGGGGACAGCGCATTGGCATGATCCCGAGCCTCGCTGACCCACTCATCCGCACTGGTCACCGCCTGTTGATACGACGCGGCGGCTGATTCGAAGAGCTTCAACGCGGCTTCTTCCGCGACTTCGGCCTCGGATTCAATGCGACTAAGCTGCGAATAGGCTTCGTTCGCGTTCTTTGCGCATTCCGCGAGCTGCTTTTCCGCGCTCGCACCAGTCGCCTGAAACGCGTCACGCATCCCTTGCAGCCGATCGATGTCGCTCTTGAAATCCGTGATGCTTTGCTTACCGCGCTCGACAACGGCGGCGAGTGCGGCCCGCTCGGTTCGATAATGGTCCAACCCGAATTCCGGAGTCAGATTTGTGGGCGATCCGCCTTCAAAATAACGCCCCTTCAGAAAGTCGCCGCTGGCATCAATTTCCGCTTTGGGCAACCCGCCCGTTTGAAAACGGTGCGCTTCTCGATCGGCCGTGCGAATGATCTCATTCTGCTCAGATAGTCTTTTCTCGAATTCCGCGGCACCATTGGCGTTCGCGAAATCGACGCCTGCGGCGACAATCTTGTCAGAAGCGTCGCGAGCGGCGGCCATCCGCTTCTTGGCACCAGCCAGCCGCGATTCCATGTTGCTTATCCTGGCATCGAGTTCGGCGAGTCTTTTCTGGTCCTCGGATGTCGCATTGTCCGCTTCGTACAACACCTTTTTCACCGCCGCAATCCGTTCATTAATTCCACTTGCGGAAACGACATCTTTCGATTTCACGAATTGAACGGTTTGCGCCGCGAGATTCGCCAATTGGTATTGATAAAGTTCGGCCTCCTCCCGCTTCAATGCTGCCTTGAGCTGCTCAGCCCGCCCTTGTTGAAATTGAATCGCCCCTTTGAGCCGGTTCGCTTCGGCATGATTGCGCCCGGATGCATCGCCGACGGTTACGGACAATGCATCTTCAATCTCGCTCAACGCATCCTTCAGCAACCCATGATTTGCGGCCATGGATTTATTGCGTTCGGCGACGCCCTCTCGCATCTGGCCGGCAAGGTTGCCATACGACGGGCGTACGGGTCGCGGAGGCGACTGCTCCCAATCCTTGGGCTCAAAACTCTTCCAGAGCACTTCATGCGTCGCCTGGTAATGTTCGCCCTGGGCCTCCGCCAATCCCGCCGAATCCTTGGCATCGACATCGACGTTCGCGGCGCGAAGCTGATTGATCAGCAGCGACTTATGTTGTTCGGATGGGCGGTATTCCTCCAGAAGGCGTCTGGCCCGTTCGAGGTGCAACGACGCTTCCGCCTCAACCTTGTCCGGAGCGTCGCGAAGGATTGGAACAAAAATCCAGCCCCCGCCTAGAACGACGGCAACAACGATAACTGCGGAAATGACCTTGGTTCTATCGTTCAAGTCCAATCTCCTAATTTCGCTCAATCCTGCAGATTGTAGGCGCGCCGCCGAATTCGTAAAGTTTCCGAGCAACGATGTCGATTCTCCCGGCATTTTTCTAGCTTGCATCCCATCTCGACGGCGATGACAATGCTGACCCTACTAATGGCGCGTTGAGAAAAGAATGGGATTCCCGGAGGAGGGGATTTGGACGCACTAGTCGGACAACCGCAATACGGCACGATTCAATCCGGTCGAATTGAGTTGGATGGCGAGTCCAACTGGCCTGATGGAATGCGCGTTCGAATCATGCCATTGCCCGCTCCGAAACACAATGGGCGCCCCAATGGGCACGTTATCATCGTCGGATTCGGGCTGGCGGGTCGCTGCGTCGCCGATTTGTTGTGCGCCGCAGGGATCCCATTTGTCATCGTTGAGAAGAACGCGTCCACGGTTCAGACGCAACTAGCATTGGGTCGAAAGGCCGTCGTCGGGGACGCGATCACAGCTGAAACGCTCACCGAAGCCGGTCTGCATAACGCTTCGACGCTGGCCCTTACAATTCCGGACGAGGAGGCAGTACTCAATGCCATCACTCTGGCTCGCCGGCTCCGCCCGGAAATCTACATCATCGCCCGAACGAACTACGCTTCACAAGGAATGCTGGCGGCCCAGTTGGGTGCCGACGACGTGATCAAGGCCGAACAAGCGGTCGCGGTCCAGTTTTACGAGCGGCTAAGTGCTCGCTTGGCCCCAGTACTGGAAACAAATGGCAGAGCCTAGCCTTTTGTTTTGCTTCACCCCTTGACGAAACTACAATTAGCTAAGCTACAATCAATCATCGCGTATTTTGATTTCGGTTCCACCGGCTGCAGTGAACTGGGCAGACCCGTATATGCATGACCCGAATCGTATAGGCCGGATGCGGAAAATAGATTGCACTCAAATTGGCTCAATCGCTGCCGCGATCAGTTTCCTTTTTATCTTCCTTTGCAGCCCGTTAGTCTCTCGTGGAGATCTCGAGGTCAATGTTACACACGTCGGGTTCCCGTCTCAGCACGGCGACATCGTGCGCAACGGCGAATGGACGCCGATCATCGTTGACGTCGCTCTGGTAGGACAGGCAAGTTTCGAGGGATCCGTTCGAGCGACCCAGCTTGATATTGACGGCGACGAGTATTCGGATTCCGTTGAATTGCATCTCCTCAAAGAATCCGGCGGCACGCAGAGGGTATTTCTTTACATTCCACTGACGACAGGGAGATTGCGGGACAAGGTGTCGGTCGAGGTGCTCAACACGGAGAATGAGGCCGTGCATGTTGTCTCACAGGGCGTGCGAGGCATGCGCGCGGAACCGGCCGCGGATATTCAGTTTGCCCAAAACGATGATCTGGTGGTCTTGTCGGTATCAGGCGGCACGTCGGGACGCGTTGATGAACTGTCTGACAACAAGTTGGCGGATAAAACCACACGATCGATCCGAGTCGCTCACCTAAGTCCGTCGGATTTACCTCCATTATGGATCGGGCTGGAGAGCATTGACTGCATTGTTTGGGATGAGGCCTCGCCGCAAGACCTCAGCGCATCGCAGCTGGAGGCCTTGCTCACCTGGGTTCGAAAAGGTGGAAAGCTGCTCATCGCCGCATCGCGCACCGCAGGCACCTTGAAATTAACGAAGAGCATTGATGCCATTCTCCCCGCGGAAATCGGCGATGTGACCACGGTCAAAAACCTTCGTGACATGCGTGAGAAGCTGGTATCGGCGCCGAGCGCCGAACTTCGTGCTGGAGTAAGCGAAATCAAATGGCTCGACACGGATTTTCCGATGCTCGCCACCGCCGTGAAGTGCAAGCGACGTTCGGACGCGCTTGTCATTTGGAATGAACCTGCAATTCACTCGGATTTGATTACACAACGTCGCGAGGGTGGCGGCCATGTGATTTATTCGGGGATCACGCTTCGCGACCTATTCAGTGCGCCCGGAGGCGTCGCCAAATTCTATCGCGAAGTTTTCCATTTGCTTGTTCCAGATGGCACGGAAAAAGAGACAAATCCCAATCCTCTATCGCTATTCGGAGATGTGGTCAGCGCCATTTCATTTTCAGTTTCCGGAAGCGCTTATCTTCTAATTGCCGCGATTTTCTCGCTCGCATACGTTGCTCTGGCGACTTTGGGAACTTGGAGTTTTCTTGGGATCAAGGGTTGGCGGCAGCATAGCTGGACGGCCTTTGCCATCGTGGCATTTGCGGCCAGTCTCGCGAGCATCAGCGTCGTCGGATCCATTCGCGGCATTGGCGATCGCCTTCATCAAATCGCGATTGTTGATGCCGATGCCGGAGCAATTCATGGACGCGGGACTGCGTTCTTTGGCGTGAAGTCAGGGCTCGACAAACGGCTTGATTTTTGGCTTCCGGATGATTGGGTCTCTGCACGCGAACCAATCCTAACGGATTGTTTTCTCCGCCCGATCTCGGCAGACAGCCAATATACCGAGGCAGGGAGTTTTGCTGATCCCACGCACTATTCGCTGGTGCCGAGCACCGCAGGGCTGCGAAATGTGCGCCTGCGCGGAACGCTGAAGGAATTCGAGGGCCGATGGGACGGACCGCTCGGTGGGAAATTAACCGGCAAGATCACCGTGGAACGCGGCGAGGTGGCCCAGGATAGTTACGTCGTGAATCAACTTGGCGTTGAACTGTACGATTGCGTGCTCTTACGCGCCGCGTTGAACACCAACGGAACGACGGTTTCTCGCGACGGCGCGATCTATGTCGAAAAACTCGGAGACATACCGAAAGGAGAGACGCGTGTTTCTCTATTCGACAGAATCAATCCGCCCTCAGCGAATCCACCGGCGACGAAAAAACGCTATCGGCTTTCGGACGCACAGAAGGACTGGAGCAAGATTTTCCGCAGCATCATCTCTCGATTCGGTCAGGACAATTCAACGGTGGTCACAACGGGACGCGAGCGCAGCGCGCTAATGTTGCTCTCCACGATCAACGAATTCAACTCGCAAATGCAGGAACTCCAAGGTCTTACCGGCCGCGAGACTTGGTCTCGCGATCGGATGCGGCAGCTTGACATCAGCGATGAACTTCAGGCGGGTTGGCAGAATGAAAATGGCGAGCCGCTGCCCGGTGGGGCCATGCTCATCGGATTCGCTCGAGGACCGGGACCAATTCGATTGTTCGCTCGTGCCGGCGAAAGACCGTTTCAGGCGCTCCCGGCTGAAGAAGCATATTCCTGGACCATGTATCGCATTCGGATTCCTGTGTTTCCGTTGGACAAGGCCTCAACCATCAATACGCCGCCAAAAGAAAAGGACGAGGACGATATTCAGAGGATTCTTCACCCACGTAGTGAGCAAGAATGAGCACGAACCCAAATGCGAATCACGTCGTGCAGACAGTGAATCTCACCAAGCGTTACGGAAAACTCGTTGCGCTCAACAATCTGCATTTGAACATCGAGGAAGGCGAGTGCTTCGGCTACATCGGCCCGAACGGCGCCGGAAAGACCACAACGATCAAAATTCTCGCCACGCTGCTTCAACCTACTTGGGGTGAGGCCCGCGTTTGCGGTCACGTTGTGGGATATGAATCACGAAAAATTCGGCCGCTCATGGGTTACGTACCGGATTTCTTTGGCGCGTATGAAGACATGGTTGTGCAGGAATATCTGGAATTCTTCGCGAGCGCCTACAACATCACCGGCCGGCAACGAACCAAAGTCGTTGGCGACGTTCTCGAACTCACCGACCTGACCGGCAAGCGCGACGCTCTGGTCGATTCACTATCACGAGGCATGCAGCAGCGGCTCAGCATCGCCCGCGTGCTCCTGCACGATCCGCGAATTCTATTGCTCGATGAACCCGCGAGCGGACTCGATCCTCGCGCACGAATCGAAATTCGCGAGTTGCTCAAAGAGCTGCGCCGCATGGGCAAAACCATTATCATCAGCTCGCACATCCTGCCGGAATTGGCCGAACTCTGCACCACGGTGGGCATTCTCGAACAAGGGCAACTTGTGTATCACGGACCCATCGCGGAAATCATCCGCCGTGTGAAAACCGGAACGAAGCTCTATGTTCGGGTCGTGGAGCAGCAGGATTTAGCCGCCCTGCTTTTGCAACGAACGCGCGGCGTTAAGAACGTGGATCAACTCGACGGACAGATTATCGTCGAGCTCGAATCTCAGACTCGCGACTTCAGTCACATCGCCCGCGCTCTGCTCGACAGCAACTTCAAAATCCAGGAACTGAAGGAGGAAGAGGTGAATCTTGAGACGGCGTTCATGCGCATGACCAAGGGGATCGTGCAGTGAACACGGCAGGCGTTCCGGCCAACACGTTTACGCGCCGCTTGTGGCTGAGCCTCTGGCATCTTCTTCCGGGCAACCCGATTCTTGTGCGTGTCGTGAACGGCTCATCGCGCCGCGTGCGGCACCTATGGCTTCGCGTGATCTATTTGTCCTCGCTTCTCGCAGTGGTCCTTTTTTCGCTTCTAAGTTCCGGCGGGCAACATTCATCACTCACGGACCTCGCGAAAAGCGCCTCACAAACATTCGCCTGGGCCTCCACCGCGCAGCTCATGCTGATGTGCTTCCTCGCTCCGGTATTCACGGCCTCCGCGATCACGCAAGAACGCGACGCGCAAACCTTCAACATCCTGCTTTCGACGCCGCTGTCCAATGCGCAAATCGTACTCGGTTCGCTGATGAGTCGGCTGTATTTCGTCATCATGCTTCTCGTCGCGGGCCTCCCGATATTCCTGATGACAATGGTCTACGGCGGCGTCACCACGCGCCAAATCATCGAAAGTTTCGCCTTATCGGGATCGACCGCGATCCTGACCGGCGCACTGGCTATCTTCATCGCCATGGTCGGCGTCGGGACGCGGCGAACGATTTTTTCCTTTTATTTGTTGATTGCGCTCTATCTCCTCACGTTCTACCTGCTTGGGCAATGGAGCAAAACCTGGGTCGATGGCTCGCCGCCAAACGTAGCTGGCACGAAAATGAGCTGGCTTGCGCCGTTGCACCCATTTCTCGCGCTGGAAGTCGCCATCAACCGGGTCCACGCACCGACGCTCGCACAACTCGGCGACCACGGCTCGATCGCCCGAAGCGCGCTCGCGTATCCGTCCGCCGCATTCGTCTCGTGGACCACGCTGACTTCGCTTGCTTTGATATCCTTTTCATTGTTTTTCGTACGCCGAGGCGCGAAGAGCGGCGAATCGAAATTCTGGACCTCGCTGGTCTCACGTTTTCGTAGAAAATCCCAGGGGGAACGAACTCGCACTCCACGAAACGTCTGGTCCAATCCGGTCGCGTGGCGCGAAGCGAAAACACGCATCGCCGGCGGCGCATTCACTCGATGGGCCGTCATACTCGCCGGATTCGGCGCGGCCATTGATATTCTTCTCAGCTATGCGCGCGGCACGCTGCCTCTTGCCGAAGCCCCCTACTGGTTTGCCGGATTGATCGTCGTGCAATTCGCCCTCGCGATGCTCATCGCCACGAACACGGCTGCCACCGCAATGACCAAAGAGAAAGAAGGCAAAACAATGGATCTATTGCTCACCACGCCGCTCACCAGCAAATACATCTTGTGGGGCAAATTGCGCGGCATCGTCAGTTTTGCCGCCCCCCTGCTCGCCGGACCATTGGGAGTGCTCACTCTTTTTGTCATCATCGCGACCGTGAAATCACCTCAAACGCCGCCCGTTTGGCTGGAAGCCCCAATAACGTTGTCCGCGTTGATTTTGATTTACACTGCGATCGCCTGCGTTGTCGGCCTGCGATTTTCCCTCATCAGCCGCACGAACATGGTTGCGGTCATGTCCAGCGTCGGCGTAATGGTTCTCCTGTGCGGACTGGCATCCATGATCGGATTCGCGATCGTTCAGGCGTCTAGCGGCGAATTCGGCGCGTTTTTGGCCCCTTTCACTCCCTTCACGGCCATCAAATTCCTCGTCGATCCCGGTTCACTTTTCGGCACGCCCAAGGATTTCGCCGAAGGCGCGGGCATGGCCCGTACCGCGGCCCTCACCGGCTCTATCGCCGCTCTGTTGCTTTACGCGTTCATGGTCTGGCGCTGGTACACAGGATTAGTCCGCGATTTCGACATGACCATCCGCAAACAAACGGGGCACTAAAGGAGACGCAAGTAAGATGAATGACGAATCGCCGGCGCCTGGTTTGGGAACATCTGCGCCTCTTGCCTTAATCGGCGGCGAAGTATCTCAATGATCACGGAGAAGGACTTACGTTGCGCCCTCGAACTCGCGTCGGAAGAGTTCAAACAGCTCACATACGAACAACTCGAGCAACTGCTTGCAGACCGGAACGATAATCCGAACATTGGCGACCGTGCTTGTGAGGTTGCGGGCACTCCAGTTTTCATTGCAACAACATTTGCAAAGTTCGGTCGACTTAGAAAGCGAATAAGTGTTGAAATGACCGCCGGATGGGCGAATGTAGACCTGAATCATGTGCCTTTTGTGTACTTCGAGCGTTTTGAGTCAGGAGAGCTTCGAGAGCCGAAAGTTGGCAAAATCGGGATGATCGTTTTCCTATACGTTTTTCCCGCGATCGCGTTGGCAAGCTTGCTCTGGCTCATGATTCGCCTGTTGCGGTATGTACTCCATTGAGGTCGGAACCAATATCCAACTGTTACACCAAACGCGCAATGACTCCGCTGCGGCACGATTAGTCTGAGGCAACGCATGATTGAAGTTGGGCGCCCAGCGAAATGCCCGGAATGTGCGTATGACCTGACCGGTCTTTCCGCGAAGGGAAAGTGCCCGGAGTGCGGGTTGGGGTATGATGAAGAGTCACTCTATTTCTATTGGCGCCCGAAGATACGCAAAGGCCCGTATTACCTTCTATTGTTGACATTCTCAGGGGGGCTTCCCGTCGTCGTCCGGACCATCCGCAGTCTGCGGACTGACGGGCCATGGAATTCAGAGGAAACTCTATCCGTCCTGTTTGCAGTGGTCGTTCTAGTGTTATTTCTGTGGTCAGCCTGGCGCATACGGCAAAGCATCAAACGCGGAAGATATGCGGCCATTACCACCGATGGCCTGAGAGTACGTTCTGTGCAATACACCAAAGCGATGCCATGGGATCAGGTCCAGCACATCCATGTGTCGCCGTTTGACCTGACAATAGTCGATCGCGCGGGCCATCGCATCCTCATCCCAGTGATCTGCGGACCTGAACAGGACGCCATTGTTAGGCACTTGAACGACCGGCTTCCTGCGCATGGCGAGGCAAAGCACACACATCAGAAGCTGCCTTGGCAGCGGTAAGTCAGCCATTTCGCACTTTGTTCAATCTGCTACGATGTATTACGATATTTCGGTCGTAAGGATTCTTTCTGAAATGCTTTGTCGAGTTTTTGCGGAGAGCGAAAAAATGAACAGAGTTCTAAATCTCGCCGTTGCTTCGGTTTTCTCAATAGGAATTTCGAGTTTTTGTTTCGCCGAGGACGTCAAGTCCGACGCCATGAAGGACGGTCGCGAAGTCCTTACCAAAGCGAATGAGGCCGTGAAGGGCATCAAGGTCGTTCAATACACCGCCAAGCTCGAAGGCAGCGGACCGGATGCGGCCAAGATTCCAAACATCGAGGCCACTGCGATCGTGCAGGGCTGGAAGAACAACTCATTCGAAAAATTCAAATTCGAGGGCACGATCAAGGATGAAAAGACCCCGATGCCGGAGAAGTACTCCGTCGGGACGGACGGTGATATCTACTATCTGACCGATTGGCAGAAGAAAATGGTCTACGCCGACATGGACCCGGCCGTCCAAGGGAAACGAGGCGACGGATTCCGCAACATCATCGTCTCGCGATTCGTCCGACCTGAAGGATACCAAATGGAACTTTCGGCCCCGACGATTGAGCTGAAAGACCCAATCAAAATCGGCGACGCGGATTGCTACCACATCGTGGTGAAATACAAAGGCGGCGATCAATCGGAGTGGTATTTTGCGAAAAAGGACTTTCTGCCCCGCCGCGTGGATCGCAATCAGCCGTCGGAAAAAAGCGACGAAAAAACCGTGCGAATCCTCACGCTGTCCGAGGTCACGCCGAACCCGACGTTTGTTCAGGATCCGTTCAAGGTTGCTGTGCCGGAAGGATTCAAAAAGACTGACGACTTCGCGCCGTAGTCAATTTGATGATGTGATGGCTTTGGGGAGATCGCACGACGTTGGTTGCCTGAACCACTGACAACTGAGTTCTGACAACTGACAACTTCGCTAATTGCGGATGAGAGGAGTCGAACCTCCATGGAGTTGCCCCCACTGGTACCTGAAACCAGCGCGTCTGCCAATTCCGCCACATCCGCGATGCTTCGCGCGCCACACTATTAGGCGAAACGACGCGGATTGGCAAGTGCGACGCAGCGCAGGATCAATCCGAAGCCGGAGCGCATGCGGCGGGCCCGTTCAATCTTGGCAGGTCGATTTGTAGTCTACTGCTTCGTCTGAATCAGGAAATCAACGAGTCCAAATATCGTCGCGAACACGAATGAGATGGAGAGTACGAACAGGTTCACAGGTGATCCTCCAGAGGGTTTCACAATCTCAGGCAGAATGAACTACCGCCGAAAGCGTTTCGAGGTACACGAGACCAAGGAATCCAAACACAGCCACGATGAAGCCAAACATTCGAGCCTCCCTGCCACTTTGGGCGTCACACGCACATAGCGCCGAGTATCATGGCTATCGGACAAAAATTGGCCTCGCCGTAATTCAACGATCGGACGCGAAGAAACCAGCCGGGCTGCCTGCCGGATTCAGCCTTTGAGCGGCGTATACAGGCGAAACAGAAGGAAATAGACAATGATCCCCGTCGCGGACACGTACACCCAGATCGGAAACGTGATTCGGGCCCACCAACGATGAACCTCAAATCGACCCTTCAATCCAAGGTACAGCGTTCGGCTTGCGAGAATCGGCACGATCGCCGCCAGCAGCACATGGCTCGCCAGGAGAACGAAATAAGCCGGGCGGACCCAACCCATTCCGCCGAATTTCGTCTCGCCGCCAAGCCAGTGATGTGCCAAATACGAAATCAGAAAGACGATCGAAACAACGAACGCGCTGACCATGCATCGCTTGTGAGCGGGCACATTGCCGCGACCGATGAATCGGCGCCCGACGAGCAGCAGGACAAGGGAAACGGCGTTGAGCGTGGCATTCAGCGCAGGCAGGTGCGCGACGGAAATCATGGCTCAAGCAACTCTGCCAGTAGCGATTTGACCGCCTCCGCCACATTCCTCCGCGACTTCACATCCAGCCCATCATGGAACGCCCGCATCCGCCCCACCCGATCCACAACCACGAAATACGTGCTGTGTACGATTGGCGCGTTGGCGGTCGCAGCCTGGACCGTTTGCAGAAATCCCTTTTCCACCAGCTCGTGCATTGCGGATTCCGATTTCGAAGTCAAGAAAAACCAATTTGCCGGATCGGCCTGAAATCGCCGACCGTAATCCGCGAGCACATCCGGCGTATCGTTCTTCGGGTCCAACGTGAACGTAACGAATCTGGCGTCCTTTTCGTTCTTCAGGGCCATGCCGACGTATTGCAGATTCTGAGTGATGGTCGGACACGGCCCGCCGCATCCTGCAAAAATGAAATCGGCCACCCAGACCTTTCCCAACAGGTCCTCGTGAGTCACGGTTTTTCCTGTGGAATCGATCAAGGAAAACGGCGGGACCATCGGCGATTCTGCCGCGGGAAGCAATTTCGCATCCGCGACCGCGGATCGCGCGACTCCACTCATCGCAAAGACGGCGACGGCCGCGACAATTGCGAGCCCCGCTGCGATCATCATCCAGCGACTCGCGCTGCCCGCGTTCGCTGGCGCCGCATTCAAGAGCGAATCGTCTGTGATCGGATTGGCCTGGTTCATGGCAGAATGATTCAGTGTCAATTTCGATTCGCGGCCGCAGCGCTCAAACCACTCAGAATCAATGTCAATCCAATCGTCACCGCGACGCAAATTCCAAGCGAAGGAATGCCCAGGAGCGAAGAGTTGCCCGGATCCGCTCCCCAGTACAGTGCGTGGCGAATCCCGGCCACCGCGTACGTCATCGGATTGACGAACATCACCACGCGCAGCCAGCCCGCCGCTCCACTCGCCGGGAAAAATGCGCCTGACAGCAGCCACATCGGGATCAGGAACAAATTCATGATTGCGTGAAACCCCTGCGTCGAATCCATCGGCCAGGCGATCAGGAAACCGAGGGCGCTCAACTCGACGGAGACAATTGCAAGCATAAAAGTCGTCAGGATCACTGAGCCCGCGCTCAGGTGCATGCCCGTCAGCGGCGCCAAAATCAGAAAAATCAGACACTGCCCGAGGGCAAGCGTACTGCAACCAAATACTTTCCCGAGCACGATCGCCAGCCGCGAAATCGGGGCCGCGATCACCGCCTGCATGAAACCTTCCTTGCGATCGTCGATCACGGAAATCATTGAAAACACCGCCGTGAACAAGGCGATCAATGCCAGCGTGCCGGCATAGGAGTACTCCAGATAATTCATATCCGGCGCGCCGGCGGCAGAGCCCGCCACTCGAAATGAACGACCAAAGCCGGATCCGATCAACGCCCAGAACACAATGGGCGTCGCAAGCGCCCCGACAATCCGGCTGCGCTGCCGCAAAAAACGCACAATCTCGCGCCGCCACAACGAACTCGTGGGCAACCACAGGAGCGCCGCGTTTGACGTTGGAATTGCGGTGCTTGCTTCCATCACTTTTCTTTCCCATCCGCCGCCGTCTCCGAGAATCCATGTCCGGTGACGTGAAGAAACACATCTTCGAGCGTCGGCTTGCTGACCGTCACGCTTTCTACTTCATTCGCAAACGATGCCATGACTTTGGGCACAAATTCGTGTCCGTTGCGAAGTTCGATCCGCACCGCGCCATCACGGGCTTGGGCCTCAACTCCAAACTGCTGCGAAATTCTTCGGGCCAACGGTTCAGTCTCTTTCGCCGCGATGCTCACCAAATCGCCACCGACCTGCGATTTCAGTGCCGCCGGCGAATCGCACGCCGCAAGTCGACCCAGATCAAGAAACGCGATGCGATCGCATCGATCGGCCTCATCCATCAAATGCGTCGTCAACAGGCATGTTACACCGTCCCGCTCGCGCAAATCGTGCAGGAGCGACATCAGTGAAATTCGCGCCGCTGGATCGAGCCCCGTGCTCGGCTCATCGAGCAACAGACATCGCGGTCGATGCAACAGACTTTTCGCAATTTCGACCCGCCGTTGCAATCCACCCGACAACTTTTCCGCCCGATCATCGCGGCGATCCGAAAGCTCAAAAAAATCGAGCAACTCATCGCTGCGTTTGGCTAGGGTCGCCCCACTCAAGCCGTAAATCTGCCCCTGATGGATCATGTTCTCGCGAACCGTCAGCTTTCCATCGAGGCTCGGATACTGAAAGATGATTCCCAGCGAGCGCCGAACCACCGCACGGCCAGAAACGACGTCCGAACCAATGACACGTGCACTTCCGCGCGTCGGCGTCAGAAGCGTCGCCAGAATGCGAAAGAGAGTTGTCTTGCCGCCGCCGTTGGGTCCCAGCAGGCCGAAGATTTCACCCGCCCCAACGGAAATACTGACGTCATCCACAGCCGTTCGGTCGCCGTAAACGTGCGACAAATGATCGACTTCGACCGCATTCGATGGCATGGATGGGCTTCGCTTCGGGGCTGCGGTTGAATCGTCTGCGGCGGTCATCACCATACGGTGATGTTCGCTTACAGCGGCAATTTGTCAAAGACGAGTACGAGGAGCAGCACCGGAAGATAAATAATTGACGCCAGCACGTGAGTACGCGCGGCCTTCGCAGTCCGAATTCGAAGGAACCGAATTCCGCTTGCGAGGAATGTCAATCCAAGTGCGATCGCAACAACCGCATAGAGCACGCTGGACATTCGCAAAGCCACGGGAAAGAGGCTCGCGATAATCAATCCCACCGTGTGATTCACGACGTGCGCTCCGAGCCGCAACCCCTGCGGATCAATCACCGGGAGCATTGGATAACCCGCTCGCGCGTAATCCTCGCGATATTGCCATGCAATGGCCGCAAAATGCGGAAGCTGCCAGAAATACATGATTGCAAATAGCGTCCACGCTTCGAACGAAAGCGTGCCCGTCGCGGCGGCCCATCCGATCATCGGTGGCAAAGCCCCGGCCACTGCCCCGACATGAACGCACAAGGGCGACATTCGCTTGAACGGCGTATACACAAGCGTATACAACGTGACCGTCGCCGCGGTGATCGACGCTGCAAGCTCGTTGACGGTGAATCCCAGATAGACCACTCCCGCAACGGAAATTGCGACCCCGAAAACGAGGGCCTCGACCGGACTTAGGATTCCGGTGGACAGTGGACGATTGGCCGTTCGCACCATCAGGCGATCAAAATCCATTTCGAGATATTGATTGATCGTATTCGCGCCGCCTGCCGCGAGTCCCACGCCGAGGATCGCGTGTGCGATCAACCACAGCGTCGCCGGACTCGCAGGATGCGGAGCCGCGACGTAGAACCCGACGGCCATCGTCATAAGAACAAGCACGCCGATGCGCGGTTTTGTAAGTGCGAGATAGGCGAGCGCACGCGCTTTGGGGTCCCCGGCAATTGCTACGCGCTCAATTTGAATGACATCACTCACGAAGCACCTGCCGACACCGCTTCAATTTTCTGTTCGGAAGAATCCAACGCTGATAAGAAGCGAAGAGCGCCGAAATAAAGGCTGGTCAAGCACCCAAACAAAAGCGCGCCGACCGCGGCGTGTCCGGCCGGAACAAGCCACCGTAGCGTCGTTCCCAAATCCGCCTCCATCACCACCACCAAAAATGCGAAGCCGCCGAGCATCAACTGTAACCCGATCAACGCCGCAAGCCAACGCCCCAGTCGAAGCAGCAATGGACTACCCGCGTATTGCTCGATGACCCACATGGAAATCCAGCCCAACAGGCCGATGACGACGGCCGCTCCGAGCAAGTGAGAGATCAACGCGTGTGTGCTTCCGAAGTGCCGGTACGCAGCTCCGAACACAAGTTGCAAGAACGCGGCCACCAAGCCAACAGCGATGAGTTTACGAAAGAACGGAATTCCCCTGCCTTGGATGAAAGAATGCATGTCGGTCCAACCCATCGAAGATCGCAGGATCACCGCACACGCCAGCGCAAAGCATACCTGGGCCCAGATTCCGTGAATCATCGCCAGGAATCTGGAGTCGAGTTTCACGCGGACACCGCCCAGTACGCCTTGAATGATGATTGCGATCAATGTCGCAAAACCGAAAAACCGCAGCCCACCGCCATGCTTGAAACAAGCCCACGCTTGCGTCAGCGCGAGGATTCCGACCGCCCAGCCGAGCAGTCGGTGACCATGCTCAAACAGTGTTTTTTCGTTTTGCGTCCAGCCTTCCGGGTTGACAATGCTGCCGTTGGACGTGGGCCAATCCGGAAAAGCCATCCCCGCGTGCTTCGTCGTGACGCCGGTGCCGACGACCACAAGAGGCAACAATGCACACGTCGTAATGATCGCAAGGGTCCGAACGAATCGTGTTGGATCGCGATTCAACTCACTGGAAGTTGCAACGCCGGCGATCATCAATCGCCCCGGCGGGTTGCGAAAGTGCTATCTGGACCGCGAAGATCGGCGTCGCTAATGGGGCGAGACATGCGACGTCCCCGGTGAAACCAAATTACGCCGGTGGTCGCCACGCACACAAGCACGAAACCAATAATGCCGCCGAGGACAATGATCCCCGCCACCGCACCCTTGGCCATGTCCGACTCAGGATCGCCTGAACAAACCGTGCATGCCTTAAGCGGCGCGGACCCGCTAATCAAAGCGATCGCAACGACTGCGGCAAATTGGATTCGTCTTACCATCCGTTAAGTCCGCTCAGTTTTTTCAGGAACCACCGGCCGTAAACCAGCAACAAGGCGACAAAAATGAACGAGCCGAGCCCCCAGGCAAGCGTTGCCGCATCGCCAAAGTGTAAATACTCATTAACCGCCCACGCCCCGAATCCAGCGCACAGAATCGACGAGATGACGATGAAAAGAATATGGAACGCCTTGAGCGACATCGAATTTACTCATGATGGCCGGCGTGCTCAGTGTGAGCTTCCGGTAGTACATCCCACGTACCCACGACCACGTTCGGTGGATGCTCGCTGGTCTCCAAAACAGGTATGAACAAGAGCACCACGAAGAACACTGCACAGAGAGCCAGAGTGCTCCATATCCACGCCGACCGCTCCCACTTGAGGTGCATGAACACCGCCGCCACCAGCGACGCCTTGACCGTCGCGATCCCCAAAGCAATGCCGATCGCCAGCGCGTGCTCCACGTGCAACTGATTCGCCGCGACCGTAACCACGGTGCCCACGGCGAGGGCCGCAAACACGGTGAGGTATAAGCGGACATGTTTGTCGGTGTCGGCGTGCGAATGATCCATGCCTGGCTCCTACGTTAGGTACAGCACCGGAAAGAGGAAAATCCACACAAGGTCCACAAAGTGCCAATACAAACCCGTGCACTCAACGCGATTCGTAAAATATTCAGGGTCTGTCTTCCACAGCGCACTGCCCGGTCCGATGAAATACGTGATCACAATGATCCCGCCGATGATGTGCAATGCGTGCAGACCCGTCAGCGTGAAATACAGTGCGAAAAAGTTGTTGTGCGACGGCGTGTGCCCGGCCTGAATCTTCGGGATGTACTCCAATGTGAGCTTCACCACGATAAAGACCAGAGCAAGAAACACCGTGGTTGCAAGGTAGGCCTTGGCGCGGCCAATGTTGTGCGTCTTCAGCGCCGCCCACGCCATCACCATCGTCACGCTGGAGATGATCAGCACGAGTGTGTTGAAGCCGCCGATCTTCCAGCTCAGGCCGGTTTCCGCGTGCGCCGGCCAAGCGGCCGGACCCGCCACCGGAGCTCCGACTCGAAGCAGCACATACGATGAAAACAATGCGCCGAAAAGCATCACTTCGGATGCTAGGAACAGCCAAATCCCCAGCTTTCCGCTGTACAGCCGCGTGATCGGATGCGGCTCAACCGTGTAGGGTAAAACTGCCGTCGACACTCGTTATGCCTCCGCTCCCGCCTGATGTTGCGGGAAATAGTCCTTTGCGATTCCCGGAACGCCGTATTCATACGGCCCGCGGTGAACGACCGGCGTGGACTTGAAGTTCCCGTGCGGGGGTGGCGACGGCGCGGACCATTCCAGCGTCGTCGACTCCCACGGATTCTCCGAAACCTTCCTGCCCGCGAACATGCTTACAAAAAAGTTGATGATGAAAGGCACCTGCGAGAGACCGAGCATCCATGCCCCCCACGACGACATTCGCGTCAGTCCCTGCACCGCGTTGCCATGTGCATAGCCCGTCTGATCGGCGAGCCGTCGCGACACGCCGGCAAGTCCCTGGAAGAACATGGGCATGAACGCGACGTTAATAAAGATGAACGAAAGCACGAAATGCACCTTGCCCAAGGCCTCGTTCATCATTCGCCCGGTCGCCTTCGGGAACCAAAAATAGATGCCCGCGAAAATCGCGAAAATCGTCCCCGGCGCGACCACGTAATGAAAATGCCCAATGACGTAGTACGTATCGTGAAGTTGAATGTCCGACACCGGCAATCCGAGCGGCAAGCCCGTCAGACCGCCGATTGCGAACATCGGCAGAAACGCCAGCGCAAAGAGCATTGGTACGTTGAATCGTATCGACGCCCCGTGCAGTGTAATAACCATTGCCGTCAAAATCACGACCGACGGAATCGAGATGATCATCGTCGTCGTCGCGAAGAACGCGGCCATTTTCTGACCCATGCCCGTGATGAACATGTGATGGGCCCAGACGATGAACGACATGAAGCCGAGGAAAATAATCGAGTACACCATCGTGCGATAGCCCCATAAGGCCTTTCGCGTGTTGCTTGCGATGATCTCGGCCACCATGCCCATCGCCGGCAAAATCAAGACATACACTTCCGGATGGGCGAGGAACCAGAACAAATGCTGCCAGAGCAGCGGATTGCCTCCGCCCGTGTAAGATTGCATCTGGCCGCTGACGACCAGACCCTCCGGCATGAAGAAACTCGTGCCGGCCACGCGATCCATAAGCTGCAAAATGCCCGCGGCCTCCAGCGGTGGAAACGCCAGCAGGAGCAAAAACGAAGTCACAAACTGCGCCCATACGAAAAACGGCAGGCGAAACATCGTCAGCCCTTTGGCACGAAGCTGCACAATCGTGGTGATGAAGTTGATGGAGCCCAGAAGCGACGACGTGATCAGAAACACCATGCCGATGAGCCACATCGTCTGGCCCCACTGATGAGGCTGCGTGATTACGGACAGCGGCGCGTAGGAGGTCCAGCCCGATTGAGCCGCCCCGCCCTTCACGAAAAAGCTCGCCAGCATGGTCACGCCGCCGCAGAAATACACCCAGTAGCTCATCATGTTGAGCTTGGGAAAGGCCATATCCGGCGCGCCGATTTGAAGCGGCATGACGTAGTTTCCGAAAGCGCCGACAAGCATCGGCACGACGCCGAGAAACACCATGATCGTGCCGTGCATCGCTCCGAAGGCGTTGTACATCTCAGGCGCCATCGCCCCGCCGGGAAAGAAACTTGGAAAGAGACTTCCAATCACGGGGATCGGCTTGTTCGGATAAGCGAGCTGCCAGCGCATGATCATCATCAGCGAGAAGCCGAAGAACAAAAAGCACAGCGCGGTCAGCCCGTATTGGATACCGATGATCTTATGATCGACGGAGAAAATGTACTTTCGCCAATAGCTAAGCTCATGATGACCAGCCCCATGATCATCGTGATGGTGATGATCGTGGCCGTGACCGCCGCCTTTGTGTTGATGCTGCGCCATTCCGATTTTGTCCTTCAATTCTTGGTTCTATGGGTCGCAGCCGGTCATTCTGAGGTCGCCCCATGCGACCGAAGAATCTCGTGGAGATGCTTCGCTGCGCTCAGCATGACGGTGCTTTTGCTGTCCTGACGTCTCGCTTAATCCTCCTTGAACTCTTCCGGCGGAGCGGTCACTTTCTTGACCCACGCCGCATATTGCTCCGGTGTGTCCACGTGCATCACCGCCCGCATCGAGAAGTGATTGTTTCCGCAAAGCTGGGCACAACCGATCTCGTACGCTCCCGCCGTCTTTTCCTTCGTTTTGAACCAAATTGGAATTCGCATGCCCGGAATTGCATCCTGCTTGACTCGCAGTACCGGTACAAAAAAACTGTGAATCACGTCTTTGGACAGGATTTCCACGACCACAGACCTGCCTTCGATCACGTGAAACTCACCAGACACGAAATCGTCTTTGCCGGCGGGATCATCGTCCATTCGACCGAGTGGATTTTTCACAAGATCAATAATCTTTGGATTCAGTTTTCCGAATTTCTTGTCCGCGCCGGGATAATGAAAATTCCATGCGAACTGCTCGGCCACGACCCGGACACGCATCGGATCATCCGTCGGAAATTCCGATTTCACGCGGGCCCAGACGGGTATCGAAAACCCAAACAGCAAAACGGCCTCAAAAATCGCCACTGCGATCTCCAGATATTTCGAGGGCTTCGCCTTGATCAACACGCTGTTCGCCCGATGCCCGGGCCGCTGGCGGTACTTCACGAGACAGAAGGCAAAAAACAGCCCCCAGCCGACGAACAGACCAATCATGAAGACGTGCAGCACGTTGATCAATCGATCGACCTGATACCCGTCCACGGAAATGTCCGTCGGCAGAAATGGTCCGTATTCACCGTCGATCTTCACGCCCGTGTCTTTGGGCGCGACCGCCTGAGCGCGAAGCACCGAAGTCTGCCCGAGCACGACGCACCCAAACACAACTGCAAGAAAAATCCGCCAACTACAACGTCTCAATGAATCTCTCCCGCACTTGATTCCCGTGGATCTCGATAAAACTTTTCAGAGTGCTAACGCCCATTGCAATTCCGCACCAACTACTTCGGCTCGAACGTGAAGTCTTTTTCAGCCGGCTTACCGGCCGCGACCTCAACATCCGCCTTCATTGTTCCAAACTTCTCGTGCCACGCCTCGACGACGTATTTACCTGGCGGCAGACCTTTCAACTCAAACGTGCCGTCGTCGCCCGTCACCGCAAAGTACGGATGCGTGAACACGAGAACGTGAGCGCCCATCCATGGGTGTACGTCGCACTTCACCTTGAATGGCTCCTCAAGCTTGAATTTGAGCTCTTTTCCGGTGACCTCGTCCTTCTGAGGTTGAGAAAAATTCTCCTCTGTGTTTTTCTTGGGAAGGAAATGGATATTGTGGTTGGTGTCATCGCCGTTAAGGATTTTTACGGGCTGATCCTCCATGACGGCAATGATGTGCGGATCATATTGGCAATCCTTCTGGGTCAACTTGAATGGCTCGGTCTTCGGCGGAAATTTCTTGTCTCCCAGACCTTCCTTGATCGAAACCACGACGTTCTTGATCGTGATCGGATCAGTCTTTTTGTTCAAGATCACGTCCCAACTTCCAATCGGTTTCTTGCAATTCGCGTCCTTGCTGGTGTCGATCGGGGATCGCTTGAACTTATCCGTATCGCCCTTGAAAATTACCTTGCCCTTGATCACTCCATCGTCAGCCGCGCGAACAACCCCGGCCAGGCCGAGTGTCGCGGCGAACGCGCACAGAACGCCATAACGAAATGTCTTTTGCATTGCCCTAATCTCCTTCTGATTCATTCAATTCAATGAACGCATCTTCTATTCGATAACCACAATCGTTTCAATGCGAAAAATCCGCCGTGAAGATGGAGAATCTGACCTCACTTGATTCCCCGTAGGCTTCATCTCGAGACGCACCATGCTTTTCCAACCGTCATTCTGAACGAACCGAAGAGTCTCGCTCAAACTCTTCGCTTGGAATCCCATGAATCAGGACGACGCGATCCACGCCCTATTCCTCAAACGCCTTCTCCTCCTCAAATCCCTTCTTTTCCTTCTCGATCGTCTTCGTCAGCGGCTCCCGCGTCCCCCGCCGACCCGCATCGTAGATGAAATCCAGCAGCAGGTGAATCTGCTCTTCGCCTTCTTTGGGGAACCGCTCGTCGCCCTTGATTGCGGCCTCACCATCGCGGAAATTCTGCGGCATCTTCGTGCCCGGCTGAATCGCCTGCGGATCGAGCATCCAGTCGTGCAGCCACGCACGCCGCAACCGCTGATGCGCCAGCCCCAAATTCGGTGCACTTGGGGCTTGAAGCACGATCTTTTCCGTCTCACTGGCGGCATTGGTGCCTTCAATGGTCGCCTTCGTCTCGACATCGCCGGATTCGTAGACCACGTTCTCGGCCTTGATCAACTTGTGACCATCAATCACGGATCCGATTGCGTACGGCTGGCCGTTCAAAATCGCCGTGGCCTGATCCCCTGCTCCCAGAACACTATCGAGCCGGTAAACCTGAACGAATTCATCCGTGTTCTTCGCCGGCCCCGGAAGCATTTCGCCCATTACGTGGCACTTCAAACATCCCATCGCGGTGAAAAATTGTTCACCCTTCTGGAATCGATCCTGTGATTCCAACGGAGCCGACGGCTCCACAAATGGATACGAGACCGCATACAACTGTTGCAGGAATTCCGTTCGATTCAGCAACTTGGAATGCGCCTCGCGCAGGCGATCCGCCGCATTCACGATTGGATTCAGATCATCGGGACGAACCAATTTGCGCTCCAGCCCGAAGTTCTCCACGCTCGATGCAAATCGATGAAGCGAATCCTTCTCAAACCAGTCACTGCCGGGCTGAACCGCGCCGGCATTCGCTTCCGTCGGTTTCTTCGCGTCCTTCGAGGCGAGCGCTGCAGCCTCGGCCTTGGTCCGGAATTCCTCAATCGGACCGAGGTTTTTCCGGAGCGCACGCGCATCGTACTGGCTTAACGCCGCAAAATATTCGACCAGCGTCGTCGCCTGCTCCCCCGTGATATTGAACGACGGCATCCGAATCTGCAGCCAGGGACGAAGCGGCACGACATGCAGGAAGAAATCGTGCAGCCAGCTGTGCTGCGCCTTCGCGCCCTCGCCCCACAACAGCGGCGGTGCATTGGTCACATCGAAAATCTCTTTCTCGCCCGCCTGCCTGCGGAAATACTGCTGCACGAGCGGGGCATTGTCCTCCAACTGATGACAGTTCACGCAGTTCAACTCGCGAGTGAGCGCCCGTCCCTTTGCGATCGGACCCAGCGGATCCGTGGCGTAATTCACCTTCAATTGATCCGTCACGCGCGGCGGAATTCTCGAAAGAAGAAACGTCACCAGGGCGTCGGCCTCGTCTTCAGTGAAATAGAAATTCGGCATCTTCAACTTGTCGTATGGCCTCTTGATCTTCTCCCGGTCCCAGATCCGCGGATTGAGCAGCTTGTGTTTGGCGAACGCGGTGTGCGTGTGATTGATTTGCTCCTTCATGTCGTCCGGCGTCGGCGACAAATCATTCAGTTGCTTCGCATCACGCGGATAAATATTTCCGAAGGTATTGAATTTTTCTTCGCGCATTCCGTGGAACGCGTCGTCATAGAACGCGAAATCAAGTTGCGAAACCGGCTTTTCCGCCCACGCGGACAATTCGGTGCCGGGCGGCGTGGTCTCTTCAAAGCCGGGAATCTTGTGACACGCGTAACAGCCGTAATGCCCGATCATCTTGCTGCCAAGGAACACCATTTTCTTATCATCGAGCGAAAGGGAATTGACGAGCTTCTTGGCTGTCTCTTCACCCTTCTTTTTCGCTTGCTCCTCGCCGAGGACTTCGCCGCGATCCTTCGCCGCCCGCACTTCATTTTGGGCGAATGAGTTCCTCACAAGGCTGACCAGCGATTCACTGAGCTCGTTCTTCTCGTCGCGCAAGATCGCCCGGCTGCGCTGCTCGGATCGTTGCGATGACAGCAAGCCGAAGATCAACTCATCCGCCAGCGACTGCATCGCCGAATCGATGGTGAATTCACTATCCTTGAATTCATCGTGCTTCAGCGTCGTAAGATAGGTCGCCAGATCCGCCGCTTCACCCGGTCGAAGCCGAAGGCCGGGCATTTTCGTGTCCGGCGAATAATGCGTCGGCTCCATCAGCCACGAATACAGCCATTCATACGACACCTTGCTGCCGATGCCCGAAAGCTCCGGCGCGAAACGCGTGAAGATCGGCGGGTTGTACGACTTGTTCGGATCAAACGCGGTCTTCTCCGGCGAAAGGAAAGTATCAATCTGATCCGCGAAGTGCTCCATCGCGTAACGAACGCGCTGATTCAGCGTCATACCCTTGTAGCGATGGCCGGCCGTATCTTCCTTCAACCCTTCATGCTCGGCCAGGTCTTTGGTAATCCACTTTTCGCCAAACTCCGCCATGTTCGAATGACACGCAAGGCAGCCGACAGATTTGAACACTGTCCGACCTCGCTCAACATCACCCGTCGTGCCTTCCGGCGGCGTCAGCGGCTTCCAGTCGCTCGCCACCACGGACGAAACCGCGAAAAGATACTTGCTCATCGCCGTGACTTCTGCCTTGGTACGCGCGATCGGATCGGGATCGAATTGGTTCTTGCTCTCCGCTCGATTGTTCTCCTGCATGAAGAAGTGCGGCATACGTGTCGAAGGCCGGAAACTCTGCGGGTAGTACGCCCATTGTTGCACAAATCCCGGCTTCAATTTCGCCGACACCCGCGACAAATCCGGGCCCACGCGCCTCGAACCGGCCAGGCTCTTCACTTCATGGCAATTGATGCACCCGACCTCGCGGAACAGGTGCTGGCCCTTATTGATGCGTGCCCCAGGCCTTTCACCCTCGAATTTCGCAATATCAGTGATCGGAGCATGGCACTTGGCGCACCCTGCCTCCGTATGCTGCGGCAAACGCATCGGACGATCCCAGAAATGCTCGATCGTCTCAAATGTGATGTTGGGCAGCCCCAAGAGGCGAATGTAATACTTCTCCTCCCACTCCTTCTCGATCTCGTGCGTGGGCGGCGAATGAGCGGCCTGCACGAAATCCGTCTCCTGCGGATTGCCCTCGTGGCACACCGTGCACCCCATCAAATTGATGGGGTGCGGCGAATCGGGCGTCAGATACAGATCAAGATTGGGGTGAGCGAGCAGCGGCTCTTTCAACTCAATCGTCTTCCGCCCCGAGTCTTTCAAATATTTGTTGACGCGCTTCTGCAGCTCATCGAAATACGAATCCTGCTGCGCCTTGGAAAGTTCCGCCCAGTATTCCGTCACCCGGCCTGACGGCAGAGGTTTGTCCATTCCGGCGACCGTCGGCGCGATCGGCAATTCCATCGGCGGATGCCCTTCGCGCTGCAATTCCTCATTGATCCCCGGCAACCATTTCTCGAGCTTCTTCGCCAGATTTTCTTTCGAAAAATCGGGATCGTTGATCGCGACATGGCACGTCGTGCAGCGATCGGTCGTGTAGCTTTCAAGGTAATTGAGCCGCTGGCGAACCTGCGGGAGAACAAGTTGATTCACCTGATGCCGCGCGGGTGTCCCCTTTTTCGCCGTGAAATCGAGCAGAGGGGCATTGATGATGGCCTTGATGATCGGAATGCCGCCGAGCAAACCGTCGTCGGTGAGCACGCCACGGAATTCACGATCCTTTCGCGCCGCGGTTTCGGCCACCGCTTCAAGATCTTTGACCTCTTTCTCTTTATCCCTCAGCTTGCTGGTGAGAGTCTTGATGTCACCTTGAATGCGTTTCTTTTCATCTTCCCAATGCTCTTTGTCCTGCCGCATCTTGTCGACGGCGGCTTCTTCCTCGTGAAATTTCTCACGAGCCTTTTGCGTATTTGGGTGCGTCGGACCGTATGCGCCCAACGCCCGCTCATAGCTGTCCTTCGTGACTTCCAGGACTTGACTCGCCTGACTGTACGGCGCGTTGGCGATCTTGAATTGCAACTCCGCATGAGCGAACTCGTCATCCAACTTCGTCCGCTGCGACGCCTTGGTCTGCGCAAATTCTTCCTGATTGTCCTTGAGTCTCTGCTTGGCGAGTTGAATCTCGTTTTGGCGTTCCTGACGCGACGCATCGAGATAATCGAAGTGAGCAAACGCGGCCTTATCGAGAAAATAATTGTCCTGAAATGGAATGTACGGGCGGTCGTAATCCACCCAGATCATCCAGAAAATCGTGAGCGTCATCAGCACGCTGCTCAAAGCGAACCAGCGATTGATGCCGTCACTGCGATACAGTTTGTCTTCCGATACGGGCATTTGTAAATGTCAAAACATCAAAAAGTCAAAACGTCATATCTCTTCACTATTGCCTGCTGCCTACTGCCTGTTACCTTGATCACACATTCAACGACCACTCCGTAATGCCCACGATGTAGTGCAAATTGATCGTCCAACGAAGCACCATCTTGATGGGCATCAAGAGCATGACCAGCAAGAGCATGACCATCACGCTATATCGAATCAAACCCATCTTCGCCGCCAGCTTGCGGAAAAAGAGAACCCGCAGGATCAACGGACCCAAGATGAAATACGCACCGAGCAGCGCGATTCCGGGCGCTTCGCGAATCAGATACGCGGGGATCGGCCCACGACCTTCTGTTGGCAAAGCCCGACCCAACAAGCCGGTCCAGAATAAATCATGGAACTCCGTGTTCAGCAGCGCCATCGGCTTGTGCATGTCCCAATACTCATAGGGACCGAAGAAATTCCAATTCGGGCCCCTAAGGAACGTGCCGAAGATGATGAGCACGACCCACAGAATCACGAAGCCCGCAAGGAACATCGTGATCGCGAAACGACGCTCTTTGAACGTGTAATACCCGTTGCCTCGCGGATTGGTGTCGATATATGGAATTGCAACCAACCCGACGATGATGAGTCCCGGCAGCAACACGCCCGCCAGCCACGGATCGAAATAGACGAGCATCTCCTGCAAGCCGAGAAAATACCACGGAGCCTTGGCCGGATTCGGGGCCACATTCGGATCGGCCGGCTGTTCCAGCGGCGCTCGCAGCACGATCGCCCACACCGTCAGGAAAGCCGTGAACAGAATCAGTGAAATGAATTCCGAGTACACCAGATCGGGCCAAACAAGGACCTTGTCATCCGAACCCGCTTCTCGCAGCGGTTGACCGGCCTCGATCGCCGCGTCATTCAGTGCCGCCTGGCGGAACGAAAGCCATAGGAAATAGCCGATCGCGAACATCATCATCACGATGGGCACGTTGTCGGCCTTCGCCACGATCTTCTGGAAATTCGGATCGAGACAGCTCAGCAGGAAAAACAAGGTGAAGCCGCCGCCAAGAACTGCGGCCGCAGCAGGCTTCGTCAACTTTCGATAGAGCGCTAGAAAAAGACCCAATGCGACAATCGCCAGCACCAAAAACGGCGCCGGCCGACAAATCGCATTGATGAATTCTTTGATGCCTTCCATTCCAGTTTAATCTTGGTTTCGGAATGCCGTGTCTGGTTTTGGTTCCCAGTTACAAGTTACAAATCACTAGAGCGGTCCGGAAATTCCGCCGTCCTTACGGACTCTCCAAAAATGCACCGCAAGCAATACCGTCACGACAATTGGAATAAATACGCAGTGAAGGACGTAAAACCGCAGCAGCGCGTTCGGGCCGACAAATGTACCCGCCAACAGTCCAAACCTCGCGTCATCTCCCGCGTGAACCAGCGGTACGCCGCCGATCTGAATGAATGCCGCGCCCGGACCCTCGTTGCCCAGAAACGGCGTCGCCCGGGCCATATTGGAACCCACCGTAATGGCCCACATCGCTAGCTGATCCCACGGCAGCAAATAGCCCGTAAACGAAAGCAGCAATGTGAGCACCAGCAAGATGACGCCCACGCTCCAGTTGAATTCCCTCGGCGGCTTATAACTGCCCGTCAGGAACACGCGCAGCATGTGCAGCCAAATCGTGATGATCATCGCGTGCGCGCCCCATCGGTGCAGCTCTCGCAAGAGCCCCAGCGTGACATGCGCTCGCAACCCTTGAATATCGAAATACGCGTATTCGACCGTCGGGCGGTAATAAAACATCAGCAGCACGCCGGTTACGATTTCGACAAGGAACAAGAAAAACGTCAGCCCGCCCATGCACCACGTGAACGACAGACGAATGCCGCTTTTCCGCACTGCGACGGGATGAAGGTGAAGAAAGACGTTGCTCAAAACCGCCATGGCTCGAGTACGCCGGTCACGCGGAACCCCATGACGGAAAATGCTGCCCCAGATTTGTCCTTCACGTATCCAGCTACCTACCGACATTTTCCCGAACCTTCCCTGTGACGGCGCTTCGATTGCCGTTTTCGCAGCTCATCACCGTCATTCTGAGGTCGCCGGAAGCGACCGAAGAATCTCGTGATAGAGATGCTTCGTTCCGCTCAGCATGACGGCGGACAGTTCTGTAATTCTCTCTGTTTCCTGAATGCTTCGCTTTGATTCCAACTCAAGCATGGCACAAATCCCGCATACCAGAGTTGTCCATCACTTACCGCGCCGACGGTACTTTATCGCCGTCCATCCGGGAGTCCAGCGAGAATCAAATCATGTCTGAATAAAGCTTCCCGGCTGGTCCCACTGACCCAGCTCCCATTGATATTTCTTGCTCTTGTCCACGATCACGATGCCGTCCTCGACGTTGACGTTGAATCGCTCCAGCGGCCGCGGCGTCGGTCCCTCAAAGTTAATTCCGTTCGGCTTGTACCCACTGCCGTGGCACGGGCACTTGAACTTGCGATCGTTCGGCAGCCAATTCGGAATGCAACCCAGATGGGTGCAAATGATGCTCAAGGCCGCGATGCGATCCTCCTCGCGAATGATCCAAATGCCCTGCGGCTTGTAATCCTCATTCACCTCGCCGGGCTGCATTTCCAGATACTTTTGAATTTTTCCGACTCGCACCTTCGGATCGGGCTCTTCGAGCACGTTGGGCATCATGAACCGGCCAAACGCCGGCCCGACCGCGACGCCAGTGCCTACTCCGAATGCAACCCAGCCAATCCCGAGTGCGGCCCCGCTCATGAATGCCCGGCGAGTCATGCCCTCATCTTTCGCCTTCTTGGCCGCTTCGAGCAGCATTGCCTGTCGCGCATCTGCCGGAAGCTCGCGCGGGTCAGTGCGCTTCATCGCATCCGCACTCATACCCTGCGATTCATCACGTTTCTGAATCATGACGTTGCCACCACGTGATGAAGCCGCACGCAGGAGTGCCGCAATCGCCGGATCGGATGCGCCGGCCACCGAAACCGGCGCATGTGGTGCCGTCTTCGCCGTTGCGGTCGCAGGCTCAGCGGTCTTACCTGGGACGGCCGTTGGAGCCGCTTTCGCCGCAGGTGGCGCAGCAGCGGTTGCCGGCGCCGCATGTTCAACCGCAGCGGGCTTAGGTGCGGCGGCCGCAGCTTCCATCGCCGCCGCCTGCTCTTCAGAAACTTCCACCGGCGCAACGTCAAATTTGATGACATCAACCGGGCACTCTTCAGCCGCATCAATAATGGATTGCGTGATCGGCTTGGTGAATTCCGCGTTCAACGCCGCGGGTCGAATAATGCAGGTATCGTCGGTCACTTCGAACACAGTTGGCGCGGTGGTCTCGCAGGCGTCACAAACAATGCACCCCGGTTCAATCCAGACTTTCGTGACCAAATCTTTCGTCGGCATAACTACTCTCTTATCGTTGATGCCATGAACTTCTAGCCATTGCCTCCCCCCTTACCAAGGGGGGACACAGGGGGGTTCAGACCATCGCCTTTTTGCCTTCTTGCCTTTTCCAAAGCTGCCTTCGCGCCGCTTTGCACTGTCGGAGATACATCCGACTGTAACCGCTCAATCTGGCTCCACAAGTCCGCATCCGGCAAGTGCGACGCGCCTTCGATCGCCGCAACTAAGAGTGCATCGACTCGCCCCGGCGGCATCGTATAGCGATGGGCAACACCCTCATCGACTTTCACATAGCGTTCGCCTTTTTCCCAGAATGAACGATCCAGGATTTCCACCAACGTCGTCTTGCCATTGGAGCTACCGAGTCGCGCCAAAGCCAAAGTTGCATTCCATTCAACTTCGCCTTCCGCCTGACTTCGCACCGCCGTCAGCGCTTCAATGACTTGTTGATCGCCCGGCTTGGCAAGCAACGACAACACCGTACATGCCACAAGCTTCGTTTCGGCCCGATCCGCGGATTCCAAGACATGAAGGATCGCCGGAATCGCTTTTCGCGCCGCGGCAACCTCGTGCATTTCGCCAAGCTGTTGAATTGCAATTTCGACGTAAGGCTCTCGACCCATTGACGCAATCTCGATCAACGGATCAACGGCCTCATCGACTTCTGTTCGAGCCAAAGCACGAAGCAAGAACTCGAAGCGATGCGATCTCTCGAAAAGTTGTGAGGGCAGCTCCGCTTCACCACTCGCTGGGACGCTAATGAGTTTCTGATAATCCGATCGGACCATCGTTGAGAGCCTGGCGGCGGTCTCGAGAAGTTGCTGAGGCGTTAACTCCTTGTCTTTATTGCGAAGTCGCTCACTCAGCTCGAGCGCCGCTTGCCATGATTCCTTTTCACGCGGAAGCAGCACACCAGCGCTCCGAACGCCGCTATTCGACTCCAGCGCCTGCAACAAGTCCGCGATGCTCCGCTCATCCGGCGCCGCCGGCCCACCAAACAGCAAAACAACGACCACCGCCCCGCCGACAATCGTCCCAATGATCAGCAACGGAACGCCGAAAAATTTCCCCATCGCCGACCACGTCAATGGCGGCACGTTCGGCGTTGCCGCAGCGGAGTTTTTTGGGTCGCCCAAAATAGGACGAACAGTTGCGTCTTCAGATCGCCTCGGATTTGATTGCGTGTTGATCGTCATTATTTTTTTGGGGAGGCAATTCGCTCATGAGCCAGCTTACGAAACCAACTTCGTGAAAAAAATCACAAACTATTCCTTTAGAATAGGTGGCATAAGAGCCACCCCAGAAATCCTCACGTCACCACATCAGTCCATCGGATTGTCATGCAATTTCCCTCAACGTCAAGTTTTTTCTTCGTTTTATTTGGAACAAATTCCAATCATTCCCTGGTCGCACCCAGCAAGCTCGCTGATCCCGGCAAAACACTTCCGACCGCCGGCAACGCTCCGGCAAACTCCCCATCCTGCTCCATCATTGCGCCATCAGGCGACGTCACTCGAAACTCACGACATTGTCGATACACAACCCCGCGTTGCCCCAAGTGGCGACGGCGAAAGACGTTTTGTGCCGCAAAAAGTAATTCTAGTTTCCCACGGCACGGAAGAACGATTACATCAAGCAACCCGTCATTAGGCCGAGCCCTCATTAGCGGCCTAAGCCCCACCGAATACCGCGACATGTTCCCTATCAAAACAAGCCCACGACCCTCAAAAACTCTTTCGCCGTCCGTCTCAACTTCGAGATACGGGAATCGGTGCCCCCATAACGTCCGCCAGATCGGCCAAAAGTAGTCGCCATGCGTGATGTGTCCGCGGCGCAACTGATTCATCCTCGCCACGCATTCAGCGTCAAATCCGATTCCTGCCACAACCATGAATCGCTTGCCATTCAGAAGACCAACATCTATTTCACGTGGCAGGTCATGCTGAAGGACATGCGCAATCGCCCGCGGCGCGCGCGGCATGCGCAATTCGCGGGCCAACAGGTTTTCCGTCCCGCTCGAAAACACCGCGACGGGCAATTTCCTGCCGGCCAGCCCATTGAACACTTCGCACGCAGTCCCATCTCCACCGGCGACAAGAAGCGCGTCCGCTTGTGAATCCACTTGAGCGGCGATTCGCGTGGCATCTTCGGGCCCGCGAGTCACCGCGATTTCCATCGAAGCCCCGCGTTGCTGAAGGATTTCGCGGACTTCCTGAACGCGCGGCAACATGCTTCGCCGCCCGGAAATCGGATTCACGATCGCAATGAATTTTCTTCGCTCGGGGAACAATGATGCAGAAGTCGGCATCGCTAAAGCTCAGATTTGCAATTCTCCACGCATCACCGTTATCGCCGCCCCGCCGATTCGCGCCGACCACGTATTCGAGGCCCCTCGCTGAATGAGCACATTGATCAATCCCGTTCTGCCGCCCGGCTTCCCTTGCAGACACCGCATCGCAAAAAGATCACCCTCGCTCGGCGCGAGTCCGTGCATCGCAAGATAAGCTCCAAGCGAACCATGAACACTTCCCGTCACCGCGTCTTCATCAATCCCGACATTCGGCGCGAAAAATCGCGACTGCGCCTGAATCGACGGCGTCACCGTGCGTGTCGTGGTCACGCACAAGCCTCGAAGCCCTCGACTGGAAAGCAAACGTCCAAGCTCGCTCATGTTTGGCTGAATCTTGTTGAGCGCCATGACGTCGCGGATCGCCATGATCAAATCGCAATCGCCCGTCGTCATCAAGGGGAGCCCTGGTTCGATCACTTCGATGGGAATTTGAAGGGCCTTGGCCACATCCATTCGATTGATCCCTGACGTCCGCAGCATTGGGTTCGGCAAATCCAGCCAGATCATCGTCGCCGCCGGCGCTCCGCCCGGAATTTGCTCCACGGAAGCCGTGAGAATTCCTGATCGCGTTTCAATTCGCAGCGTGCTTAGAGCACTCGAATTCGGCTTTGGCAGCCGCCCGCTCTCAACCAACGCATGGACCCCGCCAATCGTCGCGTGACCGCAAAGATCAACCTCAGTCGAGGGCGTGAACCAGCGAAATTGAAGATCGCTCTCGCCTTTCGCATCGGACGAAGACGGCAGAACAAACGTCGTTTCGCTCAAATTGAACTCTACTGCGATTTTCTGTTTGACTTCGTCGCTCAAATCGTGAGCATCAAACACGACGGCCGCTGGATTCCCCGTAAATCGTTCGGAAGTGAAGGCATCGACGACATAATATTGCTTGGGCATTTCAGTAGTCCCCACGAACAGTTTGTACCCTTCGGTTCATTCGCATCCTACGATGACTCAAGTCGCCCGCAACGTCGATCCATGTCTAGCCCGGCAAGTAAACCAGCACAACCGAGTTTTCGGATGGCATGGCCAAGCGTAGCGCCGCCATGCGTCCCAATCTGATGCCGGCGCCGGTCTGGGCCCGGCTTGGGCATGGCACCCAACCCCGAACAAAGGATATGGCGCAACATTAAAAGTGCGGGCGGACACGTGGAGTTGGGCATAATTAAGCCGGGGATAGGGGTGCCATTTACGAATTCCATTCCCGTTTGCAATCGTTTTCAGCATTGGAAGAATTCGACTTGCATCATTCATTTGGGGGATTAGGGTAGATACAGGGAGCTGGCGGCGAGGCAAGTCTTGCCAGATCGGCGCGTAGTAATGGGGCAGATTGAACTCAGCCCAAAGCCCCCCATGACCGATAAAATGAAGTCTGGTGCGGATTGGGGCGGAAAAATGAAATGGGACGGAAACACCCTCTTTGAGGGTGCTTGCCGCGATTCCAGGTGAAATTCCCGCCTAATTTAGTCTTGGTCCTTATTTAATGAGGTGTTTATGAGCCTGATGCGCTCAACGATTCAACGAGGTCTTTGGCGAATTCTGACCGTCGCTTTGCTGCTTACGGTCTCCTCCTTCGCAGGCTGTGGCAACGGCTGCAGAAACAATGACATAGACGGTGATGGTATCGGCGCTGCCACCGACAATTGCCCGGATGTTGCCAATGCCGATCAGGCCGACACCGATGGCGACGGCGTGGGCGATGCCTGTGACAACTGCCCAACGATCGCAAATCCAGATCAAGCCGACGAAGATTTAGACGGTGTCGGCGACGTTTGCGACAACAGTCCGCACGATCCCAACCCCGGCCAGGGCGACTCCGATGGCGATGGCGTCGGCAACGCCAGCGACAACTGTCGCGACGTGGCCAATCCCGATCAGGCCGACGCGGATGACGATAGCGTAGGCGACGCCTGCGATAATTGCCCGAACGATGCCAACGCCGATCAGGCCGACACTGACGGCGATGGAATCGGCGACGCGTGTGACAACTGCCCGAATCTAGCCAACGCTGACCAGGCCGATGCTGACGGCGATGGCGTGGGCGACGTGTGCGACAACTGCCCGAACAATGCCAACGCCGATCAGGCTGACGCCGATCAGGATGGCGCGGGTGATGCCTGCGAAGGCGATCGCGATGGCGACGGAGTGCCCGACGCCACTGACAACTGCCTGTCAGCCAACAATCCAGATCAGGCCGACTCGGACGGCGATGGCGTGGGCGATGCCTGCGACAATTGCAAGAACGATGCGAACGCCGATCAGGCCGACGCAGACAACGACGGTTTCGGCAACGCTTGCGATAATTGCCCAACTGTCTCCAATTCCGGCCAGGCCGATGCCGATGGCGACGGCGTGGGTGACGCCTGCGACAACTGCCCAAACACTTTCAACCCCGATCAGGCCGATGCCAACAACGACGGCGTGGGTGACGCCTGCGCGACTGATTTTGATGGCGACGGCATTCCCGACAGCCTCGACAATTGCCCGCACATCGCGAATGCTGACCAGAAAGACACAGATCACGATGGCATCGGAGACCTTTGCGACAATTGTCCGACGGTTGCAAATCCAAGCCAAGCTGACTCTGAGGGCAATGGCGCTGGCGATGGCGTCGGCGATGCGTGCGACAACTGCCCCACCGTAGCGAACACCAATCAAGCGGACGCCGACCATGACGGCATTGGCGATGCCTGCGACAACTGCCCTCATGACGCCAATCCGACACAGGCTGACGCCGACCACGACGGCATCGGCGACGCCTGCGACGATGGTGGCGGAGGCACGACTCCAACCCAATCGGTCACGGTGAATGCGGGAGCCGATCAGCAGGCATTCCCGTGCCAGACCGTGACACTCGATGCGACCGCCACAACCGGCGCGACGATTTCCTGGGCCCAGCTCAGCGGCCCGACCGTGACTCTCTCAGGTGCAAGCGACCCCGCGACATTCGTGTTCTCACCCGATCCGTTGCAGGGACTGCCGCAGGTGCTGACGTTCAAGGCCACCGGCACGCTGAGCGGCTTCAACCCTGGAAACGACACGATCAGCGTCACGATCAAGAACTTCACCAGTGCGGCGACATTGACGCCGCCGATCGTCAAGAGCAGCGGCGCCGCCAAGCCCGGTGACTCGGTAACGCTCACCTTGGGTCCGAATATCCCCGCGGACTGGATCGCGACCTGGCGACAGGCTCAGAATGAGCAGCCCGCCGTGGCCGTCACGGCCAACGCCAATCATCGCGACGCCGGCTTCGTCGCTCCCGCGGTCAATTCAACGACCACCCTGAACTTCAATGCCTTGGGTTGTTCCGCGAACCATTTGGGTGAGAGCTTGAGCGGATCGGTCAGCGTGCCGGATCAGGTCGCCACCGTGGTGTTCAATCTCCCGGCCACGATCTCCGAAGGCGGCTCCCTGTCATTGCCGCAATTCGCGGTCGTCACCGGCGGCCCACCGGCCAATGAAATCCAAAAGCTGTTCTTCATCAGCGGCAGCCTGCCGCCGGGCGTTGTCGCCACAATTGACGATACCGGCGATCCGGACACCAGCCCGGACACGTTGAACGTCACGACTGGCGCTGGGCAGACATTAACGATCCAGGTTCAGATCGTCGGTACCGCGGGAATTCTCACCACCGCAACTGATACGATTCTGATCACACAATAGCAGTTTGTGATTGCGAGCCGCGAACTTCAGTTCGCGCGGACAATCGGATAGTTTACCAATCCCTCGTGCGAGAATGCTTTTTCGCACGAGAGATTTTTTGTCTCGATTCAATAGCACCGTGTAGGGCGGGCTCCGCCCGCCGCAACTCTTACGGCGAGGGCGGCAATTGACGCTGCTCAACGATGGTTGTGATCTTCTCCCACCGCTCGATCAGTGCATCAAACTTCCGCTGCTGCGCTTCCCATTTGGCTTGAATCTCATCCCAACGTCGAAGCTGATCTGCGACCTTGGCTTGCTGCTCCGCGGCCTTCGCCTGCTGTTCCTCAGTTTTGGCTTGGTGCTCCCGAGCGACCTTCGACTGCCGTTCGTATTCGGCGGTGCGTTTCTCATATTCCGCCGCGCGTCTCTCGTCATCCGCTGCTCGTTTGGCCGCTGCAGCCGAGGACGTTCCGTTATTCGGCAATTGATCGCATCCAGTAAGAGCCATCAAGAGAATTGCCAAACCCAATTGCGATAGTTTCATGTCATTAACCCCGAACGAATACACCGAATGTCACGACTTCGACTCGCACGTGCAAACCAATTTTCCGCACCCCGGACACCCGCGTCCATATTTCTCCTGCAACGTGGCCGTCAGATCCACATCATTGATATTCGCCAGCGTCACCAGCCACGCGATCACATCCGCGAACTCGGCCGCCGTCTCCTGCGGCGTCCCTTCGCGAAGCGCCGTCGCCAACTCCCCAACTTCCTCCATGAACCAGAGAAACGTCGCCGGCGTCCCCCGCGCGCGATCCTTCTCACTGTACATCTTCTCAATCAACGCCTGAAGATCGGAAATCAACATGATCGCAATTGTCGATTGGAGATTCACGATTGTCGAATATGCCGAGGAAATGCTAACGGTCAGGCCGTCGCCGCAGGTCCCATTTTTGCGAGAAAGCGACCATAGTGCTCGCCGTCCTTGAAGCTGACGTGAACCACGTCATGGTGGTCGAAATACAAAATTTGTTGTCCATGATCTGGAACAAGGAAAAGATCATCGTAGACGCACCATCCAAAACAAATCGTCGCAAAGACAAGCATTACAAGTGCGTCGAGATCTGACTTTGAGAACAGAAAGGCGACTGAATCGTCGGGTCCGATTCCGATTGCCCGGAAAATGAGCGTGCATATGCGACCTTCAAGCTCATCTTCGTCGGTGCACCGCCAGGTGTCGGAACGTCGATAAGCCCTGATCTCGTTCCACGGCTCCATTGCCTCCAACGCACTGTGAACAAAGCCGGGAATCCCTATTGGCTCACCCGGATATTCCCACCGCCCTCTCGCGCAAGAGCCATCCAAATATTCCAAGGTGCACGGCTCCGCGTAACGAGTATCCGGTGCAATTCCTCGTTGCGCGGCCCAGCTTAAGAATTCGGATGTTGGAATTGAATGCAACTATGATACCTTCAAGCGGATAGCCCTATTTCGCGGCGCGATACGAAACAATCGCCCGCTTTAGGCCTTCGTCAAAGCCGACTTTCGGCTCAAATCGCAGCAACTTCTTCGCCAGCGAAATATCCGCGCACGAATGCCGAACGTCGCCCGCGCGAGCAGGTTCGTACTTGGCCTTGATGTTCGTGCCCAGCGCCTTGTTAATAGCGGTGAGCGTTTGATTGATCGTGATCTGGCCGCCGCACGCGACGTTGACCGTTTCACCCTTCGTCATCGGCACGTTCATGGCAAGCATATTTCCGTCGACAACATTATCGATGTACGTGAAATCGCGTGACTGCTCGCCGTCGCCATAAACAACCGGTGACTCATCGTGCAGCGCCGCGACCACAAACGCCGGAATCACGGCCGCATATCGACTCTTGGGATCCTGCCGCGCCCCGAATACATTGAAATATCGAAGCGTGATCGTCTGCAGACCATAGCACTCGAAAAACGCCCGGCAATAATGCTCGCCCGTCAACTTTTGCACCGCGTATGGGCTCAACGGACTCGGTGTCAAACCCTCATGCTTCGGAGACACTTCAGTGTCGCCATAAGCCGAACTGCTCCCCGCATAAATGAACCGCCGAACCTTTTGCTTTACCGCCGCCAGCAGGATATTGAACGTGCCGCCAATGTTGCAGTCGTGACTCGGTAGCGGCTCCTCGATTGACTTCGGAACCGAACCCAGAGCGGCCTCGTGGAACACGTATTCAATTTCCTCACAGGCGCGAAAACAAACTTCCGCATCGCGAAGGTCGCCTTCGATCAGCTCATGCCGCCCCGCGAGATGCTCTAGATTTCGCCGATTGCCCGTCGAAAAGTTGTCCAGTACGCGAACCTGATGACCAAGCTCGACCAGTCGCGTCGCAATGTGCGACCCGATGAACCCCGCCCCGCCGGAAACAAGTGCTTTTGCCAAAGGTCAAATCCTAATCGTCAGAACAATTCAACCAGCATCGCATCGCCGGGCGGCAAATCCACGCGCACCGCAACGATTCCGCCGTGCCCACGAAACACGCGTCCGACCGAGGCTTCGCTCGATGTCGGAACTTCCACGGCCGATTCCACGTCACCGACCGCCGCCTGCTGACTGCCGACTGAAATCTCGCCATGAACGCTTCGTTCCGTCGATTGATTCACAATCAGCGCGAAGCACCGGCCTTCTCGTTTCATCGACGCAATTTTTGCATCACTTTGCCCGGATGCCGATTCCACACCTGCGATTGCGGCATCGCATAAAATTGGGTCCCAGCGATGAAAACGCTCCACTAATCTCGCAAATTCCGCGGCCGTTTTTGGATCGGCACCTGCCACGTCCGGCCCATCGTTCGGCAGCGATCGAAATCGTTCGATTACCATCCCGCCCGTTCGACCTCGAACAAGCTCCGAATGGTATTGGCTCAACAAGGAGACAGCTACTGTCGGAGATTCCACCACACGACGGCCGGGACGCACGATCGCGGGCTTCGCTCGATCCTTCCATAGGTCATCAATGGCCGCCCGTGAATTCACAAGCCGCTTGCGATCCGAATCAGAAATTAGCAGAGTCACATGCGCCGCATCCGCCGCCGCCTTCAAATCTGGTGAAACTTTTGCATCCACTTCAATCCCGATCACCGCACCAAATCCCAGCCGCCGGGCCTCTTGAAAATCCTGCTGGAACATTCCCTTTAATTCGTCATCGCCACCTCTTAGTCCAATGAGCATCGGCTCAACGTCATAGAGTACTGAAAACCGCGGATGAGTGGCCGACGAACTCGATTGGACCGCGATGCACCCCGGCATGGCACAAAGCGATAAACCCAGGACGTTGACGAACAACGTTAACCGCGCATACATTACCGATCGTCCCACGGATGTTCGTGGGCAAGGCGCGAGCTCGATTCGATTGAACGAATTCACACGACAATTCTTTCTTCGACGCCCATTGATTCCGCTCGGATGCTCGGCGGCACTCGCGATCGCCGCACTCGGATGCGCACCTAAAAACAAGGCCATCGACGAGCCCGCCAAACAGGAAATGCTCCGGCTGTTGATGCCGAGCAAGATCAAAATTGTTGAGCCATTCACCCGCGTCCGAAGTTTCGACGCCGATTCCACGCCCGATGGTATCGAGGTTCTGATTCAGGCTGTCAATTCAATGGGCAATTCGGGCTTGATGGTCGTCGGAAACATGCAGATCGAGTTGTACGAGCATGTGTCCGGAAGCGCTGATCAAAAAGGAAAACGCCTCGAGCATTGGAACATTGACATTTCGCGGCCAGACGACCAGAAGAAGTATTGGAATGACTTGACGCAGATGTATGAGTTTCGACTCGGCGTTAATCCGGCTGTGCTACCGGCCGCCGAGCGATTCGTCCTCGCCGCTACGTATAACTCCCCGCTCGGCGAGCATCTGACCGATGAAATCAATATCCAGCGTCCGCCCGGACTAAAGCCTGCGGAGCTCAAGCAATCCGCACTGCTGCCGGGCACAAAAGGAGGTTAACCAATGCGAAATTCTTCCAGCTGTATTCGATTTGTAATTATGCTGTCGCCACTGATGATCTTGTCGGCAGGCTGTGCCCCCAAGCACGACCCGCTCACGCAGGACAACTATAGGCGAATTCAGGTCCACGCCTCATCCCAGGACGATGTACGTGCCGCCCTCGGAGAACCGACTCAAGTCCTTGGAAACCAATGGCGCTACGAGCGAGAGAGCAAACACCTGAACTGCTTCATCGATTTTGACGACAAAGGCCGCGTCACCAGAACCCAATGGATCGACGGAATGAATGACACCAATCCCTGGCACGACAGCAGCGAATCAAAATCGAAGTAGTTCGTGAAATGCAAGCGTCGACGACCGCGTCGGACAGCCGACCCGAACGCGCCGCCATCTTCGGACTCTTGATCAACATCGCGCTCGCGGCGTGCAAACTTGCTGCCGGAATCATTGGGCATTCTTTCGCGCTCGTTGCCGACGCCGCCGAATCGGCCGTGGACATTGTCGGCTCATTGATCGTCTGGCGGGCTTTGGAATATGGAAGGAAACCGGCCGACGAGAATCATCCCTTCGGTCACGGGAAGGCCGAATCACTCGCTGCGTTGACCGTTGGCCTGCTGGTCGTCATTGCAGGAATTGGTATCGCCGTCGAATCAATTCACGGATTGCTCTCACCCCGCCAGGGACCGGCCTGGTACACGCTGCTCGTGCTTGTCGTTGTGATCGTTGTCAAGGAATCAATGTTTCGATTCGTCCGCCACGCCGCAACGCAAAGTCGGAGCAGCGTGGGCATCGCCGACGCCTGGCATCACCGCTCTGACGCGATCACATCAACCGCTGCCTTCATCGGAATTGCCATCGCAGTGTTCGCGGGGAAGCGTTTCGTAGCCTCCGACAGCTGGGCCGCACTCGTCGCATCAATGGTCATCGTAGTCAACGGTATCTACTTAATTCGCACGCCGCTGGGCGAGCTAATGGACGAAAGCGAACCCACGGTCGCCGCCGAATGCCGCGAATTGTTGCGACAAGTAAATGGGATACTCGCCATCGAATTGTGCGAGGCCCGCAAAGTCGGCCGCCAATATCGCGTCATCGCCCATATCGAGGTGGATCCCGCCATGACCGTCGCGGACGCCCATGCCCTTACCGGCCTGGCCAAATCCACCGTCCGAACCCGCCTGCCGCAGATCTCCTCGTTGCTCATCCACGTGGAGCCGCATCGACCTGCACATCATTCATGACAGTCGAAGCAGCTTTTGAGTCTAGCGAGACCGCAAATTCACTCCAATTTGAATCTTAAGTGAATGGCATATTATACGAATCCCAATAATTATTGGCGCTACCTCCGGGGTGCCATGGGCGGCTTGTCCGCCCGTACCAGTACTGGCAGGCAAGCTACCAGTGGCACTCACTGAAACCGAACCGCGCCATTAATTTCTGGAATTGGTATTAAATCCCTTGAGCCAGCCGTTTTACGCATTCAATTGGAATTCGATTGAAAGAGTTGTAGTGAAGCTTCCTTTTGCGCTATAATGCCACAGCTTTCTAATTGACTTGTCCTTGGTCGAGTTTGGTAATGGGTCTGTTGAATCAACGTGTGACGATTCTGTGGTAGCGGAGAATGACCCATGCGAAATCGAATCAATTGCACGACGTTGCTCTTGATGATCCTTGGCACGATTGCCATGATGCCTGGCGTTGTCCGCGCCGGCCAGCAGGACAAACCGGCGCACAAGATGCAGCCAGCTGGAAAATCGAAGCCCGCTCCGACGGAAACTCCTGACGCGACCGACCCCGCCGCCCAATTGACTCTGAAAAGCAAGTGGCGCGGCGATCGATGGAACACGCAAAACGAAAACGATCCGGGGAATCCAGAAGTGACGAACGGCACCGTCACACTTCGCGATGGAAACCAGGTTGAACTTCGTACAGAAAAATTTCGGGGGCCCTTCGGTTCCCAACATTGGGTCTTTGCCATCGACGGCGGTAAGCTGAAACTCGTCAAGATCTACGTTAGTCAAGGAGCACCGGCCACTTTCGAGGTTCTGGAAAGCAGCGGAACCGTGAACGGTGACACCTTGGGCTTTACGTGCAAATATCGAATGAAAGCAGATAAGATCAATGCGATTTACTTCGAGAAACTCCAGCTCAAAAAGATGCCTTGAATCCACGACTGCCCCGAAAATGCCTGGATTCGCATTCGAAATTGATAGTCCTATAACTCATTCGTCTCCCCAAGGTCATTCCCTGTGAATTTAGTGACAAAACTGTTGATTCTTGCCGAATTGTCGAGTAAGGTCACACACCGAATCGGATACACGGTCGTTTGATGCGGTTCGGCGCGGGTCAATCCGTAAACCCAAAAAATAACTAAGGTTATCTTACGGGACGATTGATCGCGAGGCAGCATGATCGCCCCGCTGGCCGAAGTATCCATATTGAGCGCGTAGTGCGGTTGCACTAAAACGAATCGCAACGTGCGGCTGTCATGCTGAGCGACGCGAAGCATCTCAATCTGAGATTCTTCGACTGCCTTCTGAGGCCTCAGAATGACGATCGACGTGAGAATGATGACTTCTAACACAAGGGAAATTTCGTCTTAACGCGAAGAAGGGAAACTCTGGGCATGGATCGCCTGAACAAAATTCGAAACATCGGAATCTCGGCTCACATCGACTCTGGCAAGACCACGCTCACCGAGCGAATTTTGTTCTACGCCGGCCGCATCCACCGCATGCACGAAGTGAAGGGCAAAGACGGCGGCGCGACCATGGATTTCATGGAGTTGGAACGCGAGCGCGGCATCACCATTACTTCAGCCGCGACGACTGTCGAATGGAACGATTGCCAAATCAACATCATCGATACACCGGGCCACGTGGACTTCACGGTTGAAGTCGAGCGATCTCTTCGCGTGCTCGACGGCGCCGTGCTCGTGCTCTGCGCGGTCGGCGGCGTGCAATCGCAATCCATTACCGTCGATCGCCAGATGCGCCGCTATCGTGTTCCACGCATCGCCTTCATCAACAAAATGGACCGCACCGGCGCGGATCCCGTTCGTGTTCTCTCCGAACTCGAAACGAAGCTGAGCCACGTCGCGGTTCCCATGCAACTCCCCATCGGCGCCGGCGCGGACTTTACCGGCATCATCGACCTCGTAAAAATGAAAGCGGTTTACTTCGACGGCCCGACCGGCGAAGACATTCGCACGGAAGAAATCCCCGCCGCACTCAAGGATGAGGCCGATCGCGCTCGTCACGGCATGCTCGACACGCTCAGCCTCTACGACGACGAATTGATGGAAGTCATGCTCGAAGCCGCCGAGCCGACTGACGATCAAATTCATAAGGCCGTTCGCCGCGCTACACTCGAACGACATATTACGCCCGTGTTCGTCGGCACCGCCTACCGCAACAAGGGTGTGCAGCTCCTTCTCGACGCTGTGACTCAGTATTTGCCGTCACCGATCGATCGCATCAGCTACGCATGCGACAACGAGAATGACGGCGCAGAAATCACCATCTCCGCCGATCCCGACGGTCCTCTCGTCGCGATGGCCTTCAAAATCTGCGACGAACCGTTCGGCCAGATTACTTACGTTCGCCTTTATCAGGGCAAAATGCAGAAGGGCAAGTCGTACAAAGTCGCGCGAACGCGTTCGGCACAGCGTATCGGCCGCATCTATCGTCTACACGCCAACAAGCGCGAAGACCTCGATGACGCCGAAGCCGGCGACATCGTCGGCGTGATGGGCATCGACTGCGTCTCCGGCGACACGCTTTGCGATCCTGAGACAAACGTCTCTCTCGAAAACATGCACTGCCCAGAGCCAGTCATGTCCGTAGCGATCACGCCTGAACGAATGGCCGATCGCGAACCGATGTCCAAAGCCCTCAACCGCTTCGTCAAAGAAGATCCCACGTTCCACACGCACCACGACGATGGCACGGGCCAAACGATTATCTCCGGCATGGGCGAGCTGCACCTCGAAGTCTACGTCGAACGCATGAAGCGTGAGTACAAGTGCAACGTCGTCGCGGGCCGACCGCGCGTGCAATATCGCGAAGCCCCGACGGCCGAAGCCGCCTACAACTACAAGCACAAGAAGCAAACCGGCGGCTCGGGACAATACGCTCACGTCGTGGGCCGACTCGTTCCGCTCGATGCCAACGCCGAAGAGCCGTATGAATTTGAAAACGCCGTCACCGGTGGCCGCGTGCCGACCGAATACATTCCGTCCGTCGATAAGGGCTTCCAGATGGCCCGCGTGAAGGGCCCGCTCGCCGGATTTGAAGTCGTCGGCGTGAAAATGGTGCTGGAAGACGGCTCGTCGCACGCGGTCGATTCGTCCGACCTCGCGTTCCAGCTCTGTGCTCGCGCGGCCTTCAAGGAGGCCGTTCGCGATGCCAAGCCCGTCATCATGGAACCGATCATGCGCGTCGAAGTCGAAACGCCGACGGAATTCCAGGGCGGCGTTGCCGGCGACATCGCTTCGCGTCGCGGCCTCATCAGCGGCAGCGAAATCAAAGGCAACGTGAGCATCCTGCACGCCGAAGTGCCGCTCGCGAACATGTTCGGCTACTCGACCGACCTTCGCTCACTCACTCAAGGCCGGGCGAACTTCTCGATGGAATTCGCCTGCTACCGACGCACCCCGGCGTCGATCCAGGAAGAGATCGTCGAAAAAGCCCGCAAGGACCGCGAAGAAGCCGCGAAGAAATAGATGAATTGGGTGCCCCATCTTTCGCAACAGCGAAAGGTGGGGGACGGGTTTCCTGGCAAGTCGGATCGCTCGTGTGTGAATCCCTTCTGGCACGAATCGTAATCCGCCTTCCCCCTTACCAAGGGGCAACAAAAGGGGGTCGTTATTCCGAGCCGCGACCATGAGGGAGCGGCGTGCCACTGGCGGCTTGCCCGCCAGTGACTTGTCAATTTGCTATTTCAAATCTCAAATTCTGAATTTGGGGTGCGGGTGCCCCATCCTCGCGGAGCGAGGGTGGGGGACGGATTTCATCAAGCCCAAGGTGAGAGTTTGATCGGCAAGTCCTCTCATCGTGGTTTCGCCTCGTATTTGCGATCTCTACTTGGACACTGGAGCGCTGTTCATCCGCTTGATGAATATCGCGGTAAAGAGTGCGCCAATGATCGCGGCAACAGTAGGATTGCGAAAAAATTTTCCAAAAACGATGCAAACAGAGCCAATTGATCTAAGACCGATCTTAAGCTCTCCGATTCGCTTTGTACGAAGATCAAAGCGGTGTCGCCAACGAAATCCCTCATCACTCAATTCCCAGGGGTAACTCTGATCACCCATGGGATGCTGTCCCCGACGGAACCAAGGACGTCTTGAAAGGTAGAATTCGAATTCCTCTTTGATTGGGGCGATACTCTCCATTCCCTTGATACGAAAGAGTTCTCCTACTTCTGTGATGTGCAAAGGTTTTGATCGCCATGTCAGATAATCGCCAACCGGCGGCCAAGTTTCCCAATGGCGAATCGCGGATTCTTCACCCCGTACATAGTGTGCTTCTTGCTGAACGTAGACTTCCCAATCCATCAATAGAGTATCGCCTCGCCCGCACGCTGCTTCAAGTTCCCTCGTAAGAGTGAGTTTCTGGATTAGTGGCTACTCTGAGTCTCTGAAGAACGCATGTTCATTCAGCCAAGGTGTTCGAACTCATTAGAACTCAGCGATCGGCGTGCGCCGTGGCGGATATGCAGGATATACACAGTTTTCTCTCGAACCATGAACAAGACGCGATAGGCGCCAAATACCCGCTGGCGAATTTCAACGCCGATCGTTTCACCCTCCGGAGCAATTGCACATCTCGTAGGAAACGCACCGAGGCTGCCAAACACTCGCTCCAGAGCGATTATCCATCGCTCCGCGTTCCGCTGCGAATCGGCCGCGATGTAGGAGTAGATTTCTCGCGCATCTTCCTCTGCGTTCTTCGATACTTCGACATTGTATTTCATCGTCGGCGTGTCAGCGATGACTTGGATTGCTTGCGCATATCTTCGATCAATTTCGCCGCTGGTCGAGTTTTCCCAGCCATCACATCATCCAATCCACGAAGAATTCCCTCGACGGATTCCTTGTGATCGATCGCATCAAGAAGCTTTTGGTACGATCTCGCATCCTGAACCACGAGCGCCGCTTTGCCGTTCACGGTCAGCACCTCCGGTCTCCCACCCTTCTTCAGCCGGCCGATATGTTCCTTATGGTTGCGAAGGAAATCCGTCAGCGAGTGAATGTCAGAGAGTTGAACCATATAATTCTCCTATTATCAGATGATAAGTATATGATACCCGTTTATTCTAAGAGAATCAACGCAACTCATCTAAGGTGTCGGGAAATAAGCATAAAGCGATGGGCCGACTTCACCTTCGTCACCGGCTGATCCAGGTGTGCCGGTTGGGTATCAAGCGGCGGCCTTGGCAATCGGCCGGCAGGTCGCGTTTTGCGACCACACTTGACCCAATCAGGACTTCGAACGTGCCACATGGACAACCACAACGCGCTGGCATTTTCACGAAAAACGGATAAAGAACTAAGCACTATGCATTACGGAGATATTCCATCGGCTGGGCCTTGGCCAGCTGAACTCGATGCTCTGGTAGCCGCACCAAAACAACATCGTCTATTGCTGGAGAATGCCGCCGTTCGGGTGCTCGATATGCAGATCGCCACCGGCGAATGCACTCCAGTTCACACGCACCAGTGGCCTGCCGTGCATTACGTGCTCAGTTGGAGTGCATTTGTGCGCCGCCACACAGAGGGAAACATTGTCGTCGATTCACGCGTATCCGGCAGCGGCCAATGTCCGCCCGCCGCGTTCTGGGGTGAGCCTCTTGGACCCCATTCACTCGAAATCGTCGGCCCCGCGGTTCTGCATGTCATGAGCGTGGAACTGAAAACATTAAGGGTCAACGCCATTTCTTAAGTTGAATTTTCGAGCGGTGCCATGTGTTCGCGCCACCGCTTCAAGACCGCGCCGTGCAGCGCTCCTCCGCATAACTCGATGGCAAGACGACTAGGTTACACGCCACTTGTGCCGTCGGGCTACAACGGCTTGGTGTCTGTTTGATTCTTGGGGGCCTTTGATGCCGTCGGAAACTGCACGCCGATGCGGTGGTACATGCTTCCAACATAAACGCAGTTGCGGACTACTCCCACCAGTGACGGGTGGCCTGGAATGGAGCCGAAGTGCGTAATAATCCGCGTCCCAACGTGTATGAACTGCTGATACATGAAACTGAACCCGCCCTCGGAGATATCGTGCGTGACCACGTCGAGCGTTCGTGGCTTGCCATGAGGGTCCTCAATGACGAGCGAAATGTCCACGACCCACGGATGTCGCTCTGAGCTTCTTTGGTTGGGCGCATCCCGCTTTTCTCCGAAGCGTTTCGTCAGTAGCTCAATAACGCGTTGGGGGGATGCGCATTGTTGTTGGGCTGTGATTTTTCCGGATTCTGTGCGTCGGTCGGCGCTGGTCGTTGAGTCTGTTCCGGTCGATTTGATCATGGTATTGAAAGCGCTATTTGGCCGGCATGGCAGCGACCAGTCATTTCGCCATCCGCGGCCATTGCCAGACCGGCGACATTTCATCGGATTTCCGGGCGGTGTGGCTAAATTTCCGCTCTGAGTTTTGGGGTTCGCCGAGATGCGGCGGATAGAAGCGATAATGTCGATCGGCGCCCGCCAAAGGGCATTTGAGAGCGTGGCAGACGATTGGCCGCACGATTCCATAACGGACTCCGCCCAATAATTCTTTTCATCCATCAATGAAAGTTCGAAATCCAATTCGCCGATTCTCGGACCAGAGGCTGTTACTTGGGATAATTATGCAAGAGCAATTCGGAAGCGCGACGGGAACCGTGGAACACTGGGCGCGCCAATCTTCGTCGTCCGTTCTTCACGCGCATGATGGGGATGCCGGTGATGTCGCACCCATGTCATCGGCATCCGAGAAGCTCGCGTACTCCTTGCCCAAAGTGGAAAGTGCTCACGTTGACGGACACCTCCCACCAGACGTGGTTGCTGAATGGTCTGGCCGACACTTGAGCGACTCTGTTTCCGTGCATGCGAAAGCGACTGTAGTATCCGGTCAACCCAAAGAGCACCATGCCAACCAATATCCGGAACCTTTGCCTCCATCGTGGATTATCAAATCACCCAAATCGTTACGACGACGGTCCGATGTCCGCGAATATCCAATCGACAAAGAGGCTTTGCTCTTCGATCCATGTACGCAGATGCTTTACTACCTCAACGAAACGGCATTCGCGATTTGGCAGGCTTGTGACGGCCGGACAATGCGCGAAATCGCACGCCTACTGATCGGCGAGTATGACTCCGAATTTGATGTCGTTCTCGGGCATGCATCCCAGATTGTCAACGTACTTGCACTCGGTGGATTATTCGATCACGAGTAACGAACATGGTTCACAAACGGATTCCAATCGAGCGAAACGATCGCGATTCGTGCGTGCATCGCACAATCGGTACGTTCGACGTCACATTGCGCAGTGAATTGAGGCAGGTTCTGCACGACTTTGCGTCGATCTACCCCCCTCCGCCACCGGATTCCGCGTTGCAGAAGCACCTCATAAATATCGAAGTGATTCGAGCTGGTCGATCACGGATTGGTCGGCGGTTATACCAGGTCCGTGCGGACGGCGAGGAGGTCGGCGGACGCCATCCATGGAACGAAATTTTCCCTTTGGTGGAATGGGGGATCAATCTTCGCATCATTGCCAAGGGATCGGAGTTTCTGCAATTTCATGCCGCATCGATGGCCTTTCAGGACAATGGTGTCATATTCGCCGGAGATTCGGGGAGCGGGAAATCCACTCTGGCGGCCGTCTTGTTGGCGCGAGGATGGCAATACTACTGCGATGAGTTTGCTCTCGTGGATCGCAGTACGCTTGGACTGCACCCCTTTCCGAAAGCATTGTGCATTAAATCCGGATCGTACCCGGTCATGAGAAGTCTGGGCGTGCCGTTCGCGCGCCGCCGAGATTTCATCAAGCAGGCCAAGGGACGAGTTGGCTACGTCAATCCTCGTGACGTTCGATCGGATTCCGTCGCCGGGCCGACACCCATCCGCTTCGTCATATTTCCCGCGTACGCCGGCGAATCAATTCCAAAACTGCTTCCGATCTCTCGCGCAGAAGCGGCCATGAGGCTTTTTCGCTGCTGTTTTAATCGCCATGCGGTCGGTGATGACACGCTTCCGATCATTCAGAAATTGATCAGTCATGCGTCTTGTTTTTGTCTGGATGTTGGTGAAGCCCGGGCCACGGGTTCTCTATTGGAGGCAACTATCAACGAATCTCGTCCGGAAAGGGTTCCGCACGCAGCCGCGCCAGAGAAGATGTCAACCGGCCTTCATTTCGACCGACAACACGCTCCGCACCTGAAATCCCGTCGCGAAGTGTTACGCATTGGGGCAAAGCTCGCCTACGTCGCACCGTGCGTGCTGACTCTTTCGGCGCACCAGGTGTTTGCGGCAACCAGCAATCCGAGCGGTATTTGTTCCACGGCAAGCCATACGGGCCAGCTCTGCAATACGGATACGGATTGTTGCACTCGACAATGCAATCTTGGCGTATGCAAGTAATTCTTCACCCCCTGCCTGCACGCCTCCAGCCTCCCGAATGACTCACGAATCGAGGGCAGGCTGTCCGATAGACCGCCTATGGGGCGGTTGCGACATGCGCAGACCGCCATGCCACCGAATTAAGCCCCGACCAATCACCGAAGTGCCGGAAACGAAGCTATGGAGGGCACAAGTCGAACATCGATGGGTTTCCTGCAAGCCCGCCGAACCTTGCGCCTGAGTCTACTAGCGTTTCCTCTCGCCCTTGCGTCGTTGCCCGAGGCCGCTATTGCGCAATACACTGAGTCGTTCCAATCCTGGTCGGCGACTTCCGCCGCCACGTGGCAAACGAAGAGCTTGAGCGGCTCGCCCTTCAATGTTCCCGCCAACGCGGTCGTAGAAATCGCCATCCGCAATTCGAATTCGAGCAGCGCTCGCGACGGCGGCGTGCGCGCCGTAGGTTCGAGCCTTGACCGAAAGCTGCAGTTTCAGAAGGCGACCGGAGGCGGCACCGACGTGATGGTCATGCACGTCCAAACCAACTCCAGCTCGCAGATTCAGCATTATGCCCAGAACACCTCGGACGTTGATTTCGTGCTCCTGGGCTATTGGGGCTGCGGAACCTATGTCGAACGCTTTGACTCTTTCCACGGAACAACGGCTTGGACGGATCAGGATCTGAGCGGATATGGCGTTTCGGCGAACAATATCGTTGAGTTCCTAGTCAGCAATGATGGCTCGTCCAATAACAATCCATACGACGCAGGTGTGCGGACGAACGGATCGAGCATTGATCGGCGACTTACTTTTTCGTCACCGAGCCAGGGGATCGACCAGACCACGATGTTGGTGAAAGCCGACAACACCGGGACGGCAACGATCGAGACCTATGCCGGCCATGTCACCAAGATCACGTTCTATCTAATTGGATACTGGAGCGTTGCGCCGGGAAGCTACACGGAAAAGTTCACCGATCTTGGCGGACCATCGACCGACGCGACATGGGAAGACATCGATCTGACGGCTTCCGGAGTGGTCGACGGCGGAATTGCCGAAATCATCTTGGCAAACTCCGTGACTACCGAACCGAATAACATGGGCGTTCGCACCAACGGCTCCTCACTTTCCCGTTTCCTTAACATCCGGGAGGTTGGCAACGGCGCGGCCGATTGGGGCCGGATGCACGTTCTCTCCGATGGGGCCGCGGATATCGAATTCTATCAGCAGCGTGTCAGCGATACGCACCATTTCTACCTGATGGGATATTGGGACGGGGCCGTCATCATGTCCGATGCCACCACAGGCCAAGTGGCGGACGCGTTCCACGAGCAGGGCGGCGAGACCAACGCGGAACTCTACGCCTTCAAGCTCTCGCCTTGCGCCGGCTCGCTCACCGTGTCACAGCTTGTTTTTCGATTGACGAGCATCAGCGGCCTGGTGAATGGCGACTGGGCGGGCATCGAGATACTGATCGACGCCAACAGCGACGGCCATATCGGCGTTGGCGAGAGCACCAGCGTCGGCGGGGCCGGGGTGGTGAATCAGGCCGCGGGCACGATTACGTTTTCGACATCCTTCACTGTTTCAGCGACCACGCAATACATCTTACGGGCGGACTTCGCCTCGCTTTCGTTTGGTGACCGGGTCACGATCGGCCTGGCTGCCGCGGATGTTACTGGGACGGACCCGGTCACTGGCTCGACGACCTCGGTGACCCACAAGGAGCAACTCGATTGCTACGTGGAGAGTTTCCAGGCCTGGAGCGCCACTTCGACAGCGACCTGGGAAACCAAGAGCCTGAGCGGCTCGCCGTTCAGCGTACCGGCCAGCGCGGTGGTGGAGATCGCCATCAGAAATGCCAAAACCTCGAACTCGCGATATGGCGGCGCACGCGCCGTCGGATCGTCGCTGGAGCGAAGGCTGCAAATCAATCAGGCCACAGGCGGCGGCGTTGACGTCTTGGTCATGCACGTGCAGACCGACAGCAGCTCGCAAATCCAGCACTACGCGGAGAACACGACGGATGTCGATTTTGTGCTGCTGGGGTATTGGAAATGCGGGACGTACGTGGAGGGATTCGACAGCTTTACGATCGCCAACAACACCACCTGGACGGACACGAATCTTTGTTCATACGGCGTCGGACAGGGTCACATCGCCGAAATCGTCATGACCAACAGCGACACGGGAAACGAGAGTGAGGCCGGGGTTCGCACCAACGGCTCGGCGCTCTCGCGAAAACTGAATATCCACCAGGCTTCCGGCGGCGGAGTGGACACGGCGACGATGTTCGTCGAGGCCGACACGTCAACCGGCTCGACAATTGAAGCGTACGCGCAGGACAAAACCAAAGTGACATTCTATCACGTGGGGCATTGGAGCGTGGCTCCGCTGGCGTATACCGAGCAATTCACCGACGTAGGAAGCCCCAGTTCTAGTGCGACTTGGGAGGACCTTGGCTTGGCCACTAACGGCGTAGGAAATACGTCGCACGTTGAAATTGTGCTGGCCAATGAGGACACCGGGAACGAACGCAACATGGGCATTCGTGAGAACGGTTCAGCGCTAAGCCGATTCCTCAACATTCAAGAGGCGCAAGGCGGCGGGGCGGATTTCGCCCGAATGCACATCGCCACGGACGTGACCGCCACGATTGAGTTTTATCATTCGAACATCGCGAGCTCGAATAGCTTTTTCCTTGTGGGCAAGTGGGATAGTTGTACGACTTCCAGCAATTATGTCATTACCGATCTCGGAGCGATCACGTCTTCCAAGAGCAGTCTCGCGGATAACGTGAACTCTTCCGGAAATTTCGCGGGATGGGAGGAAGACGCCAGCGGCAATCCTACTGCATGGTATCTCAGTTGTGGAACTTTCACGGCGTTGGGAACGCTGGGCGGCTCCTATGCCGAAGCCCACGGAATCAACAACAGTGGAATGATCGCAGGGTGGTCGCATAACGCGAGTGGTAAACGCCGGGCATTCAAATGGACCAGCGGCGGCGGAATGACCGACTTGGGTGTGGTATCCTCGCGGACGGACAGTGAAGCCCTCTCGGTCAACAACAACAGTGAGATCGTCGGTACGGTTGACAACTTTGGCAGGCCGCCCAGCAACCGCCTGGCATTCATCTATCTTCCCGTTGCGGCATATGGACTGGGCACGGGCATGAGCAGTTTGGGAACATTGGGCGGCACACAAAGCGTGGCGATAAAAATCAATGACTCGGGGCAGGTCGCCGGTGGGGCGCAGAATGGCAGCGGGAATTTTCGTCCGTTCCGTTGGGCGAATGGAACCATGACCGACCTTGGCACACTGGGTGGAGAAAGCACGGTCGTCGATCATCGCGGCGAAGCCATCAATTCCTCCGGCAAGGTTGCAGGTCGATCGTACACTTCCGGCGGTTCCAAGCATGCCTTTTATTGGGACGGGAGCATGACCGATCTGGGTGTGTTGACCGGCGGCACGGAGAGCTGGGCATTCGGACTCAATGCGAGCGCGGTCGTTGTCGGCACCTCGAATGTGACTGGCGGGGCCTTTCATGCCTTCGTTTGGGATTCAGTCAACGGCATGCGCGACTTGAATAACCTTATTACCGGTGGCTCCGGATGGACGCTTACGCGGGCAACGGATATCGGCTCCGATGGCTCGATTGTCGGCTGGGGCACCAATGGGAGCGGAAACGTGCGCGCGTTTCTCCTGACTCCAACTTGCAGTGCCGGCGGCGGCGCCGCCTCCGTTGCTTCCGCCGTCATCGCCAGCGGGACGGGAACAACGAGTAGCGACGGAAGCTTTGACCAGACGATCGTAGACCAATCGGGCGACATCGTTGGGACCGTCAGCGTGCTGACCTCCGAGCCAGGCTCTCGGATCGATTACGCGGTGTCGCGACCGACCGGGGCGGTTGTGAGCGGTGATCCGACGACCATTCTGTCACGCCCCGGCTTCGCCGATGGCATCGCCCTTCCGCGGACGATCAAGATTGACACCACGTCTGATTCTCAGGATTCGGTTCTGGTGGTTAGTTTGCGTTTCGCGCTGGGAGAAATTGCGACTTTGAACGTGGACGCCGGTGAACTTGAATTGCACGTCTTTGACCATGGCGCTGACCACGGAGCAGGAGTCTGGTTGCCCGCCGGAAGAAGCATCGGCAACGCACTGCCTAGCACTGTGATCGGGCAATCCGGTGTCGCATCGCACGACGATGGAACTGTGGAATATTGGTGCGTACGCGATTCAGGCGGAACCTTTGCGGTGGGCAAGCCAGTGGCGGTTGACGGTGGAGCGACTGCACCACACCCTGCCCCGCGAGCATGCGGCGTCGCGATGATTTCAATGTGTGTCTTGTCCTCAATCGCAATGGCCCTCCATCGACGGCGGCGGTGACACGGGATCGTGCGGCCACGGAACCACCATGCGACTCGGTTCATCGATTCAATCAGTACCCGCGAATTCGACCTTCTGGGAGTTGCACGTGCAGTCCGCCTCTCGATTGTCATCCGGTGGAAAATGCGCCGGTGAGAGCCCAAGCCATGAACAAACCGAACCCAAGCAACCCAAGTAGAACCCAGACCAGAATTCCCATGATTCGAATTCCCTTTGAAAAATTTCGGACCAAGCTCCAAACAGTATGAGCCTGTATGGGTTGTAGGGACGCTGCTTAAACAGGTCAACCGATCATAGAATCGCGTGCATAACAACTCAGAGTCTGAAGTCCCCAGCAGGAAGCCGCGGAGTCAACCATCGCAATGATACCGGCGTGGATCGCATCCGGCAGTCGCCTCTTTTGGCAATGCCACCAGTTTCTCGGCCTGAAATGTGAGCGTTCGCGCGGTGTCTGGCCCCACCTGTCCGGAATCAGCCTGTGACGCGAATTGGTGCGAAGCGACTCGCTACGACTGATGGTGATCGCGATCGGTCAATCCATATCGCTTCATCTTCTTGTAGAGCGTCGTGCGGTTGATGCCGAGCTGCTCGGCCGTGATTTGGCGGTTGCCGGCATTGGCGCGAAGTGCGGCCTCGATGATACGCTTTTCGGGAATGGCCAGCGCCTCGCGTAACGTCATGGGAGTATACAGCGTCGGCGCGGGCTGGGATTCGATCGCATCGAGCAGCTTGGCCGGCAATTCGCTCGCGGAGATCCTGCGCCCTTTGGCCAGCACGACCGCACGCTGCACCACATTCTCCAGCTCGCGAACGTTGCCAGGCCAACGATAACATTGTAGTGCCCGCAGAGCCTCACCTTCAAACTCAATTCCCTCGCGACCCATGTCCGCGCATGCGGCCTTTAGGAAATGCTTCGCAAGCAGCGGAATGTCCCCGATTCGCTCCCAAAGCGTCGGCATATCAATGGTCACGACATTGATTCTGTAAAAAAGGTCTTCGCGAAAACGCCCCGCCTTGACTTCAGCCTCCAAGTCCTGATTCGTCGCAAGAAGAACACGTGTATCGACCGTCTCCGTCTTATTGCTTCCCACCGGCTCAAACTGCCGCGTCTGAAGCACTCGAAGCAGTTTCAATTGCAAAGCCGGTGAGGCCGCCGAAATCTCATCAAGAAACAACGTCCCTCCATCGGCGGCCTTGAACTTTCCAGCCTTGTTGGCTACCGCCCCCGTGAACGCTCCGCGCGCATGACCGAACAGCTCGCTCTCCAAAAGCGATTCCGGCAACGCCCCGCAACTTACTTCGATGAATGGTTTTGACGCCCGATCGCTAAGCAGATGAATCACTCTCGCGAGCAGCGACTTTCCGGTTCCGGACGCCCCTTGAATGAGCACGTTCACCTTCGACGGCGCGACGGACTCGATCACATCGAAAATCTTGAGCATTCGATGATCGTGGCCAATGAACGCATCCAACCCAAAGCGACTTTGTAGCGTCGTCTTGAGCGTCTGATTTTCACGAAGCAACGTCTGTTGCGCCAAACCGCGTTGAAGGCAGATTCGCAGCTCGTCATCAACGATTGGCTTCGTAAGATAGTCATACGCACCGAGCCGAATGGCCTCGACCGCTGATTCGATCGTGCCATACGCTGTCACCATGATCAGCACGGTCTGAGGCCAGCGGCGACGTGCAACGTGCAGCAGCTCGAATCCGCTTCCACCGGGCATGTTGGCGTCGCAGAGGATCAAGTCCGCGGGCGTGCGATCCATCGCCCGCACCGCATCCGGAAAACTCCTGGCAAACGCGGCCTCATAACCCTCGATCCGCAAAAACTCCCCCATCGGATCGACAATGATCGGATCGTCATCGACGACCAGAATGCGAGCGCCAACTTGCCGCATCGTTCTTAGTGATCTGCTATTCGTGTTCGACGCAATCATTTGAATTTCCTACAGGTGGTTGTCGATGGCAATCGATTCCGACAATGCGACAATGTTGATGGCAAACGACGCCCGCGTGGTCTTGCGACAACGTCGACGGTGGCCGCAATACATCATCGGCGAGAAAAGGAGGGCATTTCAGGAAACAAACCGGCATCCACGGAGTTCGTTTGAGAATTCCAATTCTGGGACTACAATGATTCAAAGCTCGGACGGTTTTTTGTGAAGAGTGTGGCTCGGAACCACCGAGTCTGCGGATCGTTCATTTTCTTTCCGAGCCGCGCCCGTGAGGAAGCGGTTTGCATGTGACCCGCAGCTTCAAATGAATTGAGGCAAAAGGTATCATTAATTCAGGAGCAAGCATACGTGTCGGTGCCATTGCCTGATGCCACGCCACCGCCTTTAGCCAAGCCCGAGCGGAATGGAAATCCGCCGCGCATCGACAAATACTTTCGCGGCATGAGCAAACACTCCGCGTCCGACCTGCATCTGAAGGCCGACACCCCCGCGAAATTCCGTCTCAAAGGATCCATCCGCAACATCGACGCCACCCCACTGGGCAACGAAAACATCGAAAGCATGATTTTCGAGATCATGTCCGATGAGCAGGTGAAGCTCTATCGCGAAAAAGGTTCGGTCGATTTCGCATACCAATTGGAAAACGCGGATCGCTTTCGAATCAACGTCTTCCGCCAGCGAGGAAAAACTTCGGTGGCCGCACGCCGTGTGCCGCGCGAAATTCAAAATTTCCAGCAACTTAATCTCCCGCCAATCTTGAATGAGCTTTGCAAGCTCCACCAGGGTTTGATCTTGCTCGCGGGAATCACCGGTAGCGGCAAGAGCACAACCATCGCGGCCATGCTTGAGGAAATCAACCGCACGCGGGCGTGCCATATCATGACGCTCGAAGACCCGATCGAGTTTCTCTACGAGGACAAGCTGGCGTTCATCAATCAGCGCGAAGTCGGCCTCGATGTGGAGAATTTTCAGGACGCGCTCAAATACATGATGCGCGAAGACCCGGATGTCGTGCTCATCGGCGAGCTTCGCGATCAGGAAACCTATGCAGCGGCCCTCAACGCCGCGGAAACCGGCCATCTCGTCTTTGGCACCATCCACGCCTCCAGTGCCGCAAGCACGATCGCCAGAATCCTGGAGCTATTCCCGGAGGATTCGCGGCCACTCGTCCGAAGTTCGCTCGTCTTCAATCTTCAAGCCATCATTTGCTTAAAGCTCTTGCCCGGCCTGCGACCGGATATCCCACGCGTCCCCGCCTGTGAAGTGATGATCTGCAACAGCACGATCCGCAAGCTCATCAGCGACGGCCGCGACAACGACATCACCTCCGTCATCCGCAACTGCCAGCACGAAGGCATGATCGACTTCACGGAATCAATTCGTTTGCTCGTGGAAAAAGAATGGATCGCGGTCAAGACGGCCTACTCCGCCGCCCCCAACCCCGACGAACTCAAAATGCGCCTCAAAGGCATCTCCGTCACCGGCGGTGGAATTATTGGGTAGCCTGCTCGCCCTGCCACAATCCGAACCCCATGCGCAAGCACGGGGCGCATTTTCCGAGCCGCGACCGTGAGGAAGCGGACGTCGGAGCGCGAAGATTCTCCTTGCGCCGTCCCCTTACCAAGGGGGACCATAGGGGGTTCGCCAATGGTGACCGCGAAGATTCTTTTTGCGCCCTGAGCCGCGAACTTCAGTTCGCGCGACCATCATTTACCGTACCCCTTACCAAGGGGGACTAAAGGGGGTTCACGCCTCGATATGCTTCACGCATCAAAATTGCTTTGAATTTTGCAGGGATTTTGATACGCTACCGTCCATCTGATGCATTAGCTAGAAAACGAAGCCTCCCGAGAATTGACCGTTATGTCCGTCCCAAAGCCCATGAGCCAAACATCTCTAATCGTTGCGACTTCACTATTTTTTGCCTGCCTTACTCAGGCACCCGTTCTTGCGACCGACTGCGCCGCCCCGGACTATTGCTCCGCACCAACTGTTTTGACAAACCCTAATGAAGGCCCAAACGACGCATTCGGCAGTGCCGTGTCCCGTCGCGGAGCGGTACTCGTTGTAGGCGCACCTCGCGAAGACTGCACCGCCGGCATCGATTGCGGCGCGGCCTACATTTTTCGCAACGTGAACAATGCATGGAGCATGGAGCAGCGATTGTCGCGCGCCAACGCTGCGATTAACGATCGATTCGGAACATCAGTCGGAGTGGATGGGGATTGGATTGTCGTCGGTACGCCAAATCGGGATTGCGTCGCAGGCCCGGATTGCGGCGAGGCATACGTCTATCACAATGACGGCGGATCTTGGCATGAAGCGGCCACGCTAACGGCGCTGACACCGACTGCGCGGGCGAAATTCGGTACAGCGCTCGCTATTGATGGAAATGTAATTGTTGTAGGGTCACCGTCGGAGTCGTGCGATTCTGGCCAGGGCTGTGGGGCCGGTTATGTCTTTCGTTTCGACGGCCAGAACTGGATTTCGGATGGTGCCATCACTCCATCGGACAGAAGCGCATCCCAATCATTCGGCACAAGCGTTGCAATTTACGAAGACACGGTCGTCGTAGGCGCACCGGGCGCGGACACTCAAAGTGCTACCTCTAGCGGAGCCGCTTATGTTTTTCAAGTTAATGCAGGCGTTTGGACACAAGAAGCCAAATTGCAGATTCCGACCCTCGTGACAAATGACCAATTCGGCGTGGACGTATCCTTGAACGGAAATCGCATCGTCTGTGGCGCACCGAATCACGGTTGCTTGTCGGGTGGTCAATGCGGAACAGCGTACCTCTTTGAACGGCAGAGCTATGGGAACTTCCAAGCGCGCATTGTCACGCACTCGTTATCCTCAAATGGCTTTGGAACACATGTCGCTTTAGGAAACGAAATTCTTGCGGTCAATGATTTCGTCATTTTGCATCTTTTCGAGCCGCAATCGGGTAGCTGGCTCGAGATCCTTCACTCCTCGATGTTAAATGGTTCCGGACCAGCGTCATTTGATGGCCATCTGATTGCGCTGGGTATTCCCTCAATCAAGGTTTTGCTCGCAGGCTCAGACGGCGTCGATTGCGACTGCAACGGCACCGCAGATGCCTGCGAAATCGGCGATCAGTCCAAGGATTGTAACGGCAATCATATCCCTGATGTGTGCGATCTCACAAGCGGATCGAGTCAAGATTGCGATAGTGACCTGATTCCGGACGAATGCGAACTCGTCGGTAGGGATTGCAACGGCAACGGCGTATTGGACAGTTGCGACCTCGCGTCAGGAACGAGTCAGGACTGCGACGCAGATCAAGTCCCCGACGAATGTGAACTGGCAAAGGATCCGACACAGGATTGCAATGGGAATCATCTCTTGGATTCCTGCGACATTTGGGAGCAAAGATCGCGCGACGTGGACCACAACAACGTTCCCGACGAGTGCGAGGTCCCACTGTTGTTTGTATCGCAGTCCGCCCCGCCCGGCGGAAACGGCCTGAGCTGGGGCACCGCGTACAACGATTTGCAGCAGGCCATCAATCATGCAAATGCCACGCGTGGCATCGTTCAGGCAATTTGGGTTGCGGAAGGAACCTACAAACCCACCCGTCGTGTCGTCCAGTCCAATCCGCGAACTGCCATGTTTTTGATACCCGACGGCGTCGATTTGTATGGCGGCTTTGTCGGACTTGAGTCATCGATAGACCAAAGGGACGTCGAACACCATCCGACCATCTTAAGTGGCGACCTAATGGGCAATGATGGCCCGGACTTTTCAGGCTACGAAGACAACGCGTTACATGTGGTTGTCGCCAATGAACTTTATCATCCTGTCGCCATTGACGGCTTCACAATTGTCGGTGGGAACGCGGCCGACACATTCATTAATGGAATCAATGAAACAAGCGGCGCAGGGGTGCTGGGCATTCATACTTCAATGACAATTCGAAATTGCATTTTCTTGCGCAATCGATACGCCCGAAGCACGACAACAACCGGGCAACTTGGTGTCACAGCCGATGCCCAGACGACTAGCTACGGAGGCGGGGGTTTCGCTGCAATGCAATATGTAAGCAATGTCGTTTCGCTGGAGAATTGCCAATTTCTTGATAATTATACGTATGCAACTGGCGGCGGATTAATCATAGTCGGCGGCCATGGCACGGTCGGTAATTGCACATTTGAAGACAATGTTGCGGATTACCAGGGCGGCGGCGCCGGGGCATCGCAATTCGCCGCAGTTGATTTCCAAGATTGCACATTCACATCGAATCAAAGCGCTGGAAGAGCGGGAGGGTTGGTCGTATACGACTCCCCTGTTCATGTTTCGCAATGTTTGTTTGATCACAATCACGCACCACAAGGCGGAGGCCTAGCAGGACTTTACATCACCCTAATGGAAATCGATTCGACTTGTTTCATGGAAAACAGCGCGGTCGATGGGGGTGCAATCGTTTCCGATGGTGGAAAAGTCCGCGATTCTGAATTCACCCGCAATCATGCGGACGATTACGGTGGCGCGATTCGATATGGCATCGATGCAACCAATTGCAATTTCGTGGAGAACACCGCCGGAAAGGAAGGAGGAGCAGGATACACAGACTTTTATACTCTGTCTTTTCACAGCTGCTCGTTCGTACGGAATTCGTCCAAGATCGGCGGAGCATTGTCGTATCATAACCAGCACGCGGCCGGAAAGATTGACCATAGTCTCTTTTTTGCGAACATCGCCACGTCTTCAGGCGGCGGCGTCAGTGCATCCGGCGCTGCACAAGTTGCGATTGACGATAGCCTTTTCGTGGACAATCAATCGACGTTTGGCGGCGCATTGGCTGTCGGCGCGACCACGCTTGCAATCACGAACTGTACGCTGGTTGGAAACCTCGCGACTTCCCAATATGGCGGCCTGTACCTGACTAGCAACGCGCCCGTGCGCAATTCCATCTTTTGGCAAAATCAGCGCGGCGTCGCACCGAACATCAGTATGGATGAATTGGCGCAGATTTCGTACAGCGGCCTATACAACTACAACATCGTCCAGGGCTGGACCGGCTCGCGACCCGGAGTCGGCAACACCGACGCTGATCCGATTTTTGTTGATCCATTCGGGTTTGATGGCATCCCCGACAGTGGCGACGAGAATTTCCGATTGGACTCCAGCTCGCCAGCCATCGATGCCGGCGACCCCGATCTTACAGGCCTGTCGTTCGCCGATCTCGATGGCCGAAGTCGTGTACTCTGCGGACGAGTCGATATGGGAGCTTACGAATTCGGAATCGAAGGCGATGCGAATTGCGATGGCACGCTAGATTCGTCGGACGTTCAAGATTGGCCAGGTTGCCTTACCGGACCGGGCGGCAACATTTTCAGCGTCGCACCGCTTTGCGGTTCGTTGGATATCAATGCCGACGGCCATTTCGACCTGAGGGATATCAGCTTGCTACAATTATCGATTGACTACCCTTGATGATTTCGTGCAATCCGCGACAAAACGGGTCGCCCTCCAACGCGCTCTACGAAAATCTCTTTTTCGCCAACCACGCGCGAAGTTATTCTTAACGGAGTGCATTGCACGATTCACGCGCAAAATCTTGTTTCACGTGAAACAGGATTTCGCCAAATCCGTTTCACGTGAAACAAGTTTGACCGCCAAATGAGGCTTTCCGATCAACACCAGCCCGCCGCCCCGATCAATGTCTCGCCTGCCGCCTTAACACTGACCACCCGTTTGACGACCGACTCTGTGGGCGACACAATCATGGTGCGCGGTCATTCGGCCATGCCATCGCCCTGACGGAACACCCCATACTGGCGGGAATGATTACTCCAAAGAAACGATCCATCCGAGTCGCATCTTGAAGCGTTGCATGGCATGAATTCTTATTGGAAATGGTGACTGCAATGTACCACAACTTGCGCAATAGAAGGGCGTGGAGAGGGAGTAATGGTACACTTCAAACGTCGCACGGCGTCGGACCGTTGAGCGGGCACCTGTCTCGTCTCCTGAATTCCCAGGCTCCCAAACACGCCCAAGCCAGTCAGCCATCTATTGCTATAATGGCCGGATATGCTGCAACTTGGATCGATCACCATTGAAGTGCCGTTCGTGCAGGCCGCATTGAGCGGCTATAGCGATTTACCGATGCGGCGGCTGGCGCGGTGCTTCGGTGCGACGTACACATTGAACGAGGTCATGCTCGACAAGCTGGTTGTGCAGCCGGGGAAGCATCGAAGGGAAATGCTCTCCGTGACGGCGGATGATCATCCCGTCGGCGGGCAGCTTATGGGAGCGGACCCGGTCGTGTTCGCGCAGGCGGCATTTGATCTGGCTCAGGCCGGTTACGACGTGATTGACATCAACTTTGGATGTCCGGTGAAGAAGGTGCTCGGTCGTTGTCGCGGCGGGTTTCTTTTGTCGGAGCCGAAGACGGCGATCGAGATCGTCAAGCGAGTGTATGACGCGGTCGGAGCAACGCATCCGGTCACGGCAAAAATGCGTCGGGGCATGGATGACGAACAGGAATCGGAGCACAATTTTTTCACGATTCTCGACGCCGCGCTTGCCATCGGAGTTTCCGCAGTCACCGTCCACGGCCGCACCGTGGAGCAGCGCTACGTAGGCCCAAGTCGATGGGAGTTTTTATCTCAGGTGAAGCGGCATGTCGGTGACATTCCAATTCTCGGCAGCGGTGATCTTTTCACGGCCGAAGACTGCATTCGAATGATGGAAATCACGGGCGTTGACGGCGTGACGATCGCGCGAGGCTGCATCGGGAATCCGTGGATTTTCGAAGAATGCCTCGCATTGCAGCGCGGAGATGCCTTGCCTGAACCGCCTTCGATAGCCGCGCAGCGTGAAGGGATATTGATTCATTGGTACGATGCACTCGAAGTCTATGGTCGCGACTCGGCGCACAAGATAATGCGCAAGTTCGGCATCAAGTATTCCGAGATGCATCCAAGCCACTTGGACGTTCGCGACGCGTTCATTCGTGCGAGGTCAGCCGAGGAATTCGAAGACGTGCTGGATCAATGGTACGATCCGTCGGTCGACTGGCCCCCGGTGAGTCGCCGGACTTCGCCGGGCGACTTAATCGCGGCAGGCGCTACTCTTTGTGATGTTGAATAGACTGCCTGATGAGTTTCGTCGAGATGTAGCGCCAGCCCTTGTTCGTGGCGCAAATTCGCAGCCCGCGCCGCCGACAAGGGGCGGCGCTACAGTTTTTCAACAGACTCCCAAAGGCCAACCACCTCAGTGCGACAGTTGATCTGCCCATGAGAGCGCAACTCATCTATCTCAGCGGACCGCTTCGAGGACGCACGATCACGTACAGAAGGCCGGTCTTGATCGCCGGCAGCGGCGCGAACTGCGACATTCGATTTCGCAACACACCGTCCGTCGCGGCAAAACACGCAGAGATCCGCTTTCAACAAGAAGGTTGCTGCTTCCTTGTCAAAGCTCTCGATGGAGCGGTCTTTGTCAACACTGGGCAGGTCAGCGAGGTCATTCTTGAGCCGGATGACTTGATCGAGTTTGGATTGGGAGGACCAAAGGCGCGCTTTCGCATTTTTGCGGCCGAGGGCGAAGTGTGCAAACCGGTCTACCTGATGATGAACGACGCCCAGGACGTGCGGCGCGAAAGCGGCTGGTGGGCTTCGGCTCGCGCGTTATCGGCGGATTTGATCTGGAGAGCCAAACGACCGGTCAGAATTGGAATTGTCGCGGCGCTAATTGCCGCCGCGATCATCGGTGGAGTAATCGGAGGGTCCATCGTCGGTTCGCGGAGCGCCCACCGTCAGGAGATGCTCAGCCAGAAACTCGTGGCCAAATACGAGCAGCAGCTCAACGTGCTTGAGCGACAGATTGCGGCTTTCCAGCGCGATCAGGCTGGAAGATGCTCGCGCGACGACATTGAGAAGCTCAAAGCAGAAATGGCCGGGCGTGTGGCGATGGTCGACGCGCTCGCGGATCAGGATGCGGCCCTCAAGCGCGTGCTCGACGTGTATTCCAGGGGGGTGTGCCTGATTCACGGCGCCTATTCGTTCACGATGCAACAGGACGAACAGACAATTCCGTTGACAGCATCTGACGGCTCGCTCATTGCCGTCGAATATCTCGGTTCAGGATTCTTGGCCTCCGCGGACGGCGACATTATCACGAACCGGCACATTGGCGAACCGTGGTGGAACAGTGAGGCCTCCAAGACGCTCATCGACAAGGGATTTGTGCCGCATTTCATGTTTCTCAATGCGACGTTTCCTGGAAAACCACCGACAACGATCGATCCGAAGTCGATTCACATCAGCACCGACGGCGTAGACGTGGCCACGATGCGCGTGCAAGTCGAAAGTGTACCCGTGCTTCCGCTGGCCACGGAGAAGCAATCCGCTTCGCGCGGTGAACGCGTGATTGTACTTGGCTATCCGACTGGGCTAAATGCCATACTCGCGCGAATGGAGTCGGACGCACAGGAAAAAGCACTTGCGAAAGCGACGGACACGACGACCCTCATCGCGCAATTGGCGGAAATGAACGCGATCTCGCCCGTCATCACGCAGGGAGCGCTGAATGACGTGCTTGAGCGGCGCTTGGTTTACGATGCGGAGACGACTTCGGGAGGTTCCGGGGGACCTGTGTTCGGGTCAAAAGGTGTGGTGATTGGCGTGAATTTCGCGATCACTCGCGATTTTCAAGGCTCAAATTTCGGCGTGCCGATTCGATTTGCCATCGAGTTGCTAGAAAACGAAAAGCAAGTACTTGATGGACAGCAGCCCGCTTTACAAGACACTCACTTGGATCATTAGCTGGCATCATTCTGGGAGTAGCCACAATGTCTCATTCCCCGAGCTATTATCGAAGATTTCTGAATATTATTATTGCCTCGCTCTCGACTTCCATTGCCCACGCTGAATCACCGCCAACCGCACCGGTGAAGGGGCAACTTGCTCCCGAAGTTAAGGTTGAAAAGTTGCTCAACTCGCCGGAAGGAGCTGGCACTTCTTGGCAAGCGCTGCGCGGCAAGGTCGTTGTGCTCGAATTCTGGGCCACCTATTGCGCGCCGTGCGTGGGCGCGATTCCACTCATGAATCAACTGGAGGAAGAATTCGCAAACCAGCCAATTGTTTTCCTTCACATCACGAATGAGGACGAAGCTACCATTCGGAAGTTCCTCGAAACCAGACCAATTCACGGCTGGATCGGAATCGACACCGAAAAGGCCACAATGAAGGCGTACGGTATCAAGGGATTGCCGCGATCGGTGGTCGTCGGGAAGGATGGCCGGCTTTTGGGATGGACCACCCCCTTCCAACTGGTAAACGATCCGGAGATGCTGAAGAGCATCATCGAAACAGGGTCATCGCCCAGGCTGACGGATACGCCTCCCGCTCTCGTGGATCCACTGCAAGGTGTTCCACGGGCTGAGCAGGAATCCAACCCAAAGGATTCTCTATGCGACATCGTGATCCGCCGCTCAACTTCCAACCATTCGAAGTTCGATTCAGGCGGAGGCTCACTAGGGGACTCCCGATTTGGCGAACGGCTGCTGGGGCACATTTCTTATTTCTGGGATGTTCCTGAGCCTCGAATCGTCGTCGAGGCGACAATGCCTCCGGAAAAATTTGACATCGTAACACGGACCAAGAAAGCGGACATGCCGGAGTTTCGAGATGCTATGCACCGGTTGATCGAAGTCACCTTTGAGATTTCCGTGACTCCTGACAAACGAACAATGGATACTTACGCGCTGCGCGTACTCCCCGGTCGCGAACCGCAACTGGCGCCGCTGCTGCTTTCGGGCGTGTACACTGACGAATCCAAGGAACTATTCGCTCCGAGCAAAGCCATATTCGAGCGTATGAAGGCAGGCGAGCATTTCTTTATCGCAACCGGCCCCCTCAATATGCTTGCGAATTCCGTCAGCGCGGAAGTGAACAAGCCGGTTCTCGCGGAGCTTGGAGACCTTTCGACCAAATACGATGGCGTCTACATTATTTGCTTTCCGTACGAGAAAGGAAAGGTGGCGAGCTTTATTGATGGCCTGCAGAAAAACGTCGGCCTTGCTCTCGTCTCCGAACGACGCGAAGTGGACGTGTGGGTAGTTCGCAAGGCGGGCACGGTGAAATAGCTACGCGCGCATCGCGAAACAGGAGCCGACACGCTCGCTTAGGATTGGAAGACAAGATTTGCAGTCATTCTGGGCTGAACCGCGCCACGCAATTGTGTGAATTGTGGTTGACGGATTTGCTCCGCGACCTGGGCCAGTTCCGGGAGCGATCCCAACCGTCCCAAGAAAACGTAGAGCACCGTCACCATGTTCGCGAACAAGGACACGGACCAACTTGCGGCCAAAGGTCCAATCAGCACCGATGCCATCGCCCAACTGCATGAGCGAACCCACGGTGAATATGTTTGGCGATGAACGCGAACAGTGCCGCCGCCCTTGCCGGGAATGACAAACGCAATTCGCACGAGTCTATTTTTCCGGGGTAGCGAACCAGTTCCGCCGAAATCGATTCCAAGCCTCACGCACGATGGGAACAAACGCAACCGTCGTCGCGGCATACAATGCACATGCGAGGAGGACGCGGACTAAGAGTCTCCACTTCCCGAGCTGCAAGTCGGGAAACAGCAAGAGCTGACCACCCAGCGCGAGTGCGGTGCTGAACACGGTGCAGAAAAGCGGAGCGGCCACCGGCTCCACCATGTCGAAGATCGAAAATGCGGTGCCTTTGAAACAATAGAAGAAACTCGGAAGAAATGCGATCCAGTTGGCGATTGCGTAAGCCGCCGCCACTCCCACCGCGCCCCATCGAATGCCCAGGATGAATGAGAGAATGACGAACGGGGTCCACATCAACTGCCAGCGGAGCATCCGTCCGGGGCGACCGAGGACGACGTAAACCCAGCCGGTCGAGGCACAGAGCATCCGTGCCATCGCCGCCAGAAACAAGATGCGGAGCATGGGAATCGCTCCAAGGAACTTGCTCCCAAGCACGGTATTAACGACATCGCCTGCCCAGCACGAACCGGCCACGCAGATCGGCAATCCCAGCAAACACGTAACGGTAAGCATACGGCGATAGGCCTGCCGCACGTCACCGTCGGCTTGCAGCGTTTTCGCCATCGCGGGAACGGCGGCCTCCCCCACACCGTAACCCGCCAGTGAGATCGGACGCATCATAAGTTGATAGGATGTGGAGTACAGACCGAGCTCGCCATAACCGCAGTAGCGGCCGATCAATAGATTATCGAGATAACTCGCCCAATATCCCACCATTCCATGCGCCGTTAACGCTCCTGCGAAACCCAACATGCTGCGGAGTCCATCACAACGGCCGGGTAAGCCGGGCCTCCAATTCATCGCCAGCCAGCTCGCGATCGTGGCTCCAGCTTCCGTGGCGAGCAATTGCATTGCCAGGGACCAATAACCCATGCCTGCGAACGCGGCGGAAACTCCTACTATTGCACCAAGCACGATTCCCGAAACACGCACTACCGCAAGTCGCCGAAAATACATGTGCCGTTTCAAGAGCGCCTCGTGCTGCACGCGGAGCGTGGAGATCGGAAACGTGAGTGCCATCAATGCCGTCACCGCATACAAGCGGGTGTCACCTCGGCTGTACCAAACCAGGAGCGGGGAGACAGCCAGCGTTGCAATGGACAAGAGCATGCCAAATCCGCAGTTGACCCAGAAAAGCGCGGTCAACTGGCCTTGAGTGATTTCTGCGCGCTGCACAGTCACGAGCGACAATCCAAAATCCGAGAAGATCGCGAAGAAACCCGTGGCCGTCCCGACCATCATAACCACACCGAAATCTTCTTTATCAAGGAGCCGTGCAATGATCGCAGTCGCGACAAGCGAGACCGTTACATTCACTACCCGGGCCACAGTCATGACCGCAGCGCCACTGATGGCACCTTGTGATCTCGGGCCGCCGCTCGGAGACGGCCCCCTCGGTGGTGAGCCGTGACTGTTGCCACTACTTAACTGGCCCATCGAATCTACCGGTTGGGAAATGACCATGTCAGAAACCTGCATCAAGTTCTTTTACATGTTGCCAACGGATCGAGTTCGTCCCGATGGTAAGTGAAGTTGAGCGGTTCTCCTCGAGGACCTGGCACGGTGGCATGTTCCGCAAGTTCGAAGCTTTGCACAAAGGAGAACAGCAATCGCAATAAGGTATCACAAAAGAAGAACGCGGGCTAGGCGTCCGCAGGTGGCGGTCAAGTCAGTTTGGGAACTTGGGAACGTCATCTGCACACCTCCCTTGTCACGTGCAAAACTTGCATCTAGGATAAGTGAGGAACGAACAAACGTAGGGTTCGTTGCTAATCTAAGGATCATCCAGTGAAGACGTCCTTGTCTGTATCGCATTCACGCCTCTACTGTGATCTTTACGACTCAGTCAGGCAAACGGAAATCGCCTGGGGTAACGAACCTGAGATTCCGCAGCCAGCCCCAGAGGAACACGCGCGACTTCGACGTGCCTTTCTTGGACGCCTTCGTTTCGATATCCTCCTTGCAAAGACGCTCGTCCTCAGCGACAACCAAGTGCTCGATGGGATCGTTTTCCTCGATCTTCTCCCTCGGAACCGCCCGGGCAGCCCACCGTGTCTTTCGACGATTCTTGATCTGATTACTCGAAATACGACCGAGGGTCCACCGATCGAAATCCGCGCCCGCGCACCGCGCCTCGGCGACGCGTTAAGGAGCCTTGTTGTACGACCCAATTCAGCTGGGCGACTTTTCGGATTTGGTTTTTCATCTGTTGGATCCAATCGGCGCGAACGGCTGGCTGAATTACTACCAAACATCGAGACCGGCTTGGTGGGCGAATGGTCCGACATTCCGGATGTGCTATCGCGTTTCGACGCCGATCTGCCAGGCCTTGTGGACATCGCTAGACGGCTCAAGGAGGGGTGGTCGCAATGGATCGAACAGGCGGACCAGAATCGGTTGGCCGTCGTAAAATATGATCCGGACTCATTCAAACTCAGCCAAGCCATGCAAGAGGAGAAGGTCAACGCTCAACAGCTCCGCACTACTGAGGCAATGGGACTCGTTCAAACTGCGAAGACTTCCCGCTTACGCACCGAGTTTTATGCGGCACTCAAGCGTGTCCGCCAGCAGAGTACTGGCCAGGAAGTCGCATTGGAAGAACTGGGGGCTATCGAGGACTGGTACAACCGCGCGTATCATCGCGCAATCGCCAATCAGCATGATTGCAGGCTTTGGTGGTCTGGAATGTGCCGAGTCCCCATCACGGACGCCGAACAAGCCTATGATTCAGCGCTGTATGGGAATGTACTACCCAACGCGGAACTCCCGCATGATTTTATCCACTGGTTGGGGAACACAGATGCCCTCGACGGGGAAGCTTTTCGCGATCTGTTTCGACAAGGCCAGGAGCACTTGGCGGCGTGGTGGGAACGTGGTGATCTCGATGAATTCCGGCGCGGGATGGAACCGTTCGTAAACCAATACGTTCCTGCAGACGAGGCGTGGGTCCGCTGGTTCAGTTCAAGACGCGATAGGTTTGGTTGGCTCGGGGCAATTCTTGGGTTGATAACTGGAGGACCACTTGGCAAGGCGGTCGAAAAACTCTTTCCGGAGATCGCGTATCGTATTGGGTTCGAACTAAGCAAAGAGAAACCGACCCTTCGGCAGATCGTGGAACATGCCCATTGGAGGTCGTTGCAGTGAACGAGAAGATCCATCGAATTGAAGAAATCGAGGCCTACGCGGATGAAAACAACCCGTGGCTGAAGGTCTACTTTGACCGAGTCAAGTTTCCAGATGGTCGGATCGGTCGATACAACCGAGTGGTCGAGGTCGGCGGCCATCCGGGCGTTGCGGTGCTTCCGCTGCGCACTGCATCAATTGGACTGGTTAGGCAGTACCGCTATCCGATTGACAAAGAGGTTTGGGAAATCCCGCGCGGCTATAGCGAATCCTTGAATACGGAAGCCAATGCGCGCCGCGAACTTGCCGAGGAAACAGGCCTCGTCGCGTTGAAATTGGTATCACTCGGGGTCATCTATCCAAACTCAGGCATTCTGGCATCCGAAGTTCGACTTTTCGCAGCCGAAGCGGCGCAAAGCTCCAAGGACATGGTTCGCACGGGCGACGAAGTGTCCGAATTTCGATGGTTCCCCCTGACGGATGTACTCGCCAGGATTGACTTGGGCGAAATCAATGATGCGTTCACTTTGGCCGCAATCCTTCGTGCACAACAGCGCGGGCTCCTCGCATTTCGTTAATATCGCGGTTCGCTTGGTCGATGACATCGGCGGAATTTATTATGATTCGCCAAAGATGCACCGAGAGTGTCCCATGGATGCAGATCCTGCAGCCTGCGCATCACTTTGCGGGTAAACACTCACCCTTCCGCAACTTTCGGCATTCCCACGCCAAGTGAATTGACGTACACCGTCGGACAGAGGCGGGCGAACCGGCGCATGAACTGCATGTCCGCATGGCCGCGATTGTGGTACCACCAATCGGAGTCACCGAAGCACAGGACGCTGTCGAAAATGCGATATCGCGCCGCACCACGGACAATTGTGGAAGTCGGCTCTGCGGGACGGGCCTTGTTGCTTCGATCTACAACCGCGAGCGAATCCATAGGGTCCACAATGGCCTCTGAAGTCGCGGAAAATACGCCGCGAATCGGCAAAACCACAAACGATAATAGAGAATATGCACCGCGCGGGCGGCGATGCGAAAGCACTTCAATCGCAGCGCCGAACCCATCCGTCGGCTGATCGCGGTGACCGACTGAAGGTGTTTGACCACGCCGCCAAGGCGTATCTTGTACTCATACATGCCCTTCATCGCGTCGATTTCAGTGCGACCGGCCTCAAATGCCAGCCGCAACGTCACGCAATGAAGCCGCTGCCCGGGACTCAATGTGTCCCATCGCGTATCCGCGCTGCGCGACCCCAAGATCCAGTAAATACGCCGCCCAAACAGATAGTTGTATTGATAGCCGACGCATCCATGGCCCGTGTCGATTCGAAGCAACTGCAATCGACCGAGCGAATCAAGCGTATGCGCCATCTCAAGATGGAATTCGACGGATCGAGGCCAATCACCGAAGTGCCCCAGTTTTCCCTCGCGATGCCATTGCTCTCGATGCTGCTCCATGAATGTGCGAAGGTGGCTGTCGACTTCATCAACGTGGGCCAGTTGTGCTTTCGGATTCAGTTCCTGGAGCTTCTTCTCGCGTCGACGCAGGTTACTACGTTCGCCGCCGGGCAGACTCTCGACATAGGCGTCGAAATTCTCCGGCAAAGGAAAAATGATGTGCGGTCCATCGTCGGCGCCGTCTTCCACGTGGCGAACTTCTTTGCGTTCGCGAAGGGAGGTCGCGAGTTTTTCACGATATTCACTGTATCCCGCCAACGGGCCGAAATGCAGCGCGTCCCATCGTATGTTCTTCTGCAAATGTTGAACGATGTGATGGACCGCGGTGTTCAAATGTTCCGGCAGACATGCAAACCCGCACGTGGTCACGGAATGATCGCATCCAACCAGGCGGACCGCATTCAGTGCAAATGGCCCCAATCGCAGACGCTCTTCGAAAAGTGGAAACACGCCGACGAGTTCATCGCCACAGTGAAACAAATGAATCTGCAAGCGCCGATTGAACTCGTAATGCTTCCACCAAATTCGACACCAGTCATAGGAAGCAAAAAGGTCATCGCCCGTGGCTTGAACCAGATCGTCCCACGCCTCGCGGTTGGAAGAAAGCTCATCGAAATCATGATGCACGGAATGACGAATGGGCATGCCGGTCGGGCAATCAGGGACGCCGCGTGAAGTCGCGGCTCGTTCGGGTGTGAGCGTCGCTTCGGAAATCATTCACGATCTCCTTCCGAAATTCCAACGCTGTCTGACGACCGAGTCGCGGATTGCCGGGCGTCCTGCGCGAATGATTCGTCAGGCCGCTCACGCGTCGCCAGAAACCGCGAGCGAATATACGGTGTCCATAACTGACGATGGACATTTCCTGCAAAAAGATGAGGCATTCTCTTCGACAGCCACGGGGCGACATGCCACCACAAGGCGCGGCCATACGCAAATGAAACCGCTTCCGCCGCGGCGCGGTGCAGGGTCAATCGACGGCGGGACGAGTTGCAATTGTTCACCGCCAGGATGTCCTTGACGCCCACAACTCGCGCCCCCAGTCTTCGCTTGTAGTCATAATATCCCGGAAGCGCGTCAATCAGTTTCACGCCGTCTTTCCAGGCGTGGTCCAGCGATCCGAGGTATCCAATCCGACTGCTGACTCCATTTGCGCGAGCGCCGATGATCCAGTGCAGCCGGGGACCAAACCGCAGAGCATATTCACCGGCCAGCACTTCCTGGTTGGTACGAACTTCGAACAGAGCGAGGCGGCCCGAAGACAGCGCCCGTGATGCAAATTCCCGATGGAATGATTCTGATCCGGGCCAGTCGCCGAAATGCCCGCCCCTTCCGCGAATCCGCCATTGCGACTCGTGCATTGCCACAAGCCGATCAAACGCGGCGTGAAGTTACTCCGGCGTTTGGGGTTCAACAAATCTGGCGCCGGAAGCCTCCAGTTCGCGCTGGTCTTTGCGTACGTTGCGGCGTTCCTTGACCGAAAGTTCTGCAAGAATGGTCTCTGCATCGCGAGAAACGTCGAAGATCATCTGCGGATAACAGTCGCCATGAAACGTCGTTTCACCGAATGCGCCCTCAGCGCGAATTGCGGTCGCCAAATCACTTGCGGAATCGGCATACCCTGCAAGCTCACCGAATCCCAATGCGTCCCACGGCTCGCCCTTTTGAAGCTGATCGAACAATCGGTGAATCGCGTCCGCTTCAAATCCACGCTTGATCGGCACGCCGCACGTGGTCACGCAGTGATCGCAACCGATGAGCCGCACGACTCGGAGTGCGAACGGTCCCCAGCGAATGGTCTTGCGAAACAGCGGAAAAATCGCGACCCATTCGTCGCCCGATCGCATGACGTAGACTTCGAGCCGCCGCCCAAAGCCAAAATGCTTCCACCAGACTTCACACCAGTCGAATGAGCTGTAGAGATCGCCGCCGACGGATTCAACGAATGAATCCCACTTGTCCCGCAGACCGACAAGCGATGACCATGTCTCGTAGCGATCCACATGCAGCGGAATGAATGGCGCCAGATGCCCAGGCGTAGAACCCGAACTTCGCACACGATTTTCCAAGGACGCTGAAATCACAATGAATTTGAAATCTGACCGATTGGTTTAGAGGTATCCGAGCTCTTCAAGCCGTCGAGTGACTTCCAATCGTTCCGCATCCGTATATGCGCCCGGCGCGGAATCCGTTTCACTCGACACACGATCAACGTATTCGGGAGGATATTGCACCAATCGCTCGGGACGTATGGCGGAATGCGCGATACGCCCGTCCATGTATGATGGGATCGGGAGGCCCATCAAGTAGAGCGCTGTCGCTGCCGCATCCAGGATATTGGCCGACCCAATGTCTCCCGCCTTGAAGGCAGGACCCCAGCCGATGAAAATTCCTTCAGGCCGATGGTATCCGGAGACATCCCACCCGGACCGCAGCGGCCTCAAAAAACCGCCTTTGAGCAATCCAGGTGGCAGGATCGCGTTGGACACCATATATCCATGAGCCAATTCAAAAATAATATCCGGCGCGTCCTGCACATAAGGACCGTTGTAGATTTCTTCCCGCGCCCAGACGCCCTCGAAGACCTTCGCCCCCGTTTCCGGATCGGTCGCGGACGTCAAGACGCCGATGGTTCGCAGTCGGACTTGTTCGTACTCTTTGGTCGAGCGAGCCAAATCGTTCGGCCCACGGCCGGCCGCGCTAATGTACACGGAATGTTCGAGCTGCGGACCGGCGTAGGCGTGCGAACGGCGGTAATCGATGAACGGATTTCGGCCCGGATCCTGCTTATGCCACGCCGCTCCTGTTCCAGCCCGAGTTTGCGACGAATTGCCAATGGGATATTGAATTGTCGCGTAAATACATCGGCCCAGGTGCGGAAATTATGAAGTCGCAACAGGCCGTTCGACTCAAGAAAATTGTTGATGTAAACCCAGCGCGTCGACGCCGTCGAAGCCATGATCGCTCACCAGCATGTAATTCGCCCGATCACCGAATCGAGACACCCGCCGCGCGATCGAATCATCCAGGATGCGGTGACCATCTTCCAAGAGCCTTCGCGATCCGACATTGGAGGCGCGACGAAAGTCGCCGAATTCCGCGTCAAGCAGGTGATAAAACAAATGCCCGACGCGATCCGTGTATTCGTGCACCAGAAAACAAAAATCGTAATCCGCCCGATTCGCAGCCCATTCGAATTGTCGGCAACGAAGCGCCATCAGCTCATTGATCATCCGAATGTGCGCTTCACGCCGCGCAGTGTCCGAAGGACGATGACCGAGCACGCCCCAGGTCAATGAAAGGTCCGGAAATTTTGCACGCATTTCCTCTCCGAATGCGCTTGGCCAGAACACCTGTGGCGAATCCTCCGGCGAAACAAAGCCGGTCAACATGTCACCGTTGACCCTGGTCGCTGGAAACGTGATGGGAACATTGAAGACGCCGACTTGCTTGCCGTCGTCGCCGGCGATGTCCCAAAGGCGCGGAGCGTGAACGTCATTCGCGCTGGCCGTCCGCACCTCACGCGTTTTCGGATCACGAAACGAAAAACTGAACACGCCATGCTTGCCGGGATTGACGCCGGTCCACATGGTCGGCCACGCCGGACACTTGACTGGCGGCCGGGTGGTCATCAAATTGCCGAACGCGCCTTCGCGCAGCATTCGCCCGAGCATGGGCATTGTGCCAGACTCGGCTAGCGGACAAAGCACCCGAAACGTGCCGCCGTCCAAGCCGATGATGACCAGTTTCTCGTTGCGACTCATTTTAGCGAAACGCTCTCCGCGAATCGATTTTTCACGCGTGACAACATCCGATGAGCGCGCTCCGCCAGCGGGGCGAGAACTTTGCCCATTCCTTCCGGCGATGCAGAAATCTGCGGGGCGAAGGTTGCCTTGCGACCGCCCAATCCGGATTTGAAATGATAGACTCCGGGGTTCCTTTCGGGATCGATCCCGCCAAGGTCATACCATCGAGCGCCATCAGCCTTGGCTCGCTGCAAGGTATGCCATTGCAAGAGATACGATGCCTTCGTATGCCGGCCGGCATCGTTGGAGGCGCCGAGAAGATAAATGCACGTATCGCCCAATGTGCTCGAAACATGGCCCGCGACCAGCTCGTCGCCGAGATACGCCAGCGCCACTCGCTGCTTTTCGTGTTCCAGAAGATTCCTCTGGAGCGTTCGAAAGCTCGATACGCACACGCCGGCCTCAAATCGTTTTCGCTCCCACATGGCCGCATAGAGCTGTTCAAATTCGCGAATGGCGTCGTCGTCCACGCCGTCACGAATCGTAAGCCCCTTCCGCTCGGACTGATTCAGCCCGTTTCGCCATTTCTGGTCCAGGTTCTTTCGAAGCACGTCGATGGATGGATAAAGGTCAAGCACGATCGTCCGATCAGCAACTCGATTCGCCTCCTGCGAAAAGCCTGAACCCTCCAGAAAATCCGACAACCGATCCTCAGGCCCGCCGACCGAATCTCCCTGCTCTCCATCGAACGTCCATAGATTTGCGGCGATACGGGCCACAAGCCCGCGTCGCGAGACATATTCATCTCGGATGCAGGAAAGTATTTTCCGCCAATCGGATGAAGAAGCACCTGAATGCTCCCAAAGCGGGCCGCGATACGAATACGCCAGCCTGGTTCGCAGCATGGGGATCCGTTTGATCATCAGTTGGGTCATGGCAACAATGGATTCGCCGCGCTTTATCGCGATCCGGCTGATCGTCGCTCCGCTTTCTGCCGCACTTTGCTCCCCAAAAGCCCATGTTTGATAGATGTTGGAATCGCTGAAGCGCCTTGCCTCCGCAGACCATTCTTCAGCGTTCAAGTGATCGACAAGAACTTCGTCGCTCACGCACGCACCTGCCTGCTCGACGGAACGACCGCCCCCATCGGTTGATTCGACAATTGGATGGATTCCATCCCTCGTCGGCGAAACCAGCCTCGCCATGCGTACGCGCCGGCGGCCTTCAAACGAAATTCGATCGTCCAATCCTCTGGAGCCTTCTTGAACCGTCCAATCATCAACGGGGAATCGTCGCATCGCATGACGCGGGGATCGCAAGTCACGGCCTTGTCGTATCCCGCCTCGCGCGCCGCCTCAATCGTAAATGGATGCAGCCCGCCATACGGGGCGCTGAACAAGGACACTTTACGCCCTAATATCGTCTACAAATCGCTCTTTGAATCGCACAGCTCGCGCCGCACATCTTCCTTTGACAGCCGAGGCAGGTGCGGATGCGTGCAGGTGTGTGAGCCGACGTCAATAAGCTCGTGCGGAAGAATATGCAGCTGCGCCTCAGACATCGTTCGTTCATTCGATTCCGCGTGACCGGGTGTCATCTCCCATTGGGGCGGCTTCGCGAGATTTCGACTCACCGCAATAATCGTCGCGGGGAGCTCAAGCCGCGTCAGCACTGGAATCGCATTCGTCAACAAGTTTTCCAAGGCATCATCAAACGTAATACAGACTGCAGCCCGTGTGCGAGGCGTCAACGCATCCGACAGTCGCACGACTTCAAAGCGATCCGCAAGCCACGCCATTTGTTCCGCGAATGCTTTCGCGGTCTTCGCCGACACGCCGTGGTAGTAGAGCACGACGCAATATTGATTTCGGCTCGCAAGGCGGCCGCCCAGTGTGAGAGCCCAATACGCGGCCGAAATCACTAAAACGATGACGCGCTTCATTGGCGATTGCGCCCTGCACCAAGATAGTTCCGTTTCGCTCGATTCACCCTTACGACCTCGTGGCGACCTTCCCCAGCAAATGAAACCGAAGCGCAGCGATGCAAAGGTTCAGCTCTTTCAGCGCATCGCCATCGCGAGCCCCTTGGGTCCATTTCTTAAGATACAACCATGGTAGCTTCGCAAAAGAAGCCGCGGCAAACATTCCGTTGGCAAGAAATCGTTCGAATTTGCCTGATTTCTTTTCCAGGAACACCAATAGGCTCTGCCGCTCCATCAATCGCATACTGCGGGCGGCCTGGGACGAGCTGCACTGGCCGAAATGCGTGATCACCGCGTCCGGCGTATACATGATCTTCCAGCCCGCCTGCTTGAACCGCCAGCACCACTCTGTGTCTTCCGAATACATGAAGTACTCGTCGCTCATCGGCCCGACCTGATCGATTGCCGTGCGACGCACAAGCATGAAGCATCCGGCCACGGCCTCAACTTCACGCGGGCTGTCGTAATCCCACCACCCCAGACGCGCTCGGCCAAAGAAAGGGTGATACCAGTAATGAGTCTGAAGATGGCTTAGCGACAGCGCGACATTCAGCAGGCTCGGATACAGGTAGCAGTTGTATTGCATGCACCCCGTGCCACCATAGGTTTTGCAACCCACCACCGCCGCGTCCGGATGGGAATCGGCGAAATGCACGGACTTCGTTATTGCTGCGCCGCGAATCAGCGTATCTGGATTCAACAGAAGTACATACCGACTGTTGCTGATCGCGATGCCCTGATTGTTCGCGGAAGCGAATCCTCCGTTTGATCGATTGCGGATCAGCCGAAAATCAGGGAACTCCGCGGCCACCATGTCCGCTGATCCGTCCGCGGAGTTGTTATCGATGACGATCACCTCGCACGTGACTCGACCTGCCTTTTCACGAATGGATTGCAGGCAATCACGCAGCACGTCGCGTGTGTTCCAGCTCACAATCACGACGGAGACATCGATTCCGGAAGTTGTCATGCGGTCATCTGCCGTGTACCGAGGCGTTGCAAAGCGTCAAGGACTTTTCTCCGCGGACATAATCGAGTCACCTGATTTCGCTTCGCCCGCAAGCGGCAGCAGCGCATCCAGATTCCCGGCCGACGCCGCCGCGAACCGCTCAGTAGCGGCTTCGACTTGTTCATACTCAGACGCATCCGACGCGACCGCAACCACCTGCACATGGGCGACGTAATAGGCGGGGTCTCGCGCAAAATTCGGCTGACGCCATTGCGGACCGCTAAATTCCTCCGGATCGGTGATGTGTCGGCCGTGGAGGACAAAGTAATTCAACACCACGCGACCTTCCCAGTGTGCATCCTCCCGAGAAAAATAATAAATCCTGCACTCGAGTTTCTTTCCGCCCGGGCGCATGAGTTGCACGATTTTCGCGCCCCGCGTCAGCCATCCATTGGCTGGAAAACTCTTGTCCGGATGGCGGCCGATCATTGTCGCGGGCCTGGACGCGTACGCGACATAAACGCCAACGCTATCCCGGCGAGAGACGCCGACGTAGCGACGAGCCAGATAATCATCAGCCCCCGCGACTTCCATAATTCGCGTATCAATCGCGATATCGCCTCCCATCCAATCTTCAATCGTCTTTGGCAATGTCGACAACGGTTGTTCGAGCAAGACGGGACGGCCAGGGAGACCATTCAGCACCCGATTCAGCCAGCGCTGCCCGACTCCCACGCCGACGAGCACGAATAGCCAGAACGCCACACCGTATGACGCGGTTTTTCGACGTCGCACCATCAATTCTCTCGTTGGAATAACCCCGTTGAATTGCGATCCAACTCCACGCCGGACTTTGCGGTTGAATTCATCTGCAGCCGACTGGGATTCAATTCATGAGTGCGGCGGCCCTTTCGTTCTCGTAGATATTGCCGCAACGCGTCTGTCCATTGGCGCAGATGATGACCCGTCTTCGATTCATACGCGCTCAAGTCCAGCATCGAATACGCAGGACGTTTCGCCGGTCGGACCAATTCAGCGGAGGTGATCGGTTCGATGATCACTTTGAATTCGGAGGTGCTGACAATTTTAACCGCGAACTCGAACGAGGTGCACTGACCTTGATTTGCAAAATGAAAGGTTCCTTCCGTGCTCGATTCAAGCAATCGCAACAATCCTTCGGTCAGGTCAATGGTGCTTGTCGGGCGTCCGACCTGGTCGTTCACAACTCGAAGATCCTCACCCGCTTCCGCCTTCTTCAAGATCGCCTCGACAAAATTGCGGCCATGATGACCAAACAGCCATGATGTGCGAACAATCAGATGACGACATCCAGATTTGCGAATAGCGAGTTCCCCTCGCCACTTGGATTCCCCGTAGATCGAAAGCGGATTTGGTGGCTCTTCCACGCGATAGGGTCGATCGCTTTGCCCGTTAAAGACAAAATCCGTACTGAGGTGAACAAGCAAAGCCTCGCAGGTTTTACAAGCTTTACCGAGATTCCAAGGACCGTCGGCGTTGATCGCGAATGCGCCTTCCTGATCGCTTTCGCAACCGTCCACGTTCGTAAGTGCGGCGCAGTTGATGAGCACATCCGGCCTAAGACGTGCAACGAATTCGATTACGCGCGGGGAATCGCAAATATCCAATTCTGTGCGATCCAAAGCAATCAACCGTGGATTGTTCGTTCCCATCCGCGACGCAAGGTGTGTGGACGTCACGACCGAGCATTCCCTTGGCCCCGACGATCAGAATCCGAGCCTTCGACCAATTCATTTTGAAAGTCACTAACTTCTACTACCTGCCGCAGCCGCTTCGACTACTCCGCCGACTCCGTATTGCCGGTCGTAATAATGGAGATAGTCGCCGGTCTTGATCCGCGTCCACCAGTCCTCGTTCCGCTTGTACCATTCCACCGTGTCACTCAGACCTTGCTCAAACGCAATCCGCGGTCGCCAACCCAAATCTCGCTCGATTCGCGAAATGTCCATCGCATAACGCCGATCGTGTCCCGGGCGATCCTTCACATATTGAATGAACGAGCCGTCCCGCCCAAGAAGTCGCAGCAACTGGCGGGTGATTTCAATGTTCGGGACTTCACAATCGCCACCGATGTTGTACACCGATCCAAGAGACGCCTTTTCCAGAACGACAAGAATGGCCTCACAATGATCGCGAACGTGGATCCAATCACGCACATTCATCCCATCCCCGTAGACCGGTACCTTTTGGCCCGCGAGCAGATTCGTCACGAATAGCGGGATCAACTTTTCCGAAAACTGGTAGGGGCCATAGTTGTTCGAGCATCGCGTAATCAGCGTCGGCAGACCAAACGTGTGATGATACGAATGAACAAGAAGATCGGCTGCCGCCTTGGACGCGCTATAGGGACTACTCGGAGCGATCGGCGTGGTCTCCATGAACTTGCCCGTCGGCCCCAGCGAACCGTACACCTCGTCGGTAGATACCTGAAGAAACCGCTTGACCGGAAATTGCCGCGCCAGATCGAGCAGGATCTGCACGCCGACGACGTTGGTACGAACGAATTCTTGCGCACCCAGGATGCTTCGATCCACGCGGCTTTCCGCCGCAAAGTTCACCACTGCGTCGAGGCCGCCTTCAAACCAGGGTCGCAAAGCCTCCGCGTCGCAAATGTCACCGCGGACAAATTGAAAGCCGGAAACCTCCGACACTCCGGCAAGGTTCTCGAGGTTCCCCGCGTACGTCAACGCATCAAACGCAACGATTCGCACGTCCGGGCGCTTCTCGCGCATCATGCGCACGAAATTGCTTCCGATGAAATCCGCCGCACCTGTGATCAATATCGTTCGCATCGTTTGTTTTCGATTCAGGGAAGAAAAATTCTATGTGGCCGCACTGACCTGAACGGAATTTCGTTTCGGCGATTCCACGTGGTTCGCGCCGCCATCCGCTACCATGTTCGAAGCCCGATGAAGCGACCGAAAAGTCCCCGCGTCCGTCCACCAGCCATCGAGAGCGTCATATGTGAGCGCGCCTTGCTCGAGGTATGCGTTGTTGACGTCCGTAATTTCCAGCTCACCGCGCGCCGAGGGCTTCAGCGGCCGGATCATGTCGAAGACCTGCCGGTCGTACATATAGATACCGATGACCGCAAGATTTGACTTGGGCTTCTTGGGTTTTTCTTCAATGCCCATGATGCGATCATTCTTGACTTCGGCCACCCCGAACCGCTGCGGATCAGGCACTTCTTTCAGCAGGATTTTCGCACCTTTGCCTTGGGCGGAAGAATTTGGCATTGGCAAAGGCGAAACTCGCGACCTTTACCTCGCAGCAGGAAGCAGGAAGTGACGATCTCTTCAACTCGGCGCAGTTCGAACAGTTCTCCATGACCGACCCTGAAATCCAAAATGTCCGCGAGCAGATTCGAAATTTGGAACTTTCCGAAACGAATGACGTGAAGGCGGGGCTTGGGAAAGACCATCCCGACGTGAAGAGCCGGCCCGAACGGCTCGCGAAATTCAAGGAGCGTTTGGAGCACCGGCGGCAAGATCTGCGTGCTTTGTTCTTGAAATCACAGAAACAATCCTTTGAGAACGACGTCAAAACGGCGGAAGTAACGCTGAAAGTGTTCGAAGAGGAGTTCGCCCGACTCAAGCAGGAACGCAGCAAGTCATCCGGGAGACGCGCTCGACTTTCCGTGAAACCGGGAATTACTGGTTTGACGCAGGTTCTTCGCCTTCGCAATGATCCACTCGCGGATTTTCAGGAATGGATTTACTACGACGTAGAATATGCTCGTCACCAATCCATCTGGCTCGACTTGCAGATTCTCCTGTATACCCAGGTTGCGATCTTGGCCCCAAACCGAGTCACGCGTTTCGCGGAAAAATTGGGACGGTTCGGAATCTGTTCCCATTCGCGCCAATCGCGGTCGAACCAAGACTCAATGAACAAAGTTTGATCGGCTTCGAATCTAGAATGGATGCGGATCTCCTCCGAACGTCTTTGGCATTCCAGGACATCTGGGACGATTATCGCCGTTACCTCCGATCGCATTTCTTGGCCTTTGTTTATCGATTGGAGATTTCCCGCAACTCCAGAAAGGATACTGAGCAGCTTGGAGGCCTCTGGAAGATCACCCATATCGAAGCTTGAAAATAGGACTTAAAAGCCACACTGCAAAACATTATTTCTCGCAAGGAAACGCCTATCCTTTCGCTTATAACTGGTTTGTTTTGATCCGAATATCCTTGACAGGAGGCAAAGGTCCGATTAGGATTCGGATCGAGGTGGAGTGGTTGAGGGTTTGATTTTCAATGGGGCTGCGTAAAGCCCGTGCGTTATCTAAAATCGATCACCTTCATTCATTCTTTGTACGTGCTATCCTTATAGTTCATTCACAAGCACTCTCCACAACCACCACGTAGCTTCGAGGACTTGTCGGACGCATCGGGATTGTTTCGCCTTTCGGTCTTGGTTTTAGCCGGGTAAAGGCGGAATTTTGTCTAGCTGATGGCGCCATTTGATGGCATTCGCTAGGGATCGCGTTTGCGCGCTGGTTGTCCCTGAGAATAGGCTGACGTGGTGGTTCAAACGAATGTAGTGCCATCAAAAGCGCAATGAATTGCCGTCAGTTAAGGCCCGGTGATTGCACGGGAACTGCCGAAGTTAACATCGGCCTTCGCGATCGTTTCGCGAGAGTCTTTGGTTTGCATCGTTTGGATTGGTAAAAAAGGAGTCTAGAAAATGAAGAAGAAAACGAAAGCGTTTACCCTGATTGAGCTCCTGGTCGTCATCGCTATCATCGCTCTTTTGATATCTATTTTGCTTCCGAGCCTTTCAAGAGCTCGTGAGCTCAGCAAGCGACTGGTGTGCGGAGCAAACGTCAAGGGTATTGGTACGTCGGCGAAGATTTACGCCAACGACAATCAGGAAAAGTGGATGATCCCGGCCTTCAAAGCCGCGTACGTCGACGCTCAGGGTATCGACTACACGAACCAGGGATTGGCCACGACGAATAGTGATCCAGGGTCGGTTGGCAACAACCGCCAATTTCAGAGTTTTTCAGAGACGGCTGCCCAACCGACAGCCGGTAGCACTGCCGTTTCAGTCACGCGTGCCTACTGGATGATGGTCCGATCCGGTGATATCACCGTGAAGCAGTTTATTTGCCCGAGCAGCGGCGACACCGACGACCGCACTGAGGATCTCGATCTGTACTACGATTTCGAGACCTATCAGAACATCAGCTATGGATACCAGGTTCCGTTCGGCCCGAAGGACACTCAGCCGCGCGAAGGCGTCGACAACCGCCAGGTTCTCGCTGCCGACAAGGGACCGTACTACAGCGGCGCCAATCCCACTCCGCCGACATGGCAGGTAAACGGTAAGATCATCACCATCGAAAGCTCGCCGAAAGACTGGGCCCTTTACAATTCACCGAATCACGGAGGCAGGGGCAGCGGTGAAGGCCAGAACTGTCTATATGGCGACGGTCACTCGTCCTTCCAGAGGACGCCGGCGGTCGGCATCGATTCAGACAATATCTACACCGTAATCGTGAACGATCAGTGGACGGATCCGCAGCACAAGAACATTATCCACGGTGACACCGTGTGGGGGTCTAACCCTGCAAACCCCTATCCGGGGCAGAATGCGTTCGGCGGCGGCGCCAACAAGTATGCCGCTACGGATTCTTTGATTTATCCGTAAACAACTTGATTTAAGAACTTTTCCAAACGATGCGGAAGACGGCGGGCGATCTGCTCGCCGTTTTCTTTTTTACAAAACTCAGTGCCGGCATGTTCTTGGGTGCCATGGCCAAGTGAAGCGCCGCCATGCCCCGCTATCGCACGTTGATTCTTCTGCTCTTCGAACCGTGGCCATGCGTCGTGTGCAGATAGGCTACTTCCCTTCAAACCGCGGCTTGCGCTTCTCCAGAAATGCCTTCATGCCTTCTTTTTGATCAAACGTCGCGAAGAGCGAATAGAAAAGCTTGCGCTCGTAATCAAGGCCGGGCGTAAGACCAAGTTCGTCGACGGCCAGCACGGCTTCTTTCGCGAGACGGGCGGCGACCGGCGATTTCGAGGCGATTGTTTCTGCAAGTCGGATGGCTTCGGCCAGAAACTGCTCTTTGGCCACGACTTTCGTCACAAGACCGGCCTCATACGCTTCTGCCGCCGGAATGAATCGCCCCGTGAGAATCAATTCCATCGCGCGAAATTTTCCAATCGCACGCGTGAGCCGCTGCGTGCCGCCGGCCCCGGGCATCACGCCGATGTTGATCTCCGGCTGGCCGAATTGGGCCGACTCTGATGCCACGATCATGTCACAGTGCATGGCCAACTCGCACCCCCCGCCCAGACAGAACCCGCTCACCGCCGCAATGATCGGCTTGCGAACCTGCTTGATCCGCGTCCACCGCGCGAGATTGTTCCGCTCGTACATGTCGAGAAAAGACGCCTCGGCCATGTCCCCGATGTCCGCCCCCGCCGCGAACGCCTTCTCGCTTCCCGCAAGCACGATCACCCGCACATTCGCGTCGCGATCAAACCCCTCCAGCACGGCGATCAGCTTGTCCATCAATTCGACAGAGAGCGCGTTCAGCACGTCGGGCCGGTTGAGCGTCACGATGGCGACGTGACCCTTCACTTCGCTGAGTATTGGTTCGTTCATGGGCGGTATTGTCGCGAAATGCAGACCGAATACCAGTCTCAATGATCGGCCTACGGCGTCACGAAAACCTGCTGTAGGCCGTAGAAGTCCTTGAGGTCCACGTCGCCGTCGTGATCGATGTCGGAAAGCTTGGCGCAGGTAGGAGGCGGAAGAATTGGGTCTGGGCCGCGCATGTCATAAAGAAACGTAGCAAAATCGTTGTAAGTGGTCAGTCCGTCGCCGTCGAAGTCGGCGCGGTATTCACATTCATCCGGCACGCCGTTGCCGTTGCAATCGAGGCTTGTTTCGCTGGCGATGTCCTGCACGTCGTCGATTTGATTTCCGTTGCAATCCCACGGCCCGATGCGAAGAAAGTAAATATCCTGCTCGCCGTTGAACGTGGCCGCGTAGGCCACGTTCACGCCGAGATTGTCGGAGAGCATCTGGTCATAGTCGCCGATCTTGTTTTGTTGGGGCCAGCCGAGGTAGGTGTTGAAAACGGGGCTGACCGGCGCGTTGGGCGACCACGTGTCGCCGTAGTTCATGGAGTATGAATAATACAGCTCGCTTAGCTTGGCGTCCGGGTCGTCGGAATAATTCCTCGTGTCGTTCCAAGCTAAGTCGATCCGCCCATTGGGCGCTACAGATAGCATTGTGAACCAATGCCATGCACCATTTCCGACCGGATCATCGTTCACCCGGACAGACGGATCGAAGGTAACTCCTGCATTTCTGCTTCTACCGAAATTGCAACCAGGACACACAACAAACAACCAACCGTCGTGCCCGGAATCTTGTACTGAATCAATCCAGCATTGACCATTCAGCCCGCCTGGGTTGGGGTTCCCAACAGTCGATGTTGCACCGCAGGTGGATTCAGATCCGATGCCATCAATATGCGCTTCATTACTTGAGTCTTGCGCCGTAACCGACCAGGCGACGGGTGGGGAATAGCTGTATAATACGCCCGAATGATCAACGTGAGTCGTAGTTTGTACGAGCAACGGAGGCCACGAAGTAAATTGAAAGGAACGAGCGTCATCCACACTTCTGATAAGATCGCTCGCAACGGTGATGTAAATGTTTCCGCGCCCCATACCGTGTGTTCTATCGAAAGCCATCCACGGCTTGTCCCAGAAGCCGTCCGCCACTTTTGTTCTCGGGAGCCATGACATTCCGCCGTCAAGGGAGCGAAACAGGCGCATTTCTTCCTCGCTGATACTCAAGTAGAAAATCTCACCACTTGGTCCGGCGTTGAGAACGGGATCGCTTCCAAAAACGCCTGGCGTGAGCGAGCCCTGGAAGACCCAAGTGTGTCCGGCGTCATGACTGTAGGCCCAACCCGCCTGGCGAAAATCGGAAAGTACGCTGTCGAACTGCCGCCAGCCAATTACGATTTTCTTGGGATCTGTCGGATCGATCGCGATTGACGGTTCATTGGCCGCATCGCCGGAAATGTTGCAACCGTAGGCATCGACATTGACTTGAATACTGGTGTAGCCGTCGCGGGTGACATGGCTCGTGCAAGGTGCGTGAGATGACCCAATCGACTGTGTCGATTCACGCACCGGTCTGATCCACTGCATCGTCGGCGATGACTCGTGCAGCGGTGGCTTCGCGACTCCGGTGCCGTCGATTGCTGCCGCAATATGGGCCGCTGCGAAAACAATCAAAGTGAATCGGGCTTGTATCCACAGAAATCGCACGCGATGATTCCCCCAGCACGTCCATCCTATCAATCGGAAGAGAGGCGGGTCAATGAAATAACGTGCGAAGCGTTTGCAGAATTACTGATTTCGATAGATCACCCCTGAAAACCGCTGAATAACAGCGACTCGCATTGCCAAGAACCCGGCCAAACTCTGTTTCACGTGAAACAAGTTTTCGCGCAACTCTGTTTCACGTGAAACAGATCTGTGCAAATCTGCGGATTCAGAGATTCTTCGCTTCGCTCAGAATGACTTCCACGACCCCCTATGGTCCCCCTTGGTAAGGGGGACGGCCCGCTTCCTGACGGGCGCGGCTCGGAAAGAATTAGCTCTGCGCGGGAATCAGCGGCGCGGAGATGCAGCGGTCGCAGACGCCGTTGGCGAGGCGGGGGGAGGAGTAGCCGCAGAGGTGGCAGTAGTGCGAGTCGAATTGGCGGGAGTCGAAGAAGCGCTCCAGGCAGAAGCGGCGAGTGCGCGAAAAAAGAGCGTAAGCCGCGAGGATGATGAGTGCCGAATTCAGAAGCGTTTTCCGCCAGATGATTTCTTCACCGCTGCCGCAGCCGCAATCGAATTTCACCAAGGAAAATGGCAGGTTGGGATCCAGTCGCATCATTTCGAATGCACGGCGCAACACGGCGATCGTGAACGGGACGAGCATGAGCAATTGAATGAGGGCCGCACCGCGAACACGAAGGCCGATCAAGAGCGCCGTGCCGGTCACGATCTCCAGCCACGGCAGCACGATCACGGTGAGATTCATAAAATACGGCGGCGATTCGGGATACAAATGGTAGAGTCGAAGCATTTTGAGAAACATGAATGGGTCGGCCAGCTTGGCGACTCCGAAGGTAATGAAAATGTAGGCGAGCACGAGTCGAGCGATGAGCAGCGGCAGGCCGGTGGCGTCGAAGCGGCGGAGCGGTGAATCGTGCAGTTTCGGGACGATCATTGGGTGCGGGGCGATCATTCGGATGCGGATTCCAGGGGCAGCTTGCGAGACTTCCATTCCTCGTAGCCGCCGGCGAAGAGATAGATCGATTCTTCCGGGACGCCGGCCTGCACCAGCTCGCGACACATGAAAATGCTGTCTTCGCAGTCGCCGCCGCCGCAGTAGACGACGACTTTCTCCGCGCCGTTCACGCGATTGATGACCGTGGCGCGGAAACGATCGAACTCATAGGGAAAGGACTGGATCGCGCCGGGGAGGTGACCCTCCTGAAAATGCTGATCATCGCGGGCATCGACGATGACGTTCAAACCCTTGGCGGTGCTTGGATTCTTGAGAAGTTCAAGCACCTGATCGACGGTCATCTCCTGGTACGAATGTTCGAGGTGTTTCGCGGCGGGCTTGGGTGCGTTTTCGGCAACTTTTTGCGAAGACGTACCTTTCGCCGCAGGTTCTTCTTTGCTCCGCGCGTTTGCACCGACCGTAGGCTTCGATTCGGCAATCTGTGGAACAGCGAAGTAGTCTTTGGTGACTTTGACGTGCCCTTTGCCGCGGGCCGCGTTCACGCCGAACGCGAGAACGAGCGAAAGCGCGCCGAGGATGCAGCCTTCGATGATGGTTCGTTTGAGATTGCTCATGAGTGAATCCAGGCCAATTCCATCAATCAATGCGATCTATCCATCAAATCATCGCAACCGGGATTGCCGGGGTCAACGCCCGCAAATCAAGCGTTGCGCGTGAGTGACAGCACGAGGAATCGTTGTGCGATGCCATGAATTCGAATGCGTTTTTCCGCCGCCCTTTCCGGGCGGGTTTCTCTACACACACGCAACCACGGGTTCCGCTTCGCTCCACCCGTGGCTACAGGCCTCGGCTCCGTTGGAGCCGTTTTGCGGCCCTAGAAAATGCTGCCGACCATGAAGCTGAAGACCTGCTTCTTATCGTCCTCGTCGGACATGACGGGAATACCGACGTTGAGTTCGATGGGGAACGGGCCGAACAGATCGAGCGTGAAGCGAACCCCGGCGCCGATCGCGGCGCGGTAGGCCCCGCCGCCGACGGTTCCGGAGTCGAGGAAGAAATGGCCGCGAAGGTTTTGGCCATAGAGCGGATAACTATATTCCGCGCCGAGCAGCAGCAACGTGCTTCCTCCGATGTTGTTGTCCTGAATTCCATCGCGCGGACCGACGCCGCGGAATCCGAATCCGCGGATGGAGCCGATGCCACCCGCGTAGTAGCGCTCATACACGGGGGCCGATCCGACGATTGCGCCGGTTTCGCCATGCAGGTTGAGAACGTGTTTGCGGTCCTGACGGTCCGTGTAGGTCGGCGTGAACCAGTTGTAGGTGACGTTAGCCTTTCCGAAGAAACCATCGGATTCCAGCTGTTCGTAGCTGATTCGCAGGCGGTCGCCCTTGGTCGGCACGAAGCGATTGTCGGTGTGATCGCGAACCAGGCTGCCTTTGAGTCCGAAAAGGGAGTTCTGGCCTTCGGCTTCTCGAATGTCCTTCGCGGCGAGGAATTCCAAGTCGTCGACTTCGACGAGCTCGTCGCGAAATGCGATTTCGCCGGTCCAGCCCTGGAACAGCCCGTGCTCGAACTTCTTACCGAGGCTTAGGGAGTCGCCGAAGCGCTTTTCGGTGTAGCCGTCGCGCTTGCGCTGGAAGAGATAAATGCCGGCGTCGAAGCGAAGCGGTCGATCGAAGAGATACGGCTCGGTGAAGTCGATGCGGAAGCGGCTGACGGTCGTGCCGGGTTGGAGCTCGATTCGCAAGTGCTGTCCGCCGCCGTAAAACGAACGGAGGCTGAAGAACTCCGACCAGCTTCGCGGACGGTCGAAGATGTCGAAATTCTGCATGTCGAGAACAATGGAGCCGACCAGACCGCTGTTGCTGGTAATGCCCGCGCCAAAGATGAAATCTCCGGCTTTTTCGGCCTCTTTCACGTCGATCACGGCGTCGCGGAAGCCGGGCTGATCGCCGGTGGGGATCACTTTCGCGGAGCTGAAGATCCGCGAGTCGGTAAGGCGCTTTTCCGCAGCCTTGGTTTCGGTGAGATTGAACAGGTCGTCCGGGGGATAAAGGTCCAATTGGCGGCGAACGACCTTGTCCTTTGTGCGTGAGTTTCCTCGCACGGTGACTCGACCGACGTGAAATTGCTCGCCCTCGTTGATTTCGAAGGTGACCTTCACAAATCCGGGCTGATTGGAGAAGACGCGCTGCGGCTTGCACGAGGCGTCGATGTAGCCGAGCTCGCCGTAATGCTGCTGGATCGCTCTTGCATCGGCGTCGAGGCGCGGCAGTTTCACGAACTCGTCGGATCGTGAAGTGGCCAATGGAGTCAATTCATCGGAACCCAGGGTCGAATTACCTTTCAAGGTGATGTCTTCGATCTTGTACTGCGTGCCTTCGTCAATCGTGAATATGACGGTTAAGTCTCCGCTGTCGGCCATTGATTCGGTGCGAATGCTCGCTTTGGCGTCGAGAAAGCCTTCGTCGTGGGCGTGGTTCTGAAGTCGGCCGACGTCGCCATCGGCTTTGTCCTTGTCGTAGGCGCCGGAGCGGAAAATCCAGATATAAGTTTTTGTTTCGAGTTCGCGGCGGAGCTCGGCGTCGGTCAGGGTCCGGTTTCCTTCGATGAGGATCTTGCGGACGCGGACTTTCTGGTTTTCAATGACTTTGAAGTGGAGCTCGCCGGTATCCTCCAATCGCTGCTGGTCGAACGTCACATCGGCGTTGACGTAGCCGGCTTCCTTGTATTTGGCGATGATGGTTTCGCGGCCGTCGCGGATCGCAAACCAGTCGGCGGGTTGATCCAGCTTCTGATTGATGTCTTTGATCAGCGGTCCATCGCGGAAATGGCTGTTGCCTTCGAAAGTGATTTTCTTGACAACGGGGCGCTCCTTCAGATCGAAAATGATGAAAACGCCGTCCGCGGCCCGCTCGGTGTGATACGTGGCGGAAAGGAATTTTCCGGTGCGAAGGAGTCTGGCGACGGCCTCATCGAGAGCGGTCCTGTCCGCAGCAGCGCCGACCTTCACGCCAGAAACATCTTCGACATACGCCTGGGTGACGATTTTGAGACCAATGACGCGAATCTCGCGGATGGTTTGGTTTTGCGGGGCCGCAGGCTCCTGGGCGAGCGCGGGCGCGGCACAGAGAGCCATCGCAATGGCACTCAAGCCCCCAACGGACCCCATGCGTCCTTTATTCATCAACTGCCTTTAACAACAGGAGAAAGAAACTCGTTCCGACCGCGTTTGGAACGGCGCGAAGTTTACGCGCGAACAAGAAGAATGACAACCTGCGGACCGGAACATGCGCATCGAAATGTTGATCAGATCGAGAGAGAGATTTCACAGGTACAAATTGGATAACCGTGCGGACGAATAGGCGATGCAAACCGCCGCCCCAATTCGGGGCGGGAGCGATGTTGACGCGAATTCGTCACCACGGGTTTCGCTTCGCTCCACCCGTGGCTACATTCCGTTGCTCCTACGGAGCAACTAGAATGGAACTTCGGAATGTCGAGATTGGTAATGCGGCTCGGGCTCGGGTGAGAAGTTGGCGAAGCGAGTGAACTTCTTGTTGAATTGCAGTTCAACAGTGCCGGTCGGGCCGTTCCGCTGCTTGGCGATGATCAGCTCGGCCTTTCCTTTCACTTCGTCTTTTTCCGGGTGGTAATACTCCTCGCGATGAATGAGGAGGACCACGTCGGCATCCTGCTCGATGGCCCCGGATTCGCGAAGGTCGCTCATGAGGGGGCGCTTGTCGCTGCGGCCTTCGGGCATTCGATTGAGCTGGGCCATGGCAATGACGGGGATGTTGAGCTCGCGAGCGACGCCTTTCAACTGGCGGCTGATGGTGGCGATTTCGACCTGGCGGTTTTCGGAATTCGGAATGTGCATCAACTGCAAGTAGTCCACAAAAATCGCTTCAATCTGATGCCGCTGACGAAGGCGCCGCGCTTTGGAACGCAGCTCCATGGCGCTCATGCCGGGCGTGTCGTCGATGAACAGCGGAGCACCCGCCAGCTCCGGGCACACTTTCACCAGGAGATAATTGATTTCTTCGTCGGAGAGCATGCGCCGGCGGAGGCGCTGGGCATCCGTGCCGTGGCCATGACTGCACACAAGACGCTCGGTGACCTGAGCGCTGCTCATTTCCATCGAGAAAAACGCGATCGGGTGTTGATGTTCGACGGTCGCGTAGTGGGCCATGCTCAGGCCGAGCGCGGTTTTTCCCATTGAAGGGCGAGCGGCGACGACAATCAGGTCGCCCGGCTGGAAGCCGCTGGTCAGCTCATCGAGGGCGGTAAACCCTGTGGGCAATCCCGTCGCCGCGGCGCCGTCGCGATTTTGAAGCTGCGAATTCAGGCGATCGATCAATTCGCGAAGGGAACTGGCCTGGCCGCTGACGCGTTTTTCGGTAACCTGAAAAATCTTCTGCTCGGCGACGTCGAGAATGTCCTTGGCATCGTCGATGCCGGAATACGCGCTTTCGGAAATCTCGCCGGCGCATTGAATGAGGTCGCGCAACATGCCGCGATCGCGAACGATGCGGGCGTAATGCTCGGCGTTGGCCCATTCCGCGAAGCTCTCGGCGAGCTGGATCATGTAATCCTGGCCGCCGATGAATTCGAGGAGGTCGCGGCGGCGAAGCTCGTCGGAGACGACGATCAGATCGATTGCCTTGGCCGGGTTGTCGTACAGATCGAGCAGCGTTTCGAAGAGCTTCTGGTGCGCGGGGACGTAGAGCCAGCGGCTGTCGCCGCGACCGATGATAGGGACCACGTCGGAAATGGCGTCGCGGCTCATCATCATGGAGCCGAGAAGGGCCATTTCCGCATCGAGGTCCTGCGGTGGAATGCGCTCGCGAATCGAAGCGGGCGCCGAAGCGTTATTCGCGGCGCTCGTCGTCATGCTTGCCGGCCTCCCTGCCGGGGCGATCCGCGGTCACTTTGTCGCCTTCTCGACCTTCCGATTCAGCGCCCTCTTCACCGGTCTTTTCGCGAACCACCCAGACCTTGATGTAGCTTCGCACGTCGCCGGAGAAGCGGATTTCGACGGGAACATTATCGAGCCGACGGATCGGTGAGAGCAGAGCGATGTGGTCGACTTGGATAATGTACCCTTCTTCCGAGAGAGCGTGAGCGATTTCCTTTCGACCGACCGAGCCGTACAGCGCGCCATCCTCATTGGCACGGGCGGCAATGGTGACTTCCAGACCGTCAATTCGTTTGGCGAGCGCTTCAAGCAGCCGCCTTTGCTCGGCCAGGTCTTGCTCGGCGACTTTGCGAGCGTCGGCGAGCCTGCGGATGTTCGTTTCGGTAGGCTCGATCGCGTATTGACGCGGCAACAGAAAGTTACGGGCGTAGCCGGGAGTCACGTCGATGACGTCGCCCACGATTCCAACGTTTGTGATACTCTTGCACAGAAGCAGTTTCATTTTCGTTTTCTCAGATAGTTCAGTCGTCTACAATTCGTTTTTGAGATTCTTCGCTTCGCTCAGAATGACAGCCCTCACCAGCAATGACATTCGTCGCCGCCATTTCATTATCAGCACACACTTAAAAGGGAATATCGTCCGGTGCGGAGGAAGTTGGTGCGCCGCCTCGCGATGCACCGGCAGGAGCCCCACTCATGGCAGCCTCGGATGATCCGCCGGACCCGCCGCCCGGTCTCCCGCCGACGAAGGTAAAATTATCCACCAACACCTCGTGTTTGGAGCGCTTGTCGCCTTCAGGAGTCGTCCATTGATTCAGTTGAAGGCGCCCCTCGACGAGGACGCTGCCGCCCTTTTTCATGTATTGATTGAATGTCTCTCCGGCGCGACCAAACACAGTGCAATCCACGAAGCAGACATCCTCGCGATCCTTGCCTTCTTTATCCTTCCAGCGATGGTTCGTGGCGAGACCGAACTTGCACACGGCCAGGTTGCCGCCCGTGTAGCTTAGCTGCGGGTCGCGGGTGAGGTTGCCCAGCAGAACGATCCGGTTGTAGCTTGCCATAGTTCAAGTCCGCTGAGACATCGATATCCACATCACGATACGAGCGTCAGTCACCGATGTCGGAATCATGTTTGACGCTTCAGTCCTCCAGCCCAAGGGCTGGGGCAGCTGCTCCACGAGTGCGTTCAAGAGTCATTCTGAGTTTGTCAGCGCGACCGAGGCATTTCGGATTCGAGACGCTTCGCTCCGCTCAGCATGACGCAAGTCGGTCCAACAGCCAAGTTGAACCACTAGTCCGCGAACGACGGCTCGGCGGCTGATTCATCTCGTCGTCGTCCACCGCCAGCGCGTGGACCTCTTCGTGGTCCATCTCCGCCGCGATCGCGATCCGGACGATACCCATCACCTTCGCCCTGAAATCTCGGTCGACCGTATGACATATCGCCACCCTCGCCACCTTCGGTCGCCGGGCGTTCCTGGGCGTGAAGCAGGGCCTTCTCCATGTGGTCCGGCGTGACGTCGTCGGCGCGCATCACGAGAACGCGCAGCACATTCTCGGACAGCCGCGAATCCCGCTCGATCCCCTTGATTTTGTCCGGGCCGGCCTTGAAATAGGTCAGCACGTAGATGCCGCGCTTTCGACCCTTGACCTTGTACGCGAGACGTCGCTCCGCCCATTTCTTGCAGAACGCCACGTCCGCGTCGGCACGGCCCAGAATCCGGCGGACCTCGGCCTCTGCGGTTTCCCACGACGCTCCGAACGTCGGATCCAGTAGAAACATTGCCTCGTATTGGTTCAACGTCGCATTTCTCCTTCTTCCAACCGAACCGACTCCCATTCGCAATTCAACTGGAAGTCAAACGCCTTTCTCAAGAGACAAGCTCGTCATGCGGAGCGAAGCGAAGCATCTCGCCCAAGATCCTTCGTCTCGCTTTGCGAGACTCAGGAAGACGGCAAACGCCTTCGGCGATCTCAGAATGCCGCGCTGTCGCATCACCCCATTTGATCTTCTTCATTCGCTCTTCAATCTTCCTCGGGCACGTCGCCGTTAAATCGAGTCATCGCCGCAACCGGTCCGGCAGACACCCAGCATTCCACGGCATCCGCGGCACGCTGCACAATTCGGGCCACGCGGGCCTGCTCACGTTTCGTGAACTTGCCAAGCACGTGGGAGGTCGCGCCGCCGAGCGCATCACCGATTCCAACTCGCAGGCGACTCCACTGCTCGCTCGAAAGCGTGTCGATGATGTCCTGCAACCCGTTGTGGCCGCCGGCCGATCCGCTTTCCCGCATTCGCAGCCGCCCCAACGGCAACGCGAAATCATCCACAATCACGAGCAGGTCGGACAGTTCAATCTTGAAAAAACGCCCCGCCGCCAACACGGCACGACCGCTACGGTTCATCAGGGTCGTCGGCTTCAACAGAGCGACGCGCTCGCCACTGACTTTTCCCTGGCCGAACCATCCGTGAAATTTTTCACCGCTGACATCAACACTATGTCGGACGGCCACAGCATCTACGACCTCAAATCCCACGTTGTGCCGAGTCGCCTTGTATTCCGGCCCGGCGTTTCCTAATCCGACGATCAGCTTCACAAGAGGGCACGAAGCCTCAATCGACAATCGAAAATCCGAAAACGAGATTCCTCGCTTCGCTTAGAATGACGCATGGAATCGCGAATCTCAAATTTGAGATTGGATATTTCAAATTCGAAATCGACAGCTCTCGATCGAAAATCCGAAATTGGCAATTGGAAATCACCAATTGGCAATTCCACGTCACTTCTTCTCCTTCTCGGCGCCTTCCTCGGGCTCTTCCTTGCGGATGCGGCCAATACGCTCCGGTTCCGCCGGCACCGCTTCCGCTGCAACTTCCACCGCAGGCGCCGCCGCCGCCTCTTCCACAAACAATTTGACGGTTGCAATACGATCGCTCGGATCGGCCAATGCGGTTACGCCGGGTGGCAGAACCAAGTCTTTCACATAAAGCGTGTCGCCGACCTTCATTTCCGTGATGACAGGGCGCAGCGTGTCCGGAATCTCCGTGACGAGACACTCGACTTCCATACTGGCCAGGGCCTGTTCGAGCACGCCGCCTTCGGACAAGCCCTTCGGCGTGCCGCGAAGCTCGATGCCAACGCGAACTTTCACGCGCTCCGTCAAATCGACACGGGCCAGGTCGATGTGAATCGGCGTGCTGGCGAGGTGATCGTACTGAACTTCCTTGATCAGATACGGCTTGGTCGCGCCATTCACGGTCACCTGTAAAATTCGTGCGCCATGATGCAGAGCGACGCCGACATCATGCCGGGCCAGCGAGATGCCTTCCGGCGGCTCGCCGTGGCCGTAAATGATCACCGGCAGACGGCCGCTTTTGCGCAGGTCTCTCGCCCGCTGAGTTCCGCGAGTTTTTCTTTGCTCACCCTTGAGCGTGATGATTTCCATGCTGCTTCCTCAATCCAATCTTGTTATACAAACAGGGCACTGACCGAACGATGCTCGTGAATGCGACGGATGGCCTCACCCACCAGATTTGCAACCGAAAGCACCGTCATGTTGCTAAGCTTCTTTTGAACTTCCGCCCGAAGCGGAATTGTATCGGTCACGACGATTTCGTTCACCTCGGCGGCGGAAAGACGTTCGACGGCCGGACCTGCAAAAACCGCATGAGTCGCAGCGACGTAGACGCCCTTGGCGCCGTGTTGCCGTACGAGCTTGACGGCTTCAGAAACCGTGCCCGCGGTCGTGATCATGTCGTCGAACATCATGACGTTCTTGTCCTTGACGTTACCGATGATGGTGACGGCCGTGGTCGATTCGGCGTTTAGTCGGCGCTTGTGAATCACCGCCAGCTCACCGCCGATGCGCGAAGCAAAATCGTTTCCAAACTTGATGTTGCCGACATCCGGCGAAACGAGCACGGCATCACGAATGTGGTGATCCACAAAATGCGCGGCAAGCACCGGCGCCGCGGTCAGGTGATCAACAGGGATGTCGAAGAATCCCTGAATCTGATCGGCGTGAAGATTCATGGTGAGCACGCGATTCACGCCGGCTTTGGTCAACATATTCGCGACGAGCTTGGCGGTGATGGGCGTGCGGCCTTCGGCCTTTCGATCCTGACGGGCATAGCCGTAATACGGAATCACGGCGGTGATGCGCTTCGCGCTGGCTCGACGCAGGCAATCGATTCCGATCAGAAGCTCCATCAAATTGTCGTTGACCGGCGGGCAGGTGGATTGAATGACGAACACGTCCTTGCCGCGCACGTCTTCTTCGACTTTGACGAGGGTCTCGCCATCGGGGAAACGGCTGACTTCGAGGGCGCCGCGAGAGACGCCGAGATACGCACAAACTTTGTCCGCCAGTGCGGAACTCGCGGTTCCGCCGAAGATGACCAGGCCGTTGGCGTCGCGATCTGCTGATTGTTGTCCACTCCAGCTCATCGCACAACCTCCGCGGATGCAACATCCGCGCCAACAGTCGCTTGATCCTGAATGACTGCGTCTCGCGCGATGTTCGCGTGAGGCCCGATGCGGCACTCGCTCCCGATCGTCGCGCCGGCGCCGATAAATGAAAATGGAAAGACAATCGAATCCGCGCCAATTGCAGCGTCGGCCTCGATCCATGTTGTGTCCGGGTCCACGATGGTCACGCCTTCATCCAGCAACGATCGCTGAATTCGATCCTGCATCAGGCGGTTCACGACGGCCAGGTCAAATCGCGAATTGACTCCGGTGGCGTCCTCAGACGGAACCTGCACGTGGGCGGAAACACTCTCGCCATTTTTTCGCTGGACTTGAATCACGTCGGTCAAGTAGTATTCGCCCTTACCTTCGGATACGCGAACGCGATCGAGCGCGCTGAACAACTTCCGCGAATCGAAACAATAATAGCTGGGATTCACTTCGTTGATCGCGCGCTTTTCCTTGTCGCAGTCGCGATGCTCAACGATTCCCACAAGATTTCCTTCTCCATCTCGAATGATCCGGCCATACCCTGTGGGGTCATCGAGAACCGTCGTGGCGATTGTAGCCGCATCGCCGCGACTCTCCCTCGCATCGATCAACTCGCCCAGCGTTTCACGTCGAATCAGGGGCATATCTCCCGCAATCACGAGGACCGTGCCAGCAAACCTCTGCAACGCATCGCGGCAACACATGACCGCGTGCCCCGTGCCGAGCTGTTCAGTCTGATCGACCCACACGATGTCATGATCTCCGCTGAAGGCCGAGCGCACCATATCGCACTGATGTCCGACCACCACGCACAATTTATCGATGCCAGCCAATCGGCACGCATTCAGAACAAAGTGCAGCATCGGTCGGCCACACACGTCGTGCAGCACCTTGGGCAAATCGCTCTTCATCCGCGTGCTTTTGCCCGCCGCAAGAACGATGGCCGCAACGTCGCTCAAAGTTCGCCCCGCGAATATTTCGCGAATGGTGAATGTTGAATGCGGTATACGGAATGAAGTAACACCAGCGTAAGATCATTCAGTAATTCGACATTTAGCATTCTCAATTCCGCATTTATTACCTACCCGGCCAGGACTCGAACCTGGAATACCAGGACCAAAACCTGGTGTGTTACCATTACACCACCGGGCAATATTGACGACTTCGCCTGACGATTCAGAATCCGCAGGTTTGGCGCATCAAGATGCACCCTACGGCTGACGATGCCGCAAAACGGACCGTCAGTCAAAGCCTACACGCCCGAAGGAACCAAAGCCGCAATGCGAATGAAAGGTCGCGGCGGCAGACTCGCACAGTTTGAGGCCTGAGTGTTCCGCCGCGGAACTCCCATTACTCGCCACCGTTCTTGGGGCAAGCACGCCCAACTTACTGCCGAGATTCCGAAATACCAGCGCCACCGGGGTGCTTTTCACACAATTGCATGCACCTACCGGAGCAGCGTGCAGCCAAGCTACTGGACTGCTCACCTTTGGTCAAGCAGGCCAGACTTCGCGACTTCATCGTGTCCATACTTCGACGCGGGTGGCCGAGTTGATGGGAACTTCCACATTCACGATCACTTGAGCGGGATCGCCTTGACCCATGTTGATCTCCGCAGGATAGACCGTGCGGTCGCCATTATCCGGGGTGAGAACCACGTCAATCGGCACAATGCCCGTAAAGTGACGCGCCCGTACCGTGACTGTCCGACTGGAAGTCGATCCAAACGGAAGCAGGACCGTCACGGGATCAGGAGTGCCTTCGGGGATGGCTTGTCCGGCCGCCTGGATGATGGCGAGGGTCGGAACGGCATCGGGGAAGGCGAACATCGTTGAACCGACGCTTGTCGTCGATGTGTTCGGGGAAAATGCGAGCTGAAGAGCACTACGGTCGATGCTATCGACCCGAATTCTGCCGAAGCCGCCTGTATTGCAGTTACCACTGCCGACCTGTATCAATCCGTTGCCGGCCACGACTGGGGCAAGGAGGCGGATCGCTCCACCGCTACCCTCGTTAACGTTACATCCGCCATTGCCGCCGTTCGCAAGGACACGGCCCGGACTCGGTATGTCGACGCGGGTGTTCGAGGCGATGAGAATGGCCCCGCCGCCACCCATGCCACCAATCCCGGGCTGCCCGGCTGTGCCGCCACCGCCCGATCCGCCCAGCAGCGGAATCAGCGACGGACTCCCATACTCGTGACCATTCGTCGCACGATCGCAACAGTTAACCGGTCCATAAGCGGCCAAGCCAGCCCCGCCTATGGCGTTTTGATTGAGTCCTCCGAGTCCCGCGCCGGGGCCATGTCCGGCGCCCGGGGACACTCCCGGGCCGAAACCGGGCATCCCGCCGTCGAACCCGCCTGGCCCACCCCGCCCTCCGACGGGGGGATTACTGGTGCCGACGCTGCCGCTCACGTCGATCGTCCCTTGTATGAGCACGTCGCCGGTCGCCAGAAGATAGACAGGTGTGTTGAGGGCGTTCCGGTTGAACTTGAGAGTGCCACCCGATGCAACCGTAACCGTCGTCGCATTGAAAATGCCATCCGGCGGGAGGTTCAATGTAAAAGTGCTGCCTGACAGCACGACGATGGCCCCGAAGCTACCGTCACTGCCAAAATCGAATAAATCAGCGCGTACGCTTGACGAACCGCCAGCCAACGCCAGCGCAACGGACGCGAAAACCAGTCGCCTACACATTTCAGTCTCTCCCTTTCAATCAGCCTGGCAGAGCGTTGATCCGCTCCGCGTATTCAATCGCCTCTTTCCGCGCGTGCCCAAACAGGGCCGCGCCGCATTCGCCTTCCCGCCTCGGTTCACGGCGAATCGGCAAAATCAACCGTTATGGGCGGGTTCGCCACCGTCGTGTTGGGCGAGAATGTGTCCGTATCGCCGGCCGCGGGCAGCACGAGTGCTACAGGAGGCATGGCCAAGGTTACGTTTATCGCCAGGTCCAGCTCACCCGCCCCGGGAAGGACGAGTGCTACAGGAGGCATGGCCAAGGTCACGTTCATTGGCAGTTCGTCCAAATCTCCCTGTCCGGGAAGGACGACCGAGGTCGGTGGCTGCGCGACAGTGACGTTGGGCGGCGATCCGCTTAAATCACCGTGACCCAGTAGCACGAGGGCGACCAACGGTAAAGCCGTCGTAACGCTAGTCGGATTTCCACCTGAGTCACCGGACCCGGGCAGAACCAGACTCACCGGCGAACGAGCCGCCAGAGTGCCGAATAGCGTCACGCAAGCGAACTCACTCGCCAGGGCTGCGCCGTCACTCGTGGCCTTGATGAGAACTTCGGACGCCGCATGCAAATCCGACGGAGACGGCGGTGAATACAGTCCGTTCGCGTCAATTGTGCCGAGACTTTCTCCGGGTTCACTGCCCGGCAAAGGCTGCACGGACCAGTTGACGGTATGAGCGCCCGATTCAAGAATCGCCGCGTCAAAATCAATTTGTTGTGAATAGGTCATCAGGGCCTGGGCAGGGAAGACCGGCAGTCGAGAGCGTAAGACGAAGGATCGCCCCGCGAAGTCTCTCAGATCGACAACGCCGTTTCCGTCGAAATCAAACAGCACACAATCAACACCGGACTGGCCCTTGACGGGGTATGCAAAACATATTTGGAACCTCGAAAAGTCCTGGAGATTGGCGGTGGGAAAGACCAAGATGCGAGCGCGTAAGACGAACGTTCGCTGGGCGTAGTCTTTCAGATCGACGACGCCGTTGCCGTCGAAATTGAACAGATCGCAATCGACACCGGGCGGCGCCGTCGCGGGATATCCAAAACAGACCTGAAACTTCGAAAAGTCCTGGACGTGGACGACGGAACTGCAGCCGCCAGTGTTGGCCTGAGCTGCACATACCGGAAGTGCAACACCAAAAAGCGCCAGCCCCAGACAAACCAGCGCAATACCCAATGAACTGGGGGACCTCACGTAAACTTCACCCTCCACTGAATATGCCCAATTTAACACATTGCGTCCGCGCCTTCAAGCCATTTCAAAAGGAAATTCAGGGCAATTGTTTCCGGCGTGCATTTCATTCTGCGTGGCAAAAATCCGAATGCAAGCCACTGAAGGGTGCAAGAGGAGCGTTAAGCCGAGTGGGAATCGTGGTTTTACCGTGTATGCGCGGATCGTTGAAGCTCCCAGGCACAGTGAGGCGCGAACAATTTGAAGGCCACACTGAGATGCAATGCGCATCTCATCGTCCACGGACCGCACGCTCCCACGACGGGCGATTGTCACGTGCATTTACAACGCATGAAGCGGGAATACCAGCGGTATGGTGACCATCGAAATTCCCCAGCAGAGCAAGTCCATGGGGATGCCGGCGCGGAGGAAATCCTTGAAATGGTAGCCGCCGGGTCCGTAGACCATCATGTGCGTCTGGTAGCTGAGCGGAGTGGCGAAGCCCAATGATCCAGCGACCGTGACGGCGGCCACGAACGGCATGTAATCGATGCCTAGCTGGTTCGCGGTTTGCAGGGCTATTGGGAAAAGTAGCGAAACCGCGGCCCCGTGCGAGATAAGTTCCGTGAGCAGGAGCGTTCCGCCGTAAATTGCGGTCAAGCTGAGGAATGGGCTGCCGTGAGCGAATGACGTGAGCGATTCGGCGATCGCTTTGGCCAGTCCTGATTTTTCTACGGCCGCCCCGACACCAAATGCGGCGGCGAGGGTCACGATGATTTTCCACTCGACGCTTCGACGAGCGACCGCGCTGGTGCAGCATCGTGTCAGCAGCATGGCGCCGGCGGCCAACATCGACGCCTTCAACATGCTGACCCATTCAAAGCTTGCCACGATGATCATGGCGAGGAGTATGCCGACGGCCAGGAATGCGCGATCGTGCCGCACGGGAACGAAGTCCTCGACCTTGCTGACAAGATAGAAGTGGCGCGAGTTGCGTTGCTGTTCGGCGAATGATGGATGCGCTTCGACAAGAAGCGTGTCTCCCGGCTGCAGAACAATGTCGCCGATCTTTTTGTTGATGCGCTCTCCGCTGCGGGCAACGGCGATGATCACGGCGTTGTAAATCGAACGGAAGCGGCCATCTCGAATGGTCTGGCCGATGATGGGGCAGCGCGGCGATACAACGGCTTCGATCAGCGTGCGACGTGAGCGCGGCGCTTCGAGCTTGAAAATCTGGTCGGTCGCGGGCTTCAGGCCCCGAATTCGCTGCAAATCAATCACTGATTCGACGACGCCCACGAAAACGAGGTGGTCATTTTCGCGAAGTTTTTCCTGCGGACCGACGGCGGGCATGATCTCGCCACCGCGTTCGATCTCCGCGAGAAACGCATTGGGAAGTTGTCTCAGACCCGCTTGTTCGATCGTCTTGCCGACGAGGACGCTTCCGGGTTCGACCACCATTTCCACTGAGTATTCGCGCGGATCGCCGAATTGATCGGCGATTGGTCGGCGGTCCGGCAACAACCATTTGTTGAACACGATCATAAACAGCACGCCGACGATTGTGATGGGGATGCCGATCCACGTAAGCTCAAACATGTGCATGCTGCGACCTTTGGCGGCCATCAGCATTCCGTTGACGAGCATGTTGCTGTTGGTGGAGATGATGGTCACGACGCCGCTAAGCACCGCGGCGTAGCTCAATGGTATCATGAGTTTCGACACGGACAGTCGATTTTGCTTGGCCCAGTCGTTGACGGCCGGAAGGAACATTGCGACCACCGGCGTGTTGTTCATGAATGCGCTGACGAAAGTGACCGGGAACATCATTTTCGTCAGGGCCGCGGTGACGGTCTTGGGTCGGCCGAGGAATTTTTCAGCGATGATGGTGTTGCCGCCGGTCGCTTCAAGCCCCGCGACGACGACGTACAAGACGGCAATCGTCACGATGGCTTCGTTGGCCAATCCCGCAAGGGCTTCGGACGGCTTGAGCACGCCGCTGACCAGGAGGACTGTCATGGCGCCGACGAGCACGACATCCGTGGCTGCGCGCGTGAAGACGAGAGTGACGAGGATCGCCCCGATCAATGAAAGGGTGAGCCATGCCTGCCAGCCAAGTGTTGTCCAAGCATCCCAATTCATGCCCGTCTCCCAAGACCCACTTCGTTCGTGCGGCGGGCCTATCCTAGCCGCCGGATGTGGGATCGTCATTCGCGATAAGTTGGATTAGATTGGGGGCCAAGGTCGTTTCATGGCATTCAAAATTCCGCCTGAAGTGGGCCATTGAGTGACGAACTCCGCGATGCACCGAGCCAATTCGGAGCCTATCGGCGCCCCGTTTGAACATCGTCAAGACCTCTCAGGAATCGAGCTACCGTGGTTCGTCCTACAGCGACGAATTGCACCGCCGATGAACAAACAAACCACAAGGGCCGCGCCGAAAGTTGTGACGAGTGTTGACCCGCTGGGGAGGTCGGCGAGCGCGGAGAAAGCCAGGCCGATGGCGATCACGACCGTGGAAATGAGCCATGCGACGATCATGCGGGCTTTGAAACTTTCGACGAGAGCCGACGCACATGCGCCTGGGATTATGAGAAGCGTGAAGACGACGAGAACTCCGGCGACGGCCACCGATCGCGTCACGAGAATTGCGAACATTCCGTAGAAAAGGCAGTCCCACAAGCGCACGCGCATGCCGCGAGCCTCGGACTCTTCTGATGAAGTCGAAATCGCCAGAAATGGGCGGAAGAAAATGATGTGCAGGACGCCGAGGATCGCGTACACGACGCCGGTGTGCAGCACTTCATCGCGATCGACAAAAAGCAGCTTGCCGGTCAGCATTTCTTCCATCTGCTCATGCGCGTGCGGCGACTTGCTCAATAGAAGAACTGTCATTGCGGCGGCGACGACGTAGACAATGCCGATGATCGCTTCGTGGGGAATCCGCTGACCCGGCAGTCGACCGAATGCAAGCACGACCGCTCCAAATAACGCGAATGCCGTCGGCCAGAATGACAAAAAGCTTTGCTCATGGGAATCGTCTTCCATCCCCATTGAATTCGGCGGCGGTGTCGGCACTTTGGCGTGAATTGCGCGTTCCAATTCGTCGGACGCCGTGTCCGGGTGGTACCCCTCGCTGACGATTGATTCAACTGTTTTCAGGGGAATATTTTGCTCCGGTACGGAGTCGTGATGGAGCTTTACGGTCGGTGACGCAAGAAAAAGCGCGACCACCGAACCGAGTGCGGCCATCTGGGCGAGCGCTAAATCCACGAAGATCACGCCGCGACGCAGCACGTGCAAACCCGAATAGGCATGCAAAATGCCCATCGTAATGCAGGCCGCCAGCGGCCAAAGAAGAAGCTTCAGCACTTCGCCAAAATGTCCCACGCTATTTCTCCGTTGCCGACTTTGAACCCGACGTGCACGCGGCCACGCTTCGCTTCACGATCCCGTCGATCATGCGAATGTAATCCGTCGCTTCCGGCTGACCGCCGACGGAGTTTGCAACCTGCACAACGGTAATTCCTGTTTTGTTCGACAACCAATCGGGGGCCTGACGACTGTAGAAAGGCTCCATCAAAATGAAGCTGACCTTCGAAGTGCTCGTTGTAGCAACAAGATCGGATAAGTGCGATGCGGTCGGCTCGATGCCGGGCTTGGGCTCCAACTCCCCCACCACTTCGAGGCCGAATCGGTTTGCAAAGTAACTCCAGCTTCGATGATAGGTGATGATTTTTGTTCCTCGTAACGGGCGCATTTCCCCGTACCATCCTCCCATCACGCTTTCCCCGCCGAGATTCTTGATGAAGTCGTCGAGCTGATCCTTTAGCAAGAGCGCCCAGAGCTTCGCTCCCGCCTGATCTTCGCCGCCGGCGACGATCGCCGCAGCCTTCATGAGGGGCGGCCCAAACATCGACTCGTCGAGACGCAATAGAAATGCTTTGAGAAGATCGTTGAAGTACGCTTGATCGCCGGGACGCAATTTTCCCAACCGCGCGGCCACGTTTTTGGCGACAATTCGCATGTTCAGCGGATCAAGCCAGTAATGCGGATTGCCCATGGGGTGAATGTCGCCCATGGAGCGGTCAATTTTTCCGGTGGGGACTTCGAGGCGAATGACCCCTTCGGAAGCGTCGAAGTGGCCCGGCGTGCCGACGCGGATTTTGAGGTTGTGCGAGCCATCGATGACAAGCCTCTCATAGCCGATCTCAAGTTCCAATCCGATGCGAACCCAAAGGTCGGCATCGCGACTGAGGGCCATGCAGCTTGGCTTGGCGTCGATAAAGTGCGGGTCTTCCTTTCCGGTGCCGAGTGATGACACTTCGACCTTGTCGCCGCCGATCGCGCCGACGATCGAGGCGAGGTCCGATGTCGTTGTGACGACTCTGAGTTTGCCTTCGGCAAGAGCGTGCGGCCCACTAACGAGAGCCGCGAACATCGCGGTGAACACAATTCGCGAAATTTGATTCAACACATCTTACTCCTTCGAATGTCTGACAATTGAGTATTTGCGGCTTTCCTTCCCCTAAAACCGGTGCGCAGGATGTGCGCCAAGCGTCCAGTTCAATTGCAGCATCACCTGCTGGTCATTCCAATTTCCGTCTTCCCTAAAATTCCGGTCGGTATAGATGTAGCCGAGCCGCCAGAAGACGAACTCGGATTGCAGAAAGGTCAGATAGGCCGAGTAGCCACGTTCGTTCAGTGACGCTCGATTGGGTAGCTCGGTATTATCATAGCGGACACCCATTTTCCATTGGCGTGCGAATTGGTACTCGGCCGCGGAATACATGCCCCACGCCGATTCGCCGCCATGCGGTGTTTCGGAATGCGACGCAAGCACTTCCGTTTGCCAGAGGAACGATCTGTAAAGCCCGGAGCCTTTGGGTTTCCAGTGATAGGTCACGTCAACGCCGCCGACGGTGGCACGATGACTGCCGTGGCCTGAATCATTGGGTGCTGTGGCGATGCTCGATCCAAGCTCTAGCGTCGAGGCCGGTGACAAATCGTGCGAGGCCTTGAAGCGCAACAGATTTGTGAAGTCGTCGGATTCTCTTCCGGCGAAGAGCGTATCGTTATCGTTGTTGAAGATTTCATAGGTCAGGCCGAGATACTCATTCCACTTGTTCGGGACGAGCCAGCTCAACTCAGCGCCGGTGCCGGAGAGACCGTCAGTTCCAAAGTAGCGTTTGATCACGAACGGGTAGTCGATCCACGGGAGGGCGTGCAAGTGAGTTGGATTGGCGCGTCCGAATTCAGAGCGAAATAATCCGGCACGGGCCTGGAGCCCGGCCGGAAGTTGCAGAAACGTGAGATAGGCCTCCTCAAGGTCGGCCTCGTAATCGTCATGTGAGCTTTGCTTCCCGACGGTGACGATCATGTCGGCGCGAGTATACGGATCGACGTTGCCGGAGAAACCGATTTCGAGTTCGCGGAACAGGAACTCATCGTCGTTCTGGCCCCCTTCGCTTTTTGAATATGTGGCCAGCATGTCACCGTTCAGGCTGATGTCTGGATTGAAGGATTGGATACCGCCCCCTGAAGGCGAAGGACCAAAGGAAAAAAGTGCCTTCGTTTGAGGAGAGGGCGAAGGAGCGCTCTTGGTCGCGCCTTCCCCCAACAGGGCCTGTAATTCGTCCTCGGAATTCGGCGGCTCCGCCGTTGAAGGTCCTTCACCGCTCGACTTCACCGGTGCGGTTGATTGCGGCTTCCCCAAGGGATCAGTCGGTGTGGATTCCAATGTCTTCAACCGATCCTCAAGCTCGCGAATCTTCTTTTGGTCCGATTCGTGAGTGGCCTCGAGCGCTCCCATTCGTTCATTCAGGCGCCGAAGCTCCTTCAACAATTCATCATTCGTGGGGGCTTGTTCCTGAGCGCGCAGAGAAACCGTGGCAAACGCAACAATGCTTGCGCAAATAGTCATCCATCGATTCATTCGATGGTCTCCAAAAATAACCTGCGTGACGACCGTAGTCGGTCGCGCAATCCTGGAAAATCAGAAACGAACCAGAGGGCGATCAGGTTTGAGGCGGGCCGCGAATCGGATCTGAAACGTCGATCCAGTTTGCATGCGTCATTTGGAAATCTGAGTGGATGCAGCAAATGCAGACGTCGTCGCCGGCGACAACTACCATCGCGTGTTGCGTGATTGCCGTCGAAGTCGCGATGAGCTGGCAATGCGGGCAGCGATCGGGATCATGTACTCTGTGGTCGTGGGTGGGATCGTCGCACGGATCGGGACACCCCTGTGTAACGACAGAATCACCGCTTGAATCAACCACCGCGCGACCGGAGTCCGTCCGCTCGAATGATTCGTGAAGAATCGGGGCGCATACGTAGGCAACGTATGCAAATAAGGTCAAAAATGCGGGAATGGGTTTTCGATCAAGCACGCGCACACCTTAAGGTGATTCGCGGATTGGGGCAAATTCTATTGCCGTGCTGTGATCGAGGGTGGAAGCACGAAGTGTAGCGACATCTTTGTCGTTTCGGGTTGGGTGCCATGCCCAAGTCAGACGCGGCCCGGGGCCGGCATGTGATTGGGAGCATGGCGGCGCTGCGCTTGGCCATGCCACGCAAGAATCCAGCTTTGCAGGAGTACTAGCGCAGTTCGGAGAAATCTCGTTATCCTGCATGATAATGGACTACGATGTGGTCATCATTGGGGCGGGTATGTCCGGATTGGCGGCGGGCATTCGCCTTGCCCATTTTGAAAAGCGAGTTTGCATCGTCGAACGACATTATGCATACGGCGGGTTGAATTCGTATTACAAGCTGGAGGGTCGCGAATTCGATGTGGGGCTTCATGCAGTCACGAACTTCTGTAATCCTGGTGACCGGCATGCGCCGCTATCGAAGTTATTGCGGCAACTTCGGCTCACGCGCGATGATTTCGATCTTAGGCCTCAGCACTATTCCGAGGTTCAATTCCCTGATCAACGACTCCGATTCTCAAATGATTTTCAATTTTTCACCGAGGAAGTACACCAAAAATTTCCCCGTGAAATTGACGGATTCTTGCGACTCGTGGCGAGAATTCGTGATCACGCGGATACGCTGGACGACACGCCATGGGTTTCGACGCGGAGTGTGCTGAGCGAGTATCTTCGCGATCCTTTGTTGATTGAGATGATTCTTTGTCCGGTCATGTTCTACGGAAGCGCGGAAGAGCACGACATGGAATTCCCCTCGTTCGTGACGCTATTCAAGAGCATCTTGATGGAAGGCTTTGCCCGGCCGCCGGGAGGCGTGCGATCGATTATCAAGGCGCTTGTGCGTCGATTTCGGGAGGCGGGTGGGACATTGCGGATGCGCTGCGGCGTGGAGCGGATTCATTGCGTAGGTGAGCGCGCAGCGAATCTGGAGCTTTCAAGCGGGGAAATCTTGACAACATCTGCAATCATTTCGTCCATTGGGTTCGCGGAGACGATGCGACTCATTGCGCGGACGGGCAACGCCGTGGATCATGAACCGAACGCCGAAACAAATGACCACGTCGGGAGACTTTCATTTATCGAAGCGATTGCGGTTTTGGACAGACGGCCGGCGGAGCTTGGACTCGATTCGACAATCATATTTGCCAACGATTCCTCCAAGTTTCACTACGCCCGACCGGAAGATGAAATCGACTCGACGAGCCGAATTCTCTGCTGTCCGAATAACTATGAAGGGCACGAAGCGGTCGAAGAGGGAATCGTGCGGATGACCTGGCTGGCGAATCCGATGTGCTGGTTCGAATTCGATGACGCACAGTATGCGGAGCGAAAGGAAGGGCTGTACGAATTGTTCCTCGATCAGGCCGGTCGTTATGTACCCGACATCCGCAATCACGTCGTGTTTCGCGATATGTTCACGCCGCGTACGATCCGCTATTATACAGGGCATATTAACGGTGCGGTTTACGGTTCGCCGGTGAAGCATCGCGACGGTCGAACACCCTTGGAGAATTTGTTCGTATGCGGGACCGATCAGGGATATCTTGGAATCGTGGGTGCGATGCTGAGCGGCATCACGATTGCGAATGAACGAGTGCTCGTTGCCAACACTCGAAGTGAGAAGTGAGAAGAGAAAAGTGAGAAAACGCACGGTCTATTCGAAACGAGTGCCTTTTCTCACTTTTCCCTTCTCACTTTGGTCTTCACCTCCGTGTATGTCTTATGCCACATGATCATTTAAGAGACGCTCGCTCGCATTACGACGTGGTCGTGATCGGTTCCGGCCTGGCCGGGCTTACCGCGGCGAATTATCTCGGCAAATGCGGCCGGTCGGTGTTGCTGCTTGAGCAGCATTACAACTTCGGCGGCATGGCCACGTGGTTTCGCCGCAAGAACGGGCACATTTTCGACATTTCGCTGCACGGGTTTCCAATCGGGATGATCAAGAGTTGCCGCAAGTATTGGACGCAGGAGATTGCCGATTCGATCGTGCAGCTCAAAGGAATTCGCTTCGACAATCCGCAGTTTCAACTTGAGACGACGTTCGACCGCGCAGATTTCACGAATATTTTGATCGAGCGGTTCGGCGTTTCGCGAGAACGAGTCGAAGCGTTCTTCGATTCCGCGCGGGCGATGGACTTTTACGACGATCAGCGGATGACGACGCGCGAGCTATTCGAGCGATTTTTCCCCGGTCAGACTGACGTTTGGCGATTGCTCATGGAGCCGATCGCGTACGCGAACGGCTCGACGCTGGACGATCCGGCTATCACCTACGGCATCGTGTTCTCGAACTTCATGAGCAAGGGCGTCTATATCTTTCGCGGCGGCACGGACAAGTTGATTCGCCTGATGCGTGCCGAATTGAAGCGGAACAATGTCGATGTGCGCCACAGCGTGCTCGTGGATCGAATCTGCGTGGAAGATCGCGGCGTGCGCGGCGTCATCGCGAACGGACGGCGCATCGCGTGCGAGGCCGTCCTGTCGAATGCCAACCTGAAAACGACAATTGAAAAGCTCGTGGGTTGCGACGAATTTAGTGCTGATTTCGCGGAAGAATCCCGGGCAGTTCGGCTCAACAACAGCAGTTGCCAGGTGTACATGGGACTCAAGAAGGGCGCGACGCTCGATTCCATGGGCGATCTGATTTTCACGTCGGTCGATCCGGAATTTGATTCTGAGCGATTGTGCGCGAAAAACATCACCAGCCGCACGTTTTCGCTTTACTATCCCGACATTCGGCCGGGGTCCGATCGATACGCGGTCGTCTCCTCGACAAACGCAAATTGGAGCGACTGGGCCAAGCTTAATGATGAAGAATACGCGCGCGAAAAACAGCACTTGATCGACACGACGATCGCGGCGTTTGAAAAATATGACCCTGCGATCCGGGCCAAGCTCGACCACGTGGAATGCTCCACTCCACGGACGTTTCAGAAGTACACCTTGCAAGCGCTCGGAGCGACGTTCGGCACGAAGTTTGAAGGCTTGAAGATCAGCATGGAACTACCGAATCAGATTCGCGGGCTGTTTCATGCGGGCTCGGTGGGCATCATCATGTCGGGGTGGCTGGGGGCGATTAATTATGGCGTGATTGTGGCCAATAATTTGGAAGGATTCTTGCATGCGTCGATGGCGTCCAAAGAGCTGCCGTGCGGCGCGCCGATGACGAATGGTTTGCACCATCACGAGCATGCCAATCCTCCGCGACTCCTTGCAGCGCAAGGTGCCGCATGAATGACACCTGCCCCTCACTGCTGGAGCGAATTCCGCATCGATCGCCGTTTCTTTTTGTGGATGAGATTTTGGAGGCAAGCGAATCGCGGATTGTGACGCGAACGCTTGTGCGACCGGATGCGGATTTCTTTCGCGGGCATTATCCTGGAAATCCGATCATGCCCGGTGTGCTGCTTTGCGAGTGTTGTTTTCAGTCCGGCGCGGCTCTGCTCTTGAATCGCGCGGCTCACGTTGAAGGAAGATCCCAATCCCAATTGCTTGAACCCTCACCGCTGCCCCTCTCCCTGGAAGGGAGAGGGGTTTCAGAGTTAGCCACTCAAGGTCCGACACCGGTGCTCACGCGAATTGGCGATGCACGGTTCAAGCGGCTCGTGCGGCCCGGAGAAACGCTGAATACAGAAGTAATTCTCGATGATGCCGTGGACAAAGCGTATTCGATGACCGCGCGAATGACATCGAATGGTCAACAAGTTCTACGTGTCACGTTCACTTGCATGTTGGTGGCGAATGGAGCGCACGAATCGTGAGCTTTCTTGACCTGAAAGACAAGACTTTTCTCGTCATGGGAGTTGCGAACAAAAAAAGCGTCGCGTATCAGGTGGCCTCACAGTTGCTCGAAGAGGGTGCGACGGTCGTGGGCGGAGTGCACAGTGACGCGCGGCGCGAGGCGGCCCTGCGACTGCTTCCTTCGTGTGATGTCTTTGTGTGCGATGTGGAACGCGACGACCAGATTGCTGACCTGGCCGAATGTGTTTCTCGAAAGCATCCGAAATTGCACGGAATCGTTCATTCGATCGCATTCGCGAATTATGAGGGTTTTTCCGGCAAGTTTCACGAAGTCAGCCGGCAGGATTTTCTTCAGTGCGTTTCGGTGAGCTGTTTCTCCCTGATCGCTTTGAGCCATGCCTTTGCACGAATTCTCGACCGAACCGCAAGCGTGGTCACGATTTCGATTTCCACCACGCGAATGGCCGTCGAAAGCTACGGCTACATGGCCCCGGTGAAGGCGGCCCTGGATTCTTCGATCGCCATGCTCGCGAAGTCATTCAGCTCGAATTCAGAAGTCCGCTTCAACGCTGTGTGTGCCGGACCACTGAAGACACAGGCATCCGCGGGAATTCCAGGTTACCTCGAACACTATCTTTTTGCAGAGCAAGCGACGCTTCGAAAGCAAGGCGTGACAACAACGGAAGTCGCCGCGGCGACGCTGTTTCTCCTCAGCGAGCGATCGAGCGGCATCAACGCTCAGGGCATCATCGTGGATGCGGGAATGAGCACGAATTACTTCGACCAATCCATCGTCAAGCACACGCTTCAGGGCGTCTGGCCCGCCGATTCCAAATGATTCTTCGACCTGTGCTTATGCCGATTGCGGCATCAGCGGCGCAGTCGCCGGCTGATCACGTCGCGGAACAAAGTCGGTATGCACGACTGGCTTTAGCCGAGTGCGCTCGCATCTGTCGAGCACCGGAGAATGGATGGCTGAAGGACGCTAACGGCGTGCCGCAACCGAATGATGGTTGGCATTGGTCGATTGCACATACGCGTGAGTGGGCAGCTGCGGTCGTCTCGCGCGAACCCGCTGGAATTGACCTTGAGAAAATTCGGCCTCGTCGCGAGGGAGTTTTCGAATCCGTCGCCAGCGCGAATGAGTGGCAAGGAGTCGGCGAGCGATCGTGGGATTCATTCTTTCGAATGTGGACAGCAAAAGAGGCCGTGCTCAAGGCGAACGGTAAGGGAATTGGCTGGCTGCTTGAATGCGTGTTCCTTGAGATCACATCATCCGTCCATTGTACGCTTCGATTTCGCAATCGAGATTGGCATGTGGAACACTTCTTGTTTTCGGATCACGTCGCCGCCGTCACTTGCAACGACGTTATGGTGCAGTGGCAGATGTCTGAGAGTTCGCAGACGGAGTTGACTCGCCATCGGGCCAAGGGATAACGACGGTCGTGCCACCAATCTCATTATAAGAAAAATACCAGCGCTGGCCCCAGGCGCTCATGACATCCGTACCGATGACCATGTCGGGCAGGCCCGGCGTGTCGAAGAGTGTGGCCGTCACCGAAACAGTCCCGAGCATGGGATGATGAATGAGAATGCCCTGAAGATTGGCGGAAAGTTGAAACGGGTCGATCAGAATTCCGCGCCGCAGAATGGTGATATTCGTACCGGTGTCGAAGAGCGCGGTGAGGTGAACGGGAGTATCGCCCGCGTTCGCCTGAATGAACACGTCAACGAATGAGCTGTCGAAGTCCGCAAGTCCTTCCGGCGCTTTCGCAAAATCGACGTGTAGCCCGTCGGTGGGAACATTCGGTTGAAAGCCGGCGTTCAAGGCGCCGAAGTCAATCGCCAGAACGGTCCGCTCTTTGCGGAAAAATTGGAAGCCCACGCCATTGCAGTCGCAAACCGACAAGCCAACTAGGGCCAAATCCGCAGTGGAATCGATCCCTCCGGCCGTGAAATTGAACCCTCGTGTCACGTCGACCGATTCGGGACCGTCGAACGCGAGAACGTGGGCCTTGCCGACGATCTGAAGGCCGTACGCCTGGCGAAGGATGACGTCATATTCGCCGCCGGTATCAACGATGGCCGCATCGACGGGCTTGCCGTCGATCGAAAGCGGAACGGAGAAAAGTACGGCCGGTTCCGGGGGCAATACCTTCACGCAGCCGGCGAGCGGCGCCAAGCCGAAAACAACTGCGAATGCCCTTGATCCTTTTCTCATCGATTTCCGCGAGTGCCTATGACCATGCGACCCCAAATCCACCACAATCCATCATAGTCTAAATGGACTGTCCGCGTCAGCAGCTTTCCGGTATTCTATCGACTGGTTGAGGCGGCAGGGTCATCGATGCACCCGCTATAACTGATCCGAACCCCAAGCGCGAGCGCGGGGCCCGTTCGGATTGGTGCATCAAGATGCACCCCACTAACTCCTCATTCTAACCGCGCGGCTCTTGGCGAGTCTTGGTTTGTAGATAGTTTTGGCTCGTTTGTGCGCGATGCACAGGTCGAGTCATTTCGGAGAAAAACTATGTCGTGGAAACATGCGGTCATTACAGGATCGATTTTGTGCGGCCTGACGGTACCTGCCTTCGGTCAGGCGGACGTAGTTGAGGTAACGGTCACAGGCGAGGGCATCAGCGACGACTCCGCGAAAAATGACGCACTGCGAAAGGCGCTCGAGCAAGGCGGCGGCGCGGAAATTTCGTCGCATAGCAATGTCGAAAATTTCCAGCTCGTTCGTGACACCATCTATGCTCGCGCGGACGGCATCGTGAAAGACTTTAAGATCCTCGAAAAAGGCGACGGTGCCGGCGGCACGAAATTCTGCAAAATCAAGGCATTGGTAAGCAAGACCGCGATCGCCTCCACCTGGGGCGAAGTGCAAAACGTGCTCGATCAGATCGGTCGGCCGAAAATCGCAATCTACATTCTTGAACGTATTGACGGCGTGATTCAGGACAGCAGCATTCTCGAATCGCAGATCGAAAACAAACTTCTCGCGGCTGGGTTCGATCTCAAGTCGCGGGCACAAATCGATGCGATTGCCCAGAAAGAATTAGCCGATGCTTCGGCGGAAAACAATGTTGCCAAGATGCAGGCCATTGCGAAAAATTTTGGGGCGCAAATTTTTATCACAGGCACGGCACAGGCCAATAACGCGGGCATCAAAGAACTCGCCGGTGAACCGGCCATGATGTACAACGGCGACGGCAACATCAAGATGTTCTACACCGACTCGGCTCAGCTTCTTGCCAGCGAATCGCTTCCGAATTGGCGTGGCGGCGCGCGTGGGTATGCGAATTCATCGCCGCAGGCCGGCAAGAAGGCGCTCGAAGGGGCCGGTCAGGAACTTGTCGATCGCTGCTATGTCAACGTGATGAAGCAATGGGCGACTCACATCAGCGCCGGCGGCGAGATCACACTTGAGGTTGAAGGCATGAACATGGCCGACGCCATCAAGCTCAAAAAGAAGATTCAGGACATTGACCCGGACAAGATCAAGAACGTGAATCAGACACTGTCCAAAGGAACGGCCGTTTTTCGCATCAAGGCCAAAATGACCGGCGAGGAACTGAGCGAGCGGCTGGTCGGCGATGAATTCAAATCGCTTTTGGAAATCGTGGATCTGTCGGGGAACCGAATCCAGGCCAAAAAACCTGGCGCGTAGCATGCAATTCCCGGTGTCAGTTTCTTGACGCTGAGCGCCGCGCTGCCAACAATTGGAGCGTGGCCGATTCTCCCGCTGCCATTTCGGAAGCGCCGCGCAATCACGATGGAAACTCCCCCGATTGGGACAATGTGCCATTTCATGTCGGATGCGCCCGTTGCGGCGCGGACCTTCGCGGTCAAACGGACCCGAAATGCAAATCATGCGGGCTGAGGTTCGATTGGGCCGACGCTGTTCCCATCGAACAACTGACCTGCAAGAAATGCGGCTATCACCTTTATGGCCTGCGCGAGACTCGCTGCCCGGAATGCGGCTCACAATTCACGTGGGAAGAAGCTCTCGCCCGCTTTCATCGCCAGCGGCTCCCCTACTTTGAATACCGCTGGCGTGATCGGCCAATCCGTTCGTTCATTCGCACATGGTGGATGTCGCTCCGCCCGCGCAAGTTCTGGCGGACGATGCAACTTCACGACCCGCCGCAACGAGTTCCACTCGTTTGCCAATTGCTCATTTCGCTTGTCCTCCTTCTATTTACTATCACGCTCGTTCATGTGTTTGACTTGGTTGCTTGGCCAGTTTGGGTGGCGTATATGCAGGGGGGTCAGATCCCCATTTCGTATACCGTGTCGAATGCACTGAGGACAATCCTGTCGCTGCCGCCGTTGCAATTTCCCATCTTGATTGCCGCATGGTGGGCGACAAGCTTTGGAGCTCTTTTAATTTTCCAGCAATCTATGCGACGTTTCAGCCTGCGAACCGTTCATGTGCTTCGAATCGTTGCCTATACAATGCCAGCAACTGTCATTATCGCGACGATTGTGTCCGACCTTATGGTGAACATTGTCGTCGGGAGCCGCTACGTGAGTTATTCCAACGGGTCTTGGATTTTCACAGGAAGTACAAGATATGGAGCGAATACCGCCGACGAAGTCTATTTTTTTGCCGGAGTATTGGTGATTCTGCATGTAGTTTGGTCCTTGAGGTGCGCCTACAAATACCACCTCAAGATGCCTCATAGTTTCGGTGTTGCCATCGCGGCCCAAATTATTGCAATTCTTGCGGCTCCGATTGTCGCATATCCTCTCATTTGGCTGATCAATAGTTAAACGCGCTTGGGTATGCGGAGCAGCAAGGTAGAATGCCCTTCATGCCTGAGGCGCGCTTCCATTTTGAGAGTGATCCACTTCGTATTCTCGTCATTCTTCCGACGTGGGTGGGCGATTTTGTGATGGCCACGCCGGCGTTGCGGGCCATTCGAAACCGATTTCGCGAGTCCCGGATTACGTTTCTGATGGAGCCGAATTTGCGCGAGCTCGTGCGCGGCGGCGACTGGATGGATGGTATGTTGGAATGGCCTGACAAGCGGCGGCGATCCATATTTTCGAACGAGTATCGGCGATTCATCAAGGAGCTTCGCAACCGCCAATTCGATTGCGCGATTCTATTTCCCAATTCATTTCGTTCGGCATTCACCGCGTGGGCGGCGCGGATTCCCCGACGCATCGGATACCATCGCGATAGCCGCGGTTGGTTACTTACTGATCGAGTTCCGGTGAAAAATCGTCGTCGAAGCATTTATCACATTCAAGGGGATAATCATCGGATCGGTAATGGCGACTCCCCCCTTACCAAGGGGGGATCAAGGGGGGTTAGCGCAGAAGGTGGGCACGGCCCACCCTACAAATACCAGGAGCAAGACCCACGCTACAAGTGCTCCGGCGTATCCGGAAACTGTCATCCATCTCACCATTGGTACGGCGCGGACTGCGATTGCTCGACGAAGCCCTCCGGCCCGCACGCACCGGTCATGGTCGGAAAGCATTTGCCGCGATCGCCGGGCGCGTTCATTCCCATGCCGATGGTTCACTATTACGCCGACCTCGTGGAATCGATCGGCTGCGAGCGGCCGGGCGATAGGTTGGAACTATTCACGACGCCTGACGATGATACGACGGTCGAAGCGCGACTGCGCACCATGGGCATCGCCGATAAGCACCCATTGGTCGTACTGAGTCCAGGCGCGAAATTTGGGGCGTCGAAATGCTGGCCGCCGGATCGATTTTCCGCGGCCGCGAATCGGCTCGTCGAAGAAGATGATGCGGCGATTGTCATCACATGCGGCCCGGGCGAGGAATCGATTGCTCGTGAAATCGGACGCGCGACTCATCGCGACAGCCACGTGCTCGATGCCCCACTGCTCACGCTCGGACAGTTGAAATCGCTCATCCAGCGCTGCGATTTGCTCATTTGCAACGACGCCGGGCCACGGCACTTCGCGAAAGCACTCAACGTGCCGGTTGTCACGATCTTTGGCCCGACCCATCCCGATTGGACGGCCACAAGCCATGAGAATGAGCGAATCGTTCGCGTGAATATTGATTGCGGACCGTGTCAGCAGAAAATCTGTCCGCTCGGTCATCATCGCTGCATGACCGACGTGACGGTGGACATGGTGGTCGAGGCCGCTCGCGACTTGCTGGCGTCGCGGCGTCCTGCGAGCGCGGCACGATGACCGCTCCGCCCGTTCACACAAGCTCCGAGAGTTTCATCCTGCTGAACGATTTGATTGTGCAACCCGAATTTGAATCACTGATGCGCGAGAACAATCTGACGGATGTCGCGACGTTATTTGAATTGCGCGAAAGCAGAGGAGATGATGCGAACAAAGCGTTGAGGAAACCGGGTTTGGATCACTGGCGCGAACGCTTGCGAATCAACTTGCGCGACGACGACGCGACGCGCATCTGTTATCTCAAGCGGTACGATCATGCTCCGCGACAGGCGCGACGCGAGATTGCTCGCTCACAATCCGGTGCGAAATCGCTGGCCGGCATCGAATGGCACTGGCTGAATGAGTTGAAGGCCTCGGGGATTCCATGTGCCACGCCGATAGCGCTGGGCGAACAATTCGACGGCACGTGCGAAGTTCGCAGCGCGATTGTGATTGCGGAAGTTCCTGGACAATCCTTGGAGAAAGAACTTGCCGTATCAAACGCCGTGAGTCGGGCTCTTATCTGGCGTTTGATTCCCCCGCTGGCCGCGCTTATCGCTCGATTTCACGCCGCCGGATTTGTCCATCGCGATCTCTACTTATCGCATATTTTTTTTGATGCCCAAGCAAACGACCAAACCAGCCTGCACTTGATTGACTTGCAGCGCGTCCTGCGACCGCGATATTTTCGCGAGCGATGGATCATCAAAGACCTCGCGGCCCTCAATTATTCCGCCCCATCGCCGCTGATCACTCGCACGGATCGACTCCGCTGGCTGAAGGAATATCTCTCACTTTCCAATTTGAATACCCCCGCCCGCCGCCTTGCCTATCGCGTGATTGGTAAGACACTTTCGATCGCCCGGCATGATGCGGCCCGAAGGCGAAAACTTAGCATATGAATTCCCTTAGCGAATGCCGCGTTGAAACATGTTGACGTTTGTACGGAGAAGATTAGGCTATTCAAATGGCGCAGAAGCAGAAGGGCGAGGAGGCGACTAAGTGAAATTTGTCGCTATCGATGTCGAAACAGCAAACGCCGACCTTGCGAGTATTTGTCAAATTGGAATAGCGAAATTCCATGACAGCTTGCCTGTAGAAACGTCGGGCTGGTTCGTGAATCCCGAAGACGATTTTGACCCAGTGAATATCGCGATTCACGGGATCACGAACGATAAAGTGCGGCATGAGCCGACGCTTCCGAACTTGTTCAACAAGTTGCAAGAATCTCTGAACGCTGAGATTGTTGTCTGCCACACGGGCTTCGACCGGTTGTCGCTCGCACGGGCGGCCGAAAAATACAAATTACCAGTCCTAAACTGCAACTGGCTTGACAGCGCAAAGGTTGCTCGCCGCGCGTGGTCCGCTTGCGCGCGCAGCGGTTACGGTTTGGGAAACTTAGCGAAGAGCTTGGGTATTGTGTTCAAGCACCATGACGCACGTGAAGACGCACGCGCTGCTGGGGAGATCGTTTTGCGTGCCGTCGCCGAAACCGGAAGGACGCTAAGCGATTGGCTCGTCCGTGTGCGCCAACCTATATTCGCTGAATCAGAGCAAATCGCGAGAGATGGGAATCCCGAGGGTCCGTTAGCAGGTGAGGTGCTAGTATTCACCGGCACGTTGTCAATTCCGCGAGGAGAAGCAGCCGAGATAGCCGCAGGCACGGGTTGCACGGTCGCGGAATCGGTGAACAAGACAACAACGCTTCTAGTCGTCGGCAACCAAGATGTACGTAAGCTAGCGGGCCATGAGAAAAGCTCGAAGCAACGCAAAGCCGAGACGCTCATAGCAAAGGGACTGTCGATTCGTGTCCTCACCGAGGATGACTTCCGACGCCTTCTCCATATGGAACGTGTAGAATGATGCGCTGCCCGATTTACGCGCATCCGCACAAGCTAGTCCAAGAGAGCATTGTACTGAAATGGATAACACAGAGCTTCGTTCCCAGGTCTTCAACCGCCTCAACTCGGTGCAGGAGAAGTACGATTATTGGCTGATGGCCGTAGCCGCATCGGCCATTGCACTCGCTGTGCATGATACGAAAAATCATTGTATAAGCGCAAGTCTGCTTCCGCTTGGTGGTGCCGTTGCATCGTGTGGGTCAAGCTTTTTTGCCGGGTGCCGCCGCCAAAATTGGATTCTAGCACTTCTCCATTTGAACCATGACCGTTTGTGTGTCGAGGGTGGCATCCATCCTATCGCGGGAAGCGACCCAAACAAGATCGTTGTCTGTTTGGATGAACTTGATCGGCTGGTTGTAGACAAAAACGATCGGGCCCAACTATGGGCAATCTGGCAGTTCCGTTTCTTGGTGGTTGGCACGCTTTTTTATTTGGTTTGGCACGTGTTGGAGATTTGCTCAACAACATCGGTGAGCGCACATTCATGAAGCCGATTGCAACATCCCCTTACATCTGCTTGGTCAACCGTCTAGTGCATGTAGGTCACGAAATTCTGTAGGCACCATTTGAAAATCGCTCTTGTATCTGAATGGATGGATGCGTGGCGCGGAGGGGCGGAGACGTCCACGCTTCAGTTCCTGCATCATTTGATGGATCGCGGAGTCGAGGTTCATCTGTTCACGCGAAGCCGGCCCGCGTCGGCGCCGGGGTTGCAGGTTCATTCGATCAATACGTCGCGACTGGGGCGGGCGCTGGGCAGCGGCTCATTCGTTCGGCAGGTGGAAGAAAAGCTCCACGAAAACTCGTTCGACATCGTCCACGCCATCACGCCGTGTCCGTCGGCGGATATCTACCAGCCTCGCGGCGGCACAGTAGCCGAAACGATCGCACGCAATGTCGCACTGCGCGAGTACGAGTTCGCGCGAAAAATCAAGCGATTCACGGGGCGGTTGAATTTTCGACAGCAGTTCATGCTGGCGCAGGAGCGGGAGTTGTTCGCGCACGTCAGCGGTGTTGAGTCGAGCCCCGGCACGACGAGATTTACCCCCCACGGTCCCCCCTTGGCAAGGGGGGAGGCAATGCCAACTCGGTCACAGGAAATCCAAGAATCCCCGAGCACGGCGTTCGATCGCCCCATCGTTGTCGCGATCTCCAAATACGTCGCGCGGCAATTGAAGGAGCATTATCGACTGCCGGACGACCGCATTCGACTGATTTACAACGGCGTGAATGCGGATGATTCGACGGCAGAACAGCGGGCGGAGAATCGAGCTCGCGTTCGCCAGGAATATGGAATTGAGGATAGAGAGTTGCTCGTGCTTCAGGTGGCGCACAACTTCCGCCTCAAGGGCGTGCAGACATGGATGCGGGCGCTTTCGATTCTCAAGCACCGAGAGGTTGCGGGAACCGGGAAAGAGCCGGGTTTGCATCGACCCGTGCGATCATTGCTCATCGGCCGGGGCGAGACCGCTCGCTGGCATCGACTGGCCGAACAGCTCGGAATCCAGAGCGTACTGACATTCGTGGGCTCGACGAATCGAATCCAGCAATTTTATCACGCCGCCGATGTACTCGTGCACCCGACCTATTATGATCCGTGCAGTCGGGTCGTGCTTGAGGCCATGGCGTCGGGCGTGCCGGCGGTGACGACTCCGTGGGACGGGGCGAGCGAAATGATCGAGAACGGCAAGAACGGATTCATTCTTGACGATCCGTCGAATGCGGACATGCTGGCGAGTACTGTCGAAATGCTCGCGGATGCAAATTTGCGAAAATCGGTCGGGGAGGCGGCTCGCGAGGTGCGCGAGAAAGTAAGCATGGCCCGACATACGGAACAAATGCTCGAACTGTATGCGGAATTGATGGACCATCCATCCCGAATTTCGAAATCATGAAGAAAGCCGTTTCCTTGTTAACTAATTCGATTAGCGCCGGCGGGCACGACAGAGTTTTTCCGTCCCTGCGGGACTTCTTTGTTGTCAATCGACGCAACGCCGGCACTCACGTGCCGGGCTATTGCCTTTCGTGCCTCTGGCACTTGCCGAACCTCAAAAAGAGAACCAGAGGTGCGAGATGCTAAGCCTTCTTTCGACGGCCATTGGATGCTGGCTCGCGGGCTATCTCTGCGGGGGCATCCCGTTCGCGCTGTTCGTTGGAAAATTGAAGGGCGTGGACATCCGCAAAGTCGGCAGCGGCAATCTCGGCGCCATGAACGTCGGTCGGCTTCTCGGTCGGCAATGGTTCGTCGTGGTGTTCCTGCTGGACATGCTCAAGGGCCTGATCCCCACGCTCATTGCCGGCCACCTTCTGAAAGAAGTCGTTCCATCAGGCGAATTCGCGACGTGGCGAGATGTATGCTGGTTGCTCACGGGCATCGCCTGCGTGTTGGGCCACAACTATCCGATGTATCTGGGGTTTCGCGGCGGCAAGGGTGTGTCCACTTCGATGGGAGCGGCCTTGGGTATTTATCCTGATCTCACTGCGCCGGCGATCGCCTCATTTTTCGTCTGGTGTGCCGGTCTTGCCGCGACGAGAATGAGTTCTGTCGGATCGCTTTGCGCGGCGATCCTTTTTCCTGTTTTTTGTTTCATATTGGGCCCGTCCAATGGGCGATCATTGGCGCAGCGTTGGCCGATGCTCGCGTTTGCTTTGCTCGCAGCGGTGATGGTCGTCGTACGACATCGGGCCAATATTCGACGCATATTGGCCGGTAACGAGACGCGGGTATGGGGTCCAGGGAGCCGAAAAGACAGTGAAACAATGTCCGAAAGTTCCGCCTTCCCACAAGCCCGTCCGACGCACACCACGCGAGATCCGGTCATTTCAAACCGCTGAACGTGAGTCACGCATATTCGTGGCGCCAAGCCGATTTGTGGCTTTTTCATCAAATCCCCTTCCGATTTTCCCCCGGAGATGCTAAATTAGCTCCTTTCGAGCCGATAGGCCAAACATGCCCTCTTGCTTGTGCCTAGAATTCGACGAGGGGGCGAATGCGGGTGCGAAGTGCACATGACGACGAAAAGTCGAACACCGCTCTTGTCTGTCGTTGTAGTCGGCGAGAGCCCACACACTGACGAACTCGTGCAATGGCTCGATGTCAACGCGCGGGCCGAACATGTCCACAGCGTCGATGAAGCGCTGAATCTCGTTCGACATCGGGCGATTGATCTCGTTATCCTTCCGTCGAGTTCGCTGCTCCCGAAATCCGGCGAACCGTCCATCGAACAGACATCCGCGATCCTGCTGGCCATGGATTCGCCGGGATGCGTGACGGATCGGTTCGGCCAAATTGAATGGTCGAACGAACAATTTCAGAAACTACCCCTGGAGGCCCGAACGCGGGCCTCTGATTTTTGTATCGAGACGGCCAAGGGAGCGGGCTGCGAAATTGACGATGAATCGAGTGCAAAAAAGGCCCGAGTCCGCCACGCGCATTTTCGGCTGAGCGGCGATCTTCATTTCGATGCGACGGCCACTCCGATCGCACGTGGCGACGGCAGCGCTAGTCATGTGGCTCTCGTCCTTCGTGATATGACATTTACCGGACGGATGCAGGACAAACTCGAAGCGATTGATCAAGCCGGTCGAGAGCTCCTAAGCCTCGACGCCGAACAATTCTCCCGCCTCGATCCCCAGGAACGACTCTCGCTCATTGAGCAAAAATTGCTTCGATTCACGAGAGATTTGCTGAATTTTGATCATTTCGAGATTCGCGTGCTCGACCGGGCGACCAACAAACTCGAGGTCGTTCTGGCAAGCGCGCACACGGATTGCGCCGAACTGGATGTTCGCGCGGAGGCGGATCGCAACGGAATTAGCGGGTATGTTGCCGTGAAGGGGCGCAGCTACATCTGTCCTGACGTCATGCGCGACGCCCGCTATTTGAAGGGCGTCGATGGAGCGAAGTCGTCGCTCACCGTGCCGATGTTTCTGCACGATCGAGTCATCGGCGTGGCCAATTTTGAAAGCACGACGCTCGCGGCGTTTAACGAAGACGATCGGCAATTCGCCGAAATTTTCTGCCGCTACGTCGCCCTCGCCCTTCACTTCCTTCAACTTCTCGCCAATGAACGACAAACCACGACCTGTCGCGTCGCCAAAGGAATGATGGGAGAGATCACCGGCTCGCTCAACGACATTTCGACGGAAATCGAAAGTCTGGTCGAGGACTACATCGGCCATGACGACTTGCGGCATCGACTGCGGGCGGTCTCGGATCATGTGCAGAAAATTCGAGAAAGCGCACAAGAGATGGCCAGCGAGCGTCCCGGCGTGATTTCCGCCCGTTCGACACCGTCGAAACGAGGCGATCCCGTTCTCGACGGCCGGCGAATCCTGCTAGCCGATGACGAAGAAATCATTCGCGAAACGGTGCGCGACGTGCTTACTGGCTACGGTGTTGAGGTAAGTGCGGTTTCCGACGGTGAGGCCGCCATCGAATTGATTCGCACCACGCCGTCATTCGATCTGGTGCTCAGCGATATCAAGATGCCGCTAAAGAGCGGCTATGAAGTCTTCGCCGCGGCCAAGCAGGTCAATCCGGCGACCCCGGTCATCCTCACCACGGGTTTTGGCTACGATCCGAATCATTCGATCATCCGCGCCCGCCGCGAAGGTCTCTCCGCCGTCCTTTTCAAACCTTTCAAAGTCGATCAACTGCTCACTGAAATCCGCACGGCTCTGAAAACAGTCACAACGGTGTAGCCTCGATCATCGAAGCCATCGGTGGCACGTCGCGTCCGCATTCGGGACACCGACCGCTCACGTTTCCCGTTAGATCGTATCCACAACCGCGACAAAGCATCGGATTCAGCGCCCGAAGAACCTCATCATCCTTCGCACCCATGAATCCGACTCGAATCCCGGCTTGACGCAGTGTTCCGGTGACGCTGATGCTTACCATTATCAAGAGTAGGATGTTTCCGCTTGGCGCGAAGGCGAGAAGGCTGCACAGCGCGATGGCAATGATGTTGTTTCCTTGCGCGATCAACGCACGAATGACCCCAACACCGATAAGGATGCTCACCAGCGTTTGGAAATACGCCAGCATCAACGTGATTGACGGCGTCTGAGTTGCTGGAATAGAAAAAACTATTGCTTGGGCCAAGATCGACGCTGCTATAAGCCAAATGATGCCCCGTTGCCGTTTGGCCAGCCTGCGAAGATCAGTTTGCGTGCGCCAACGCATGACATAATTACCTACAGCCGCAATTGCTCACGCAGGTATTCCAAACACCGCGACTTGTCGATCCGAATCTGCGAGGCGTCGTCGCGATTGCGAACCGTCACCGTGCTATCCTCTTTCGATTGGCCGTCGATGGTGAAGCAAAACGGCGTACCGGCCTCGTCCATGCGGGCGTAGCGCTTGCCGATCGATTGCTTGGCGTCGTACTGGGCCGGGAAGTGCTTCTTGATCTCGCGATAGATCGGCTCGGCGATTTCCGGCAGGCCGTCCTTCGCGACGAGCGGAAACACGGCCGCCTTGATCGGGGCCAATCGCGGATGAAAGCGCATGAACTCCGGCGACGCCCGCGATTCATCATACGAATACGCCTCGCAGATCACGGCCAGCGTGAACCGATCCGCACCGGCTGACGGCTCGATCACCGTGGGCGTGAACCGCTCGCGCGTCTCATCATCGAAGTACGTCATGTCCTTGCCGCTGTGCGTCTGATGTTGCGTGAGATCGAACGTGCCGCGATGGGCCACGCCCTCCAGCTCCTGCGGCTCATCCGAAAACGGAAACAGATATTCGATGTCCGTGCAGGCCTTGCTGTAGTGGGCCAGCTCTTCCTTGGTCTGATTTCGCGGGCGAAGATGCTCGCTCTTTAGCCCCAGGCTCTTGTACCAGTTGATCCGCACGTCGCGCCAAAACTCCCACCACTCGATCGGCGTGACCTCACCGGCCTTGCAAAATTCGTCGCCCTTGCAGAAGAACTCGATCTCCATCTGCTCGAATTCCCGCGAGCGGAAGGTGTAATTTCGCGGATTGATCTCGTTGCGAAAGGCCTTGCCCATCTGAGCAATGCCGAAGGGAATCTTCACTCGCGACGAATCCATCACGTTCTTGAAATTGGCGAAGATGCCTTGCGCGGTTTCGGGACGAAGATAAGCAATATTCGATGCCTCTTGAAGCGCGCCAACGTAAGTTTGAAACATCAGATTGAACGCACGCGGGTCTGTCAATTCACCGCCGCAATTGGGACAATTGAGCATGTCCTTCATACTCGTGCCAACATACTGCGATGGCATGAAATAGTTTTTTCCGTCAATGATCCAATATATCAGAGAAAAGGGCGGCATATCTGATTGCGGGATGGTGACGATCTGCACCTTCCTAGCCCCCATTGCGCGTTTTATAGCTGGGCCGTGGTCTGCCGCTGATGTTCCGGGAGCCGCATCAACTAACAAACTAACAGCCGCGGTTTTCCCTGCGATCTTGTCAAGCGCAGAATGGATCGTGGATTCCTTCGGAATCTCATCTACTTGCACCAGGAAAATCTTAATCAGGTAGTCGCTGCGATACCGCAGTTTGCATTCTTTGCAGTCTCGCATCGGATCGCTGAATCCACCGACGTGCCCGCTCGCTTCCCACACTTTCGGGTTCATGATGATCGAGCAGTCCACGCCGACCATTTGAAACTCGACGCCCTTGGGGCCGATCGGCGGATTGCGGACCATGTCGCTCCACCAGGCCTCCTTGATGTTGCGCTTCAGCTCGCAGCCCAGCGGGCCGTAATCCCAAAAGCCGCCGATGCCGCCATAAATCTCGCTGCTGCCGAAAATGAATCCGCGCCGCCGACAAAGGGCCACTATTTTTTCCATCACGTCCGTGGACTGCGACATAGAGTCTCCGTTTCGTTAACCTGAGCCGTCCCGTTTACGGGGCGGGTTACCCGTAGCATAAATGCCACGGCTCAGAAAAATCGTGGGACCACTTGCCTAATCCGCCCGCCAGGTCGTACCATCCGCGCGATCTTCGAGGGTGATTCTCTGTTCCGTGAGAAGCGTGCGAATGAGATCGGCCGTCTCAAAATCCTTTTTCTTGCGAAGGTGCTGGCGAATCTTGATGAGCACGCTCATGGCCTTGCCGGCCGTGCCGTCATCAGCAGCCGACGGTTTTTGCGGCGGCTGGATGAAAAGACCGATCAAGCGTCCGAGGGCGATTAGCTGACCTGTAGCCGTGATCGCATCCTGTTTACTTGTGCCGGATGCTGCCTTCGCCGTGCCACCATCGAGTCCTGATTCTTCGATGAAGCGGTTGGTGGCCGTCGCGAATTCGAACAAGGCCGCGATCGCCCCGGCGGTGTTGAAGTCTTCGTCCATGGCCTGGGTGAACATCGACGCGTATTCGCCACACGCGGAGGCAAGTAACGACGTACCCCCCGTTATCCCCCCTTGGAAAGGGGGGAGACCCGCTCCCTCACGGTCACGGCTCGCAGACTCCGCACCCCCCTGTGTCCCCCCTCGTAGAGGAGGGAAGCCTGAGGCAGCCGCGTATGCCGATTGGCCGCAGACACGCTCGATACGTTCGAACAGGCGATAGAACGTGTCGAGGCCCTTTTTCTTGCTTTCGATCTCCTCATCGGAGAATTCGATCGGGCGGCGGTAGTGCGTGCTGAGCACAAAAAAGCGGATCAATTCGCCGGACTGAGCCGCGAGCAGATTGTGCAGCGTCATTTTCGCGAGCGCCGCGACCATCTCCGGACTGGTGTCAGACTTTGACACTTTCTTGGTGTTGACGCGGGTCAGTCCATTGTGCAGCCAGTATTTCGCGAACGGTTTGTCATTCGCGGATTCGGATTGAGCGATCTCATTTTCGTGGTGCGGAAAAATGAGGTCCATTCCGCCGCCGTGGATATCGAAGGTCTCGCCGAGATATCGCGACGCCATTGCGGAGCACTCGATGTGCCAGCCGGGGCGACCCTTGCCCCACGGTGAATCGTATTTGACCTCGTCGGGCTCCTCCGCTTTCGCAGCCTTCCATAAGGCGAAATCGCCGGCATTTCGCTTATCGCCGCTTTGCAGATCGCGCTGACCCTCCTGCTCTTCGACACGACGATTGGACAGCTTGCCGTAATCAGCATCCTTGGCCACATCGAAATACACGTCGCCGCCTGAAGCGTAGGCGCAGCCTTTGTCGATAAGTCTTTGAATAATGTCTACGATGTCGCCGATGTGATCGGACGCCTTCGGCATGAGATCGATGCCCGTCACATGGAGCTTCTTCATCGCCGCGAGGTAGTCAGCCGTAACGCGCTCCGCGAGCGCCTGCGTCGTAATGCCCTGTTTAGCCGCTTCGATGATGAGCTTGTCGTCCACGTCGGTGATGTTCACGACCCACGTGACTTTGAATCCGCGAAAAACGAGATAGCGCTTGATCGCGTCGAAAATGATCGGCCCGACGGCGTGGCCGATGTGACTGGGTTTGTAGACCGTAGGCCCACAAAGATAAATGCCGACTTGGCCGGACTTGACCGGCTCAAATGGCTCCTTTTTGCGGGTCAACGTGTTG
>JACQFE010000040.1 GCA_016200265.1 Planctomycetota bacterium | reverse complement strand
CGCCTCGAAGACCTCGCCCGCACCATGGATCAGGAAAAGCTCGACAAGCAGCGCGACATCGTTCGCAACGAGCGCCGCCAGAGTTACGAGAATCGACCGTACGGAAAAGCCGAACTCCAGATCGAAGAAATGATGTACCCGCCGGGCCACCCCTATCACATTCCCACGATCGGCACGCACGAAGACCTTGAGGCCGCCACGCTGCCCGACGTCAAGAATTTCTTCGCCACGTTTTATCTGCCAAGGAATGCGACGTTGGTGGTGGCCGGCGACTTCGACTCCAAAGTGATCAAGCCGCTCGTCGCGCAACTATTCGGCACTTTGCCCGGAGGCGTTGAGCCGCCGCACGCCAAACCGCAACTTGTGAAGCTCGATCGCGAATATCGCGCCGTCACCGTGGACAAGGTGCAATTGCCGATGGTGGCGATGTGCTATCACAGCCCGGCCCAATTCGCCGAAGGCGATGCGGAAATGGACCTCGCGGCCGCAGTGCTCAGTGAAGGTAAAACCAGCCGGCTCTACAAGCGCCTCGTCTATGACGACAAAATCGCAACCTCCGTGCATGCCTATCAGGATTCGGGCATGCTCGGCTCGACCTTCCGCGTTGATGTTCTCGTTCCCGCCGGAACCGATCTCGTCAAAGTCGAAAAGACCGTTGACGAGGAACTCGCCAAGTTCGTCGCCGATGGTCCGACCAAGGCCGAGCTCGAGCAGCATAAGGCCACCATGGAGCTGAACATGCTCCGCTCATTGCAGAGCGTCGAGCGAAAAGCCGATCGGCTCAACGAGTACGATTTCTTCTGGAACGAACCGAATTCCTTCAAGCGCGACCTCGATCGCTACCGCAACGCGACGGTGGAAGCCGTCACGAAATGGTCCAAACAAGTCATCACGCCAGGTGCCCGCGTGGTCATGCGCGTCATGCCCGAGGCCCCTGAACGCGATCAAACGCCACGCGACAAAGAGCCCGATTCCCTCGCCACCAGGCCTTTCACGCCGCCCAAGCCGGAGACATTCAAGCTCGCCGGCGGAATCCCCGTGATGCTCTGGCAGAAGAGCGAGCTGCCCATGGTGGCGATGGAAGTGATCTTCAAGACCGGCGGCGTGCTTGGCGAAATCCCCAAGGCCGGCGCGGTTTCGCTGGCCGCGAACATGCTCGATGAAGGCGCGGGCGAACTCGACGCCCTGAAATTCGGCGACGCCATGCAATCGCTGGGTGCGGAATTCGGAACCGGCGCGGATCAGGATTCGCTCTCCGTCAACCTCGTCGTGCTTAAACGCAATTTCGAAAAGGCTGCCGGACTCGCCGCCGATAGCCTTCGCAAGCCGCGCTTCGACCAAAAAGAATGGGACCGCGTCAAGCGCCTGCACCTCGAATCACTCAAGCAACAGGAAGAGCAGCCAAATATCGTCGCGGCGCGAGTGGCCGCCCGCGTGTTCTTCGGCGATTCGCACCCCTACGCCTGGCCCAGCTCCGGCACGACCGACTCCGTCACAAAACTCACCCTCGATGACGTGAAAGAGCAATATCGCAGCATCGTACGGCCCGAACTTGCGACGATTCTCGTGGCCGGTGACATATCGCAGGGCGAAGTTCAGCAAACGCTCGACAAGCTCTTCGGTGATTGGAAGCAGGAGGGTAAGGCCGCCGCGAAGGTCGAGCCGACTCCGCCCAAGGGCGAGCCGCTTCGCACGATTCTGGTCAATCGGCCGGATGCGGTGCAGACCGTGGTTTATTTCATGATGCCCGGCGTGAAGTTCGCCGACGACAACCGCGTGAAATATGAATTGCTCAATACTATGCTCGGCGGCAGCTTCACCAGCCGCCTGAATCTCAATCTTCGCGAGGAGCATGGCTACACTTACGGCGCGCGATCGGATTTCGCCATGCACCCTGCGATCGGTTACGCCATCGCTCGATCCAGCGTTCGCGCCGACGTCACCGGCGAAAGCGTCGCGGAATTCCTTGGCGAATTCGCTCGCATCCGGTCCGGCGATATCACCGAGGATGAAACGCTCAAGGCCCGCGAACAGCTTCGCACCGAAGTGGTGCATTCATTCGAAGGACTCTCGGGGATACTCGCTGAGGCCTCTCAACGATTGATCGGGGGCGTTCCGTTTGAAACGCTGGCGTCGGACATGACGGCCATGCAGTCGGTTTCGGCGGGCGAATTGAACAAGCTCGCCAAGCCCGCGCTGCCTTACGACAACGGCGTGGTCATTCTGGTCGGCAACAAGAAAACTGTGCTGGAAGAAATCAAAGACATCCTCCCGACACCGGTGGAATTAAACGTCCGCGGCGATCGCGTCCAACCGACACCGGCGCAGGAATCTAAGAAAGAGTCGCCGGGGTTGTAGACTACTTTTCCGCTCCGCAGGAGCGGAGGACTGTTGCCACGGGTGAGTGGAGCGAACCCGTGGAAATGGTCAGATCGTATGACCCCTCTTGTCCGCCCTCCGTTGCCGCGATCCTCGCGGCAACGGAGGGCGGATTGTTCTTTCTAGGCTCGGCTTCCACGGGTTTGTCTCGCGTTGCGAGCCTGCACCTGTGGCCACAATCCTCGACCCCCTTCCGGGGGTCGCGTGCGCGATTTGAGCGCCATTCTGGACACCACCACCATTATCCTCCATCATGTTGCAATCCCGGATGCGTGCTAACCAAGAATGACGCCCATTGTCTTTAGGATTGGAATCTGATTTTCGGCACGGAAGCCCCATGAATCAAAAATTGAAATCTCTTGAACCGAAACTTCATTCCTTTCTGGAGGAGTTCAAGAATTTCGCGTTCAAGGGTAACGTCATTGACCTGGCCGTCGGCGTGGTCATTGGAACAGCGTTCGGAAAGGTAGTCAGCTCGCTGGTTGACCACGTGATCATGCCCACGATCAGTTTGATTCTTCCCGGAGACGTGGGATTCACCGCTTGGAGCTTCGGCATCGCGGGAAAGCAAATCCATTACGGTTTGTTTCTCGCGGAACTGCTGAATTTTGTCCTTGTTTCCCTCGCCGTTTTTGTATTTATCGTGAAATTTTTCGGCTGGCTCAGTCGCGTGCGTGGCGAAAAAGAGGCCGCGAAAGCACCCTCGCTTTCGAAGGATCAAGAGTTGCTCACGGAAATCCGAGATTTGTTGAAACAACAGCGGGCCTCCGGCATAAAAGATCAGGGGTAGAATTGCTTTTTCGAGCCGAGGTTTCAGAGAAACCGCAACGAGATTCCTTGAATGGACGGAGATAAGAACTTATGAGTCTTCACAAGAAATTCATTTGCAGCATGTGCGCGGTCGCTACCGTAAGCGCGGCCAGCCAATTCGTCATCGCGCAAGACGAAGTTGTCCGCTTCGAAAACACGAACGTCGAAGTGCTCACCCGCGGGCCGGTCCACGAAGCCTTCGCCGAAACCGTCGTGTATGACAACTCCGAGCCGGAAGTTGTGGCCCCCATTCCGCCGCCCGATCCAATTGATGAACTCCCGCCGCGCGAAGCCCCTGACGCCGCGAACGTCACCTGGATCCCCGGATACTGGGGATGGGATGAGGATCGCAACGATTACCTGTGGGTCAGCGGCGTCTGGCGGGCGGTTCCGCCGGGCCGGCAATATGTGTCAGGCTATTGGCATCAAGGTCCGCGAGGCTACTCCTGGACCGCCGGATTCTGGGCCGACGCCAATCTCGACGAAGTCACATACCTTCCTCCTCCGCCCGCAAATCCGGAAGTCGCGCCGCCGGGTTCGACGCCCGCGCCGGATGTCGTCTGGGTGCCGGGTTCATGGCTATGGGACGACGGCCGATACGCATGGCGAGCCGGCCGCTGGATTCCCGCCAATCCCAATTGGGAATGGGTTCCGGCCCATTACGTCGCCGCTCCGCAAGGCTATCTCTTCGTCGATGGTTATTGGGACTACACGACAGCCCGGCGCGGCATACTCTTCGCGCCTGTCTACGTGACCGCAGCCGCACGATCCGTGCCGTTGGCGTACACGCCGTCCACAGTGATTGACATGGCGATTTTCACTGATCACCTCTTCCTGCGCCCGCGATATCATCACTATTACTTTGGCGACTATTACTCGACAAATTACGCCGATGTGGGTATCTATCCCTGGTTCGCGGTCGCGGCTCGTGGCGTCGCGTATGATCCGATTTACGTGCATCGCAGCTGGGTGCATCGCGAGGATCTCGAATGGCATCACCACCTCGAAGAGAATTTCTTTTTCCGCGTACAGCACGTGGAAGCCCGCCCACCTCGAACGCTCTCCCTGCAGGTGAATCTGGTTGCGCGGCCTGAGATCGCAGAACATCACTTGGTCGTTGCTCAGCCACTGACGAAAGTCACCGCCCGTGAGAATCAGCTCTTCAAGTTCCATGTGGTCGCGACGGCCGAACGCGAAGCGCTCGTGAATCACACGCAGGAAGTCAAGAAGGCTCGCACGGAAAGGAACGCGATCGAATCCAAGGAAATACCCAAGCCTGCTGCCGCTCCAGGAGTAGTTGCGACGCCGGTAAAAGCAAAACTCCCGGCCTCGCCGGTTGCAGTCAAAAAAGATGTCGCCCAGGCGCCGGAGCATGCCCCGCCGCCGCAACCCGAGGTTGCAAAGTCACGCCCGACACTTCCACCGTCAGGGGTGCCTTCGCATCCCGCGCCACAGCCCGTGACTCCGCGTCCATTGCCGCCGACACCGACCGAGAAGAAATCCGTCGAGCCGCCATCGCCGACCCGACCGACTCCCACCGAACCGCGCTCCATCGAGCCGAAGCCGGCGGATGCGAAGCCGCTGCCTCCAAGGCCTGTTGAACCGAAACCGGCCGAGCCAATGACTCCACCAGCAAAGAAACCGACTGAGCCGCCACCCGGCGAAATGAAGAAGCCTGTGGAACCACTACCGCCTGTGAAGAAATCCCCGGAGTCTACTCCGCCGCCGGCGCGAAAGCCACCGGAGCCGATGCCTCCAACGACACCGAGGCCCACGGAGCTGCCCTCACAAATGAAGAAAGAACCGTCGGAAAAACGTCCGCCGGATCGCGAGAAGGACCGCGACGACGATGACGATCGATCCGGTGAGCCTACGAAGGGTAAGTCCAAGAAGAAGGATGATAAGTAGTCGGTCCTTGGCCTCGCAATGACGAATGGCACGTTAAGGCGACTTGTGAAATCTTCTCGCCTGGGAACGAATCGAAGCGTTATCAGCCTTGCGTGGCTGATTCAGACGCTTCGTGGGCGCTCTTTCACCGATTTCAGACTCTGACATTCGAATGCCGATGAAACGCGGGGGTTCCCGCGCGCACGCCGCGAGAACCTGACCGCCGCGCATTCGTTTCGTGGCCAGGAGCCGGCGTGCATCGACCTGAAGTGACCTTTATGAGCAGCGATCGACGCATCGCATACTTCTCAATGGAAATCGGTCTGGAGACCGCCATCCCCACCTACAGTGGGGGGCTCGGCGTGCTCGCCGGTGACACCGTCCGATCCGCGGCCGATCTCGGCGTGCCCATGGCCGCAATCACGCTCGTTCATCGCAAGGGATATTTCTTCCAGCGGCTTGATGAATCCGGATGGCAGCGCGAAGAACCCGCCCTATGGGTACTTGAGGATTTTCTCGAGGAGCTGCCCGGACGCGTTCAGGTCGACATCGAAGGACGCGTCGTCCAAATTCGCGCGTGGAAGAAGGACATCGTCGGCGTCACCGGCCATGTCGTCCCCATCTATCTGCTTGACACGGACCTACCGGAGAACAGCGATTGGGATCGCACCGTCACTCATTACCTGTATGGTGGCGACGCTCACTACCGAATTTGCCAGGAAGTGGTCCTCGGCATCGGTGGCCTGCGCATGCTCCGCGCCGTGGGACATGACAGCATCGAACGATTCCACATGAATGAAGGCCACGCCGCGTTTCTCGCCCTCGAACTCCTCGACGAGCGACTCAAGGCGGAAAATCACGTGGAAGCCTCCGCTGCGGACATCGAATCCGTCCACAAGCGTTGCGTCTTCACCACGCACACACCTGTGCCCGCCGGCCATGACAAATTCCCCATGGACATGGTGCGGCACGTGCTCGGTGACAAACGAGCACTCGCGAATCCTCGCCTTTTCGAATCCGACGGCGCGCTGAACATGACCTATCTCGCCCTGAACCTCAGTCGATTCGTCAATGGCGTCGCAAAACGCCACGCGGAAGTCGCCACGCAAATGTTCTCAGGACGCCGCGTGGAGGCCGTCACCAACGGCGTTCACGCCGTCACCTGGACCTCGCCGTCGTTTCAGGAATTGTTCGACAAGCACCTTCCGGGTTGGCGCGCCGACAGCCTGAGCCTTCGCGCAGCCGAAAGCATTCCGCGCTCGGACGTGCTCACCGCCCATCGCAGGACAAAGGAATACCTCATCCACCACGTGAACCGGGAAACCAATGCCGGATTTGATGTGGATATCTTCACCATTGGATTCGCCCGGCGGGTCGCGACCTACAAACGCCACACACTGCTCTTCCAGGATATCGAATGGCTTCGCCAAATCGCCAAAACCGTTGGAGCGTTTCAGATTGTCTTCGCCGGCAAGGCCCATCCGCACGATCAACCCGGCAAGGAACTCTTGCAGCAAATCTACCAGGCCAAGAACGCCCTTCGCGATCACGTCCGAATCACCTACCTCGAAAACTACGACATGGAAGTGGGGAAGCTCCTCACATCCGGGGCGGATTTGTGGCTGAACACACCGCGACCGCCGCTCGAAGCCTCCGGCACCAGCGGAATGAAGGCCGCTCTGAACGGCGTGCCCTCGCTGAGCATCCTCGACGGCTGGTGGGTCGAAGGATGGATCGAAAACATCACCGGTTGGGCCATCGGCGAAGACGAACACGGCATGGCCCAGGCACCGGATGACACCAGGGATGCCACCAGCTTGTACCGCAAGCTCGAAAACGTCATCCTTCCCATGTACTACCACGACCGCAACGCCTACATCGACATCATGCGACACTGCATCTCCATCAACGGCTCATTCTTCAACACCCAACGCATGATGCACGAATACGTCTTGAAGGCGTACTTTCGCTGAATCCTGCATCGACGAATTTCACGTCACGTCCACCGAAATATTCGCAGCGCGAGCAGGAATGAAACCGTTCCATACGCCGCGAGAATCGTCAGCGGCATCCACTGCGACGAAAGCGACGCGCCGTCTGAAATCACCGCCCGCAAGGCGTTATTGAGCTGCGTGAGCGGAAGGGCCTGAATGAACGGCTGAATCGCGTCAGGAAACCTCGAGGCCGCGAAGAATACTCCCGAAAAAATCCACATCGGCAGCATGATTACATTCATGAGTCCCGTGATCGTTTCGAGCTTGTCGGCGCGGCTCGCAGCCAGCAGGCCAAGCCCCGCGAAGCTGACGGCCCCCACTGCGATGACCACGGCAATATTAAACGCGCTTCCCGCGACCGCGACTCCGAAAAGCAGTCGGCCCGTGAGGAGCAGCAAAATCATCTCCGGCACCATGAACGCCATTCGCGCCCCAAGGACCGAAAAAAAGAAATCCCGCTTCCGCATCGGCGTCGCAATCAGCCGCTTGAGCAGCTTGCGAATGCGCATGTCCACAATGACAAACCCGATTCCCCACAATCCGCCACCCATCAGATTCATACCAAGCAATCCGGGCACAAGAAAATCAATGTAACGCGCACCAGGCGCAGTCGCCGTCATATCAGTCACATGGACCGCATCCGGCCGCCCCGCACCGCGTTGAATCACGTCGTCAACTTTCAATCGCGCCAGCGACGCATCCGGACGAGTGGGATCGAATCGATATTCCACGCCGTCGGCATTGATCACTGCGAGCATAGCCTCACCCTTGCGAATCCAATCCGCGCATTGAGAGGCCGTGCCGACTTTTGCCTTGATCCCAGGATCTTTCTCCAGCGACGCGCGAACTTGTGCCAGCGGCGCGGCATCTTCAATCGCGACCGTGACCTTCTCGACACCCTTGGCGCGAAACGCAACGCCAAGTCCGATCGTTAGCAAAATCGGAAACCCATACGTCCAAAAGATGGCCTCCGGCGCGCGATAGAACATCCGCATCCGCGCCAGAAAAAGCTGCCCCAATGGACTTGCACGTCCGGTTGAATGTCTCTGAGCGGCGGGCTTCAGCCCGCGCATCCCGTCCGCCGCATTCTCGATTGTCTGGCTCTCGCTCATGGTGCTTTGTCCGCCAGCTCTTCGGCCGTGAGGCGTCGCCCTGTCAGGCTCACAAAAACATCCTCAAGGCTCACGTTTCGCGTCGTCAGTCGTCCCAGTTGCAAACGATTCGCTCCCAGTCGCTCGACCAGCGCGGGAATGCACTCGTGCGGCGCGGAAACTGTCAGAGCGAAGCCATCCGCTTCAACGTGGCACGCCTGCACGCTTGGCAATTTCGAAAAAAGCTCAACATGTGATTCTGCGGAGTCGTTCGAATTCTTGAGGGCAAATTGGATCACATGGTCGCCGCCAATCCGCTGAATCAGCTCCGCCGGCGAACCGACCGCGATCACCTTTCCGCGATCCACAACCGCGACCCGATCGCACAATCGTTCGGCCTCATCCATGTAATGCGTCGTGAGCAGCGTCGTCCGCCCACCCTCTCGCTGCCGACGGATGATTTCCCATACGTCGCGGCGCGACTGCGGATCAAGCCCGGTCGTCGGCTCATCGAGAAAAAGAAGTTCGGGTTCACCCGCGAGCGCGCAAGCCACGGCCAACCGCTGTTTCTGTCCCCCCGAAAGAGTCATCACCCGCGCTTCGCGCTTCTCATCGAGCGAAAGCGATTGTAGAATTTCGTCCGCGTCACCCTGCTTCTCATAAAAGCTGCTGAAGAGCCGCACGGTTTCAATGACCGTCAGCTTATCCGCCAGCCGAGTCTCTTGAAGTGAAATTCCAATGCGGTTTCGAAGCTGCGTATCGTGCTCGCCCCAGCGCATGCCGAGCACTTCCACTTTGCCGCCGCTCGACGGCAGCAATCCCTCGAGAATTTCAATCGTTGTGGTCTTGCCGGCTCCATTCGGTCCGAGCAGGCCAAGACACTCGCCGTAATTGGCGGTCAAATCCAACCCGACCAGCGCATCCACCGGCTTCTGCCCAATCGTTTCGTACCGCTTGCGCAGGTCCTCACAGACAATGGCTGGTCCGGTCGTTTTCACGTGCCGACTCAGACTTCCTCGATCTCTTTGGTTTTCGTGACAAGAGTCGAATCGACTTCCGACTCATATTTTGTGGTAAGTTTCTGGATGCGATCCTTGGCCTCTTTGGCGTCGTCCTCGCTGACAGTCTTGGCCTTCTCAATCACTTCGATCGCCTTATTCGCATCGCGACGGGCGTTGCGAATGGCAATCTTCTGGGCTTCGGCCATCTTCTTGACCTGCTGCAAAAGCTGCTGGCGTCGCTCACCCGACAACGGTGGAATCGGCAACCGAATTGCCTTGCCGTCGCTCTGTGGCGTTACGCCCAAGTTGGAAGTCTGAAGCCCCTTTTCGATGTCCTTGAGCGTGCCCGGATCGAACGGTTTGACCAGGAGTGTGCTCGGCTCCGGCACGCTGATCGTCGCAACCTCACGCAGCTCCATCGTGCTTCCGTAGCTCGCTATCGCAATCTTGATGTGCTCCACCAGCCCCGGATGCGCCCGACCTGTCCGAATCCCCCGCAGCTCCAGCTTAAGGAACTCAATGGCCTTGGCCATTTTTGACGAACAATCTTTTTCTATCGCTTGTATCGACATAGAATGAATTGTACCAAGTTCGTAGTCCGTTGCCAGGGTGATCCTTTGGCCTCGGAATGGTATCTTATGGGGCCGCCTCAAATGAAATCACACGTCCACGCAGTTCTCGCTGTGTTGTCTTTGAATTCGATTCTCGATGCCCAAAATCAAAGACCGCAAACTCAACAGTCGCAGGAGGCGACCCAACAACAAGCTTCGACCGGGGCAAAGAAGCACGGCGTAAATGAATTGGATCGGCTTAAAGGCAGATCGTGCTTTGACGTTCAACCTGGCGAGCTGCTTGGCGACCTCGTTCCAATGGGAGAGGTGACGAGAGAAGAACGGAGGAGATACGAAGACACTTGGAAAACGGCTCTCGCGCCAGCCGCATACCCACAGTCCCCGGAATCTGTCGAGTGGTGCAAGTACCTATGGTCGAAAGTGGAATGGGCACCAATGCCAAAGAACGCCAAGCAGTCCGTGCCGCCCGGCTACGACCTCATCTATGCAAGTTGGACTACTAACGACGCCAAGTTTTTTGCGATGGGAGACAGCTTCGGCTGCTCACTGACCGTTAACTTCGAACTTCGTGGCGACGAAATGCTTTCAATCAAAGTTCCGACACTTCTGGAGCATCCTCAAGCGAATGTCGTAGTGGTAGATCAACTCGACAAACCACACTTGTTCAATATCCTCACGTCGTTGTTTCGATTTCCATGGGAGAGTGGCGACGCATTTGTTGTGGAGTGGTCACCGAACGCAAGGCCAGACCCCCGTGCTCGCCTAAAGATATGTCCGGCAAATCGTTGCAAGGAATATGTCAACCAGCAATGGTATCAGGAGGTTTTTTTCACATTCGAGCAAGGCGATCCACAAAAATTCACGATCAGTGTGAACGGCTTAAGAACACAAGCAGGGGAGTAACTTGCATTTCTTAGAGGAGACTCGCCGTACGCGAATTCCCAATCGACAATCCAGACTATCCGTGTATCAACGTCCCGACTCCCTTGCCCAGCACTACGTCGCGCATGTTTCCGGTTCGCCGCAAATCCAAAACCACGATCGGAATTTTGCTCCGCTGGCAGAGATCAACAGCGGCCAAATCCATCACCGCCAGTCGCTTGTCGATCACTTCGTTGTAGGTAAGGCTCTCGATTCGCGTGGCCGTGGGATCAGTGGCAGGATCGGATGAATAAACGCCGTCGACCTTCGTCGCCTTGAGCAGCACCTCAGCCCGCACCTCGGCAGCCCGTAAGGCCGCACCGGTGTCCGTGGTAACGAACGGATTCCCCGTGCCGCCGGCGAAGATGACCACTCGACCTTTCTCCATGTGTCGCATCGCCCGTCGGCGTATAAAATTCTCACAGACGTTTTGCACCGGCAATGCACTCTGCACGCGCGTCTGCACACCCAGCGACTCCAGCGTATCCTGAACCGCCAGCGCGTTGATCACCGTCGCCAACATGCCCATATAGTGCCCCGTCGTCTCCTCGATCGGGCCTTCCTTGGCGATTGCCGACCCGCGGACGATGTTCCCGCCGCCGACCACGACGCAGACCTGTACCCCAAGATCGACAACTAGCTTGAGTTCGTCGGCGAGACTCTTGAGTTGCCGCCCGTCGATCCCCGATTTGCCGGGAGAACAAAGCCCTTCGCCGCTGACCTTCAGGAGAACGCGTTTGAAACGAGGTTCATTCATGGGCTGCTGAAATAAGCGGATTGGAGCCGGTCGTCAAGATGGATCAAAAAAGGGTAAATTTATAACCTATTTCCATGTAATTGTTTACAGTTGATTTTGTGCCGTTGTCCTGGTTGAAAGTCATTGACACAAAGCCCACCTCCCTCTAAAAGGCATAAACCGGTGCTGGGTACGAGAGACAATTTGAACGGACCCTCTTGCGACATGGAAAGCGGGTTCGATGTACCGAATGCGGCTTCCAAGCCGTGGCGGACTTCCGGGATCGTTGCCTTGCTTCGATCCCGGAAGTTTTTTGCGCGGACCCATCACTGTAAGTTCATTTCCATTTCCTATTTTTGGACGCGCCATCCCTCAGAGAAATGATTCTCACAGGCCAGACCATCCAAAACCAAAAGCTCTGCCGCGACCATTTCCGTCTCTCGCTGCGGATGAATCGTTTTGAATCCGCCGGGCCGGGACAATTCGTGCATTTGTGTCCCGCCGAGAACATCGAAGGTGTGATAGACTATCGGACCCCATTGCTGCGTCGAGCCTACAGCATTGCGGCCCTGCGACGCCAGGATACATCCGTCGAGCTGGACGTCATTTATCGCGTCGTCGGTTCGGCCACTAGATGGATGCAATCTCTGACGTACGGCAATCCTATCAGCGTTTTGGGGCCGCAGGGCAATCGCTTTCCTATCGAACCCTCTAAGCCGATCGCCTGGCTCGTGTCCGGCGGCGTCGGACTTCCACCGATGTTGTGGCTCGCTGAAGCTCTGGCAAAAGCGGGCAAGAACGTCGTCGCATTCTGCGGAGCGCAGTCGGCCGATCTTTTGCCGCTGACGATACGTGGCGACGAACCGCCATCAACCGACGCCGGCCGCGCCACTCTGTCAGCCACGGAGTTCGCACAATCCGGTGTTCCAGTCATCGTAAGCACGGACGACGGCTCCTTGGGATTTCACGGACACATCTGCGCCGCGATGACTGCTTTTCACAAAGCATCTCTGCCTTCGTCCGACGACTTGGTCGTCTACACTTGCGGGCCTGAACGCATGATGCGATTCGTCGCCGAATTCTGCGCGATCCAAAAGATTGAATGCTTCGTCTGCATGGAGCGGAACATGGCCTGCGGCACCGGCTTGTGTCAGTCATGCGTTGTTCCGGTTCGCGATCCGGAAGACGCCGAGGGCTGGCGATACCAGCTTTGCTGTACCGATGGGCCGATCTTCGAGGCCGCCGAAGTCGTCTGGCGATAGATCGCTGCTGTGATTGCAAACTTGTTAGACGACGCCTCGCGGTGTGTCACGCTTTGATTTTGGGGTCATTCTGAGCGAAGCGAAGAATCTCGGAGGCATTGGGCGGCGCAATACGAGATGCTTCGCTGCTGCTCAGCATGACAGCCTCGCGTCGGAAGTTGTCGCATCTTTCTTATGTTTCGCCGGTCGTTACACTATTACGAGGCGTGATGTACGTTGGAAACCAATGAACATTTTGAGGCAGGAGTTCCAATCATGAGACGAACAGCCATTGCTCTATTAACCATTCTTTCACCGATAGTTTGTCTGGCGGCCGACCTAACCGACCCCACGGAAATTCTCAACAAGGCCAATGACGCGACAAAGCAAACGAAAGTCGTGTCCTACAATGCGACTCTAAAGGGAACCGGCGCAAATGAAACAAAAATGCCTTCAGTCTCCGGCAGTGTCATCATGACGAGATTGAAAAACAACGACCCCGAGAAATATCTAATCAAAGGAAAGCTGCAGCAACCCGGCTCTTCGGATGTTCACGAGTACGCCGCCGGAACGAATGGCGACAAATACTTTCTCATCGATATGGACGGAAAGAAGGCTTATGAGGATATCGATCCGCAATCGATGGGCAAATCGGGACGCGCTCTGAAAGGCCTGTTCATGCGCGAGTTGGCTCACGACGCCGCCTTTGATGACGAACTCAAAGGTGAAAAAAAGGAACTTCGCGGCTCAGCGAAAGTCGGTGATGAGGATTGTTATCAGATCTTTGTGAAGTACGCTGGGCAGCCGCAAGAAGCCGTATGGTACATTTCCAAAAAGGACTTTCTGCCGAGAAAGCGAGAGCAGGCTGGGACGATGCAGAACGGCGACAAGGCCGGAATGGAAGTGGCGATTACTGAATTGAATACCGCTCCGAAAATCGACGATAGCACGTTCAAGTTGACTTTGCCTGCTGGATTCACAAAGGTCGAAGACTTCGCCCCGTGAATCGAATCATGAACCGATGACGGTTCGACGAGGCCTTGAACCACTATTCTTGCCAGCGCCCGTTGCAGACATAACGGGCGCTTTTTCTTTGGGTTCGAATCGCACGTAGACCGACTTCGCGAAGTCGCGGTCCATCGCAAAATCGGGTGGAAGACTCGGCGTGTCAGCGATTCGATATGCGCGCGAACCTGACCCTTTGGCGATGCGATCCAAAAGGCCCCGCAGCGGCAGCTTGCGATGATTCGTCGAGACCATCAACGTGCCGCCGGGCTTCAGAACTTGAACCGTCGCCGCCACCAATCCCGACAAATCCTCCAGAATCGCGAATGTCTTTCTCGTTTTCCGGCCATGCGCGAAACTCGGCGGATCAAGGATGATCAAGTCAAACAATTGCCCCCTGCGATGAGCGCGATCCAGATACTCCATCGTGTCCCAGGCTTGAAATTCGTAGGCTCCCGCATCCAAGTCGTTGAGTTTGAAATTCTCCTTGCCCCATTCCAGTGCATTCGGCGAAATGTCCACGCTGACGCACGATCTCGCCCCGCCGGCGACGGCCGCAACCGAAAATCCGCACGTATAGGCAAACAGATTGAGCACGTCTTTCCCGCTCGCCAATTGCCGAACTCGCGCCCGATTCTCTCGCTGATCCAGAAACAGCCCCGCCGCGAATCCGTCGTACGGCTTGATCGCCAAGCGAAGCCCATTCTCCTGGATCTCGAGCATCTCTGACGCGGGCTCTCCAACCAGCGGCGTCGCGGAGCTCATGGCATCGAGCAAGTCCGGATCAGCCTGCTGTCGATCTCGCAAGAAATACTTCACGTAGACAGAGCTCACCCGTAGCGTTCGCTGATACCATTTTGCAATCGGCATCAACATCGCTTCGCTGCGTTCCGTCTGCTCCAGCACCTGCAGGATCACCACTTCCGCGAATCGGTCCGCAACCAAAAACGGCAAATCCTCATGCGGTCCCATGAGCAACCGATACGCATTGGTGTGGGGGGCATTCAGCAATCCAAGCCGCCGAACCAACGACGCTTGCAACGCCCTCTCGAAATCACGCTCGCCTTCGAGAAATTTTTCAAACGCCTTCGGCGCGGGATTTTTCACGATTAGGCGTTGGCGATCAGCGGGATTTTCAAATGTGATTCGGCTCAAATGAAGGCAGGTGTCCGAATGCGGCTTCGGTCGATGCGACAAGTCGTGAAGTCGATCACCCAGGAGCCGCAATCTCGCTGACCGCAGCTTCGCCCGAAGGGCGTGCGTCGTGGCCAGGCGCGTCGTGCAACGAATCAACGAACGCGAACCGGCCTCGCGGAGCATTCGAACGTCGACCGTCTCGCCGGTCGCGATCGGCTGCCGATTTGAACCACGCCGCGGTTTCTCTCGTCGGCTTCGAGGGGTGCGTTCTTTGCGATTCCGTCCGTCCTCTTTACTCGACGCGCGATCTCCGCCGATTACCATTCGCGGCGATGGTCTTCCCTGCACCACCGCGACATATTCAAATTCCCAGCGGCCGCTCTTGATCCCATCGCGAAGGCGCCTTGCCGTCGGTTCCGATTTGGCCAGAACAATGATGCCGGATTCATAGCGGCTCAGACGATTGGTCGTGAACAGTGCGCCCTTGATCACGCCGCTGGACCGCAGCAGTTCGACGATGCCCGGCGTGGATTGGTCCTCCTGACCGCCCACGTCAACACCGGCGGGCTTTTCAATTACAAGCAAGCTGTCATCCTGATGAAGGATCGGCAACAGACGATGAATCAGCGAGTCGGCGTTCACGACGGTGGTGAAGGCTGTTTCGCAGCCGGCTCCTTCGTCGTTTCACCTTCCGGCGAAATCACCGTGACCGGCGCGATTTTTTCCAAATCACTCTTCACCGCACCGGCCTCACCGACCACGACTATCGTCAGCTTGCTCTTGTCGATCAAGCGATTCGCGACGCGGCGGATGTCATCCGCACTCGTCTCCTTGATTCCATTCAAATACTTCGTGAGATAATCCTTGGGCAATCCCGCATATTCAATCAACCAGAGGTCGCCGACAACCTGACCCGGCGTCTCCCGATTCCCCGCGAAGCTGCCCGTCAGGTACGAGCGAGCGATGTCAAGCTCCGACGATTCCGGTGGAGCGGCCTCAATCTTGTCGATCTCCGACAGAATCACCTTCAATGTCTCGGCCGTCGTGGGGTTCTTGGTGAATGTCGAGATGTTCAGTTGCCCGGCGAAGCGTTGCGCCGAAAACCCGCCGCGAGCGCCGTAGGTCAGTCCCTTTTCCACACGAATGGCCTTGTTCAATCGACTTCCAAAGCTGCCGCCGAAAATCTGCGAAAATACAACCGTGCGAAAATAATCCGGATCTTGTCGAGTTATGCCTCGCTGACCGACGCGAATCTGACTTTGCACGGAGCCGGGGCGATCAACGAGATAAATCTGCGTCTTGCTGGACTCGGGGATCTCCGCCGGTTTCGGTTTGGGCGTTTCGCCTTCAGCTTTCCAATCGCCGAAGGACTGCTCGGCCATCTTCTTCGCCGTGGCAGGCTCAACATCCCCCGCGACATAAAGCACCGTGGTATCGGGGCGAACAAACGTCGTCCACCAATTCTTCAAATCGTCCACCTTCAAGCCCTGCACATCCGATGGCTCGCCCGTCGCGGTGCGGGAATAAGGATGGGCGCCGTAGAGACGTTTTCGCATTTCGCGATCCGCCGCATACTCCGGCGTCTTCGCCTCGATCATCAGGCCCAACAATTCTTGCTGACGAAGAATCTCCAGCTCGCTTTCCGGAAATTTTGGCGTACGCACGACCTCGGCCAGCAGCTTGATGGCTGTGTCGAATTTGTCGGTAACGCACGATGCAAATGCACTGGCGACATCGATCGAGGCCGCGCCGTTCAGATAGATGGCGTTGAATTCGGTCTCTTCGGCCAGCTCCGCCGCCGTGTGATTCGCGGATCCCTTCGTGATCATCCCCGCGGCCATGCTCGCCGTGCCCGGCTTTTCTTCCGTCCATCCGCCGTTGCGAACGCCCAGCGTCATGGTCACAAACGGCACTTCATGGTTGGGGACCACGACGAGTCGCAGTCCGCCGGAAAGCGTAAACTCCTGCGTCTCCGGCTTGGGCACGCTTGCGAGCAGCGGCGCGATCGGCGGCGACTTGGGGAATGAATCCGGTCGCTTCAAGTCGGATCGGGCCCCGCCGCGCTTGGCCACTCGATTTTCTTTCGGCGGCGGCACAGGCTCCGCGCCTTCATCAACTTCTTTCGAGCCGAAAATCGACTTGAGCATACTGCCAATCTCCGGCTGGACAGTCGTCGTCGTGCCGCGTTCCGGCGCGAGATATGTCTTGGCCACACGGAGCAGATCGTCCGCAGTCACCGCGCGAATTCGCTCCAATCGTTTATTGAGCTTGTCTGCACCGCCTTCGAGCACTTCATATTCACCCAGCAGCCGGGCCTTGCTCGCCACGGTGAGTGAATTGGTGACTTCCTGCGAAAGAAGCTGATTCCTGGCCTTTTCAAGTTCGCGCGCGATGACCGGCTCACTGCGCACTTTGTCGAGCTGCGCCTTGACCGCGTCCATTACTTTCGCCTTGTCACCCCACGGCATGATCACCGCGCCAGCTCCGGCGATGCCGTCATCTTCCAATGAAAACGCACCGGCCACCGCGTACTGCGCGATCTTCTGCTCCTTCACCAGGTCTTTGTAGAGTCGACTGCTCTCGCCGCCGCCGACGATGCTCATGAGCATTTCCAGCGGCAGGGCATCATCATTCCCTTGCGGCACGCCGCGGAAAATCACTCCGACGATTGGAGCAGGACCTTTCTTTTCAGGAATCGTGATCGTGCGAGCTTCGGTCTGCGCCGGCTCTTTCATCCCCAGGGGCTTCGGCGGCGGCATCTTGGGCAGCCATCCAAAGTATTTCTCGGCCAGCTTCTGCACGTCAGCATGGGTCACATCACCAACCACGACCAGCGTCGCGTTCGACGGCACATAATGGGCATCCCAGAATTGTTGCAATTCATCAATCGTCGCCGCCCGCAAGTGAGGAATCTGTCCGATCGGCGTCCAGCGATACGGATGCTTCGTGAAGATCACCGGCAACAATTTTTCCGGCACCGTGCCATACGGCGTGTTGAGCGAGCCCATCCGCCGCTCTTCCTCAACCACCGCACGCTCCTTATGAAAACTCTCCTCGTCAATCTTCAAGAACGCCATCCGCTCGGCCTCCAGCCACAGCGCCAGCTCAAGCTGATTCGACGGAAGTTCGTTGATATATGTCGTGTTGTCGAAAGCCGTGTACGCGTTGCAGTTGCCGCCAGTTCGTCGAATCGAATCGAAATGCTCTTCGGGTCCGAGCACGTCGGTGCCACGAAACATCATGTGCTCAAACATGTGCGCGAAGCCCTGCCGCTTTTCATCCTCATCTTTCGACCCGACGTGATACCACACCTGCACGGCCACAATCGGGCACGAATGGTCCTCGAGCGACATCACCGTCAGCCCGTTATCGAGCACTTTCTTCTGGTAATCGTAAGCCCGAGAGGCCGCACGCGATAAACCGGCGGCAATGAGCAATGTTGCAACGGTCACAAATGACTTGAATCGTGGCATGGCAGATCTCCAGGACAGCAAGCGTTCATCAAATCGAATATCACTCGCAATAAATGTAGCCCCATTTGACATAACCTCGACGGAATGACGGCGAGGATGGGCAATCACGCATTAGACCAAGACCTGACGAGCTTCACAAGTCAACAATGTGCGATCGGCTGACATTGTGCTAAATTCAAGCTGGCAAAGGGGCCGCAATGACCACGGATTTGAATGAGCTACGTGAGAAGATTCAATCACTCGACGCGGAAATTCTGCGCCTCGTGGCCGCGCGAATGGAGACGGCCACGCGAATCGGCCAAACGAAAAGGGCTCGCGGCATTCCGCTGCGAGATTGGCAAGTCGAGCGAGCGGTGTTGGAGAAGGCGGACCAAACCGCCCGAGGATTGAAACTTCCTTTGCAGATTTCGCGCGCCGTCATGCAAACCCTCATCGCCGGCTCGCGCGTCGAACAAGAACGCATCGCTTATGCGGACTATTCTGGTTCAACCGAAAACATCGCCGTCATCGGCGGCCAGGGAAAAATGGGCCGATGGTTCGTGGAATTTCTTTCGAACCAGGGTCATCGCGTGGAGATTTTCGATCTCGTCGCCACACCCGGCGACACCGCCCACACCCGCTCGCTCGACCGGGCCGTCGAAGGAACCTCGTTCGCTCTGATCGCCACACCGCTGGAAACCGTGCCCGCGATCATCGATCACCTCTTGAATCTGAATTATCGCGGAGTGATCTTCGACATTGCCAGCCTCAAGAGTCACCTCAAGCCCGCCATCGAACGCGCTCGCGCCGCCCAGCATTCAATCACCAGTATCCATCCCATGTTCGGACCCTCCACGCGAACACTCTCCGATCAAGTCATCTGCCTGTGCGATTGCGGCGACGCCGAATCCACTCGACGCGTCCGGGCATTTTTCAGTGACACCGCCGCGACACTCGTCGAACTCACCCTCGACGAGCACGACCGCGTCGCCTCACTCGTCCTTGGTCTCTCTCATCTCATCAACATCGCATTCATGCGGGTATTGGCCGAAGGGGAACACTCATTCAATGAACTGAATCGCGTCGGCAGCACGACCTTTCATGCTCAAGTCGCCACGGCCGCCAACGTCATCCGCGAAAACCCCGACTTGTATTACTCCATCCAGCAACTCAATCCGCATTCGCCCCGCGTCTATGACGATCTTCTGCAAGAGCTGTCGAAATTGATGAACGCGGTGAAAAACGGCGACCGCCGCTCCTTTGCTGACCTGATGACCTCGGCCTCACGCTGGCTTTCGTAACACGCCGCATTGAAAAGTGCCGCATCAAACGCCTCCCCCCTTATCAAGAGGGGATCAAAGGGGGGTCAATTTTTTCATTCCATCGCAACATGAATTTCGTTACGATACACGCAATCGGGGCACGAAGTTATTCAATCACGCGAGGGATAGGCCATGACACGCCAAACCATCGACAGTCGAAACGTGACGGATTCCGTCTACATCCATGGCAGCGATCCCGAGGAACAACGCCGACTCTCCACCCTCAACGCCTTCATGAACGGGCCGTCGCTCCGCGAAATCAACGTCCAACCCGGCGAGCGGATTCTCGACGTCGGTAGCGGCCTCGCACAACTCACTCGCGCGATGGCCCGCACATCAGGCCCAAACGGTTACGTCCTCGGCATCGAACGCGACGCGCGACAACTCGCCGAAGCGCATCGCCTGGCAAAAGAGGCCGGTGAAGATTCAATCATCGAGCTTCGCGAAGGCAATGCCTACGATCCACCGCTTCGCGATTCCGAATGGGGCACGTTCGATCTCGCGCACGCACGTTTCGTGCTCGAACACGTGCCCGATCCGCTTCGCGTGGTGCGAATGATGCTGCGGGCCGTCAAGCCCGGTGGACGCATCGTGCTCGAAGACGACGATCACGAAGTGCTTCGCTTCCACCCCGAGCCGCCGCACTTCCGCGTCTTCTGGGACGCCTACGTCGAAACCTACGAACACGTCGGCAACGATCCCTACGTCGGCCGCAAGCTCATTTCCCTAATGCATAACGCCGGCGCCTTGCCCACGCGAAACACCTGGATCTTCTTCGGCACTTGCAAGAACCTGAGCGAGCCGCTTTTCCGAGCCGCGCCCGTAAGGAAGCGGGACGAGCCGCGAAATTCAGTTCGCGCGGATTGCCTCCCCCCTTACCAAGGGGCTGAGTGCGACCAAGGAGGGAGCACGAAGAAGGGGGGTAAGAACGGGGACCGCAAAGATTCTCTCTGCATTCAGCCTTTCCGAGCCGCGACCATGAGGGAGCGGAACGAGCCGCGTGGCTTCAGCCCGCGCGACTTATCCGAACCCGGAGCGCAAGCGACGGACACGTCAACGCCTTCTTGTCTTGATGCCTCGTTGCCTTCTTGCCTGCCTTACTCAATCGACAATCGACAATCTTCAATCGACAATCCCATCGACACTTTCGCCGCCGCCGTCAGCAACCTCGAAGGCATCATCCGCTTCTCGCGCCGCGACATCGTCGATCCCGGCCTGCTCGACGCCGCCACCTTCGACGCCTTCGAACGCGAATTCCACGAATGGTCCCAGCTCCCCGACGCGGCCCTTTGGTATGCGATCTGCTTTGCGGAAGGACGGAAGTCGCCGACCGACGCACTTTCAGAGCCGCGTCCGTGAGGAAGCGGACACGCCGTCCCCCTTACCAAAGGGGGACCATAGGGGGTTATCCGCAGATTCGCGAAGCCTTGTTTCACGTGAAACAATGATTTTGGTTTGATAGGTGTCATGAAGAGTGCAATTGCGGGCATATTCCGGAGCCGATCGCCGAAATTCTTATTTTCGGTGAGCGCCAATTCGTGCAGATCAGGACACGCCCGATGAAAGGGCGGCTTGCGACTCAAACAGGCCCGGCGGTGTGTGCAAGTCCCTCCAGAATTCTGCAGCGCTCGCGGTCCGGTAGGCGGCATGCCTCCTGAGAGCCTTCTCGAGTGCGAAGTTCAGAGGAGGCGGCAACTCTCGTGCCATCTCGCGGGGTCGACCGTCGAGGATTTCCTCACGAGTGAATGTGATCTCCTTGCCGTGTGCGAACTGCAAGAACACCAGCGCAGCATGGTAGATATCAATCCGATGGTCCAAAGGTCCATACTCGCCCGGATCAAGTGCTTCGGGCGGCCGGAGCCATTCAGCGAGTGTGTTCGCCGCATCCAATTCACTGAAGACTCTGGCAATACCAAGATCCCCGAGCTTGAAGTTTATTGCACCCGGTGCCTTGTCGTTCATTTCATTACGCGCAAACGCTGCAAAGACGTTGTTCAGGTGGATATCCTGGTGCGCGTATTGGTTCACATGCAAGAACTGGACGGCTTGTAGCAGACATCGAGCGATCGGAAGGACCCAGACCAATCCAACAAAGTCGGGAAGGCGGAACAGGTTGGTCAAGGGGCAGTGGCAGCGCTCTGTGATGATGTAGATCGTGTCTCTAAATTCAAAGGCGTCGAAGACATAAGTGATATAAGGATGCCGTAGCTTGAGGAGCCGCTCAAGTTCGCCTAGGGCCGCAGCCTTAACTTCCTCGTACGACCGGGTAGGTTTCAGCACTTTCGCGGCGAGGTCGTTTCCCCAGCCATCTTTGCATTCGAAGACCAACCCAAACGAGCCTTCACCGATTCTCTGACCCATTGTATAGGTTGTGCTTGTAGCCAAGCTCGTTATTACTTCGCCGGGGGTTGGCAGAGTCACTTTCTTTGCCGGCGAAGGCGGCACAATTTGTTGGGGTTGTTCCGATGTCATGGCTCGTTCATTAACAACCTAACGCCAATTGAACAAGGCGTCCAACTCTGTTGACGCGAGGGGCTGGGGGTATTCGTTCCCGCAGGGTCGCCCGAGTTGCGCCGTTTACAATATGGTGCCATGATTTCTTCCAGGTGCGTTGAATCTGTTCCCCACGTTTCGCGGGACGAGAAGAAGTGGTCCGCTCCCTCACGGGCGCGGCTCGGAAACAGCACGCGAAACCTGGAACACTCCCCAGCCAAAGACATGCTATAATCCATTGATGCCCGAAATCAGCAGATTTTTTGGCATCGTAATTACGATGTATTTCAGCGACCACCAACCGCCTCATTTTCATGTGCGGTATGGTTCGCAGAGAGCGCGGTTCTCAATTGGCGAATTGGAATTGCTCGATGGCGACCTAAGTCCGAGGACTCGTGGGTTGGTCACTGAATGGGCGAAGTTGCACCAAAATGAGCTTCGTGATGAGTGGGAGCAGGCCCGCTCGTTGAAGCCGCTGTTCCCGATTGCACCTTTGGAGTAATGAATGAACATCGATGTGGTTGATGTCGAGACCATGACCGGGCACCGCTTGCGACTTACCTTCGAAGACGGGGCGCACCGCGAGGTGGACATTGGCGAGCTGGTGCCGTTCGAAGGCGTATTTGCCCCACTCAGTGATCCCAAATATTTCCGTCAGGTGAAAGTGAATCCCGAAATCGGGACAATCGTCTGGCCTAACGGCGCGGACCTTTGCCCGGATGTTCTATACGAATCGTCGAAGCCCATGAACGAATGAGCTGTCACTTGGCAGGAAGCGCAGCCCATGGACAAAACTGGTACTCATCATCCTCAAAGCACTTTGCTCGACGCCGGCTTGCTCGTCATCCGCGTCATGATCGGGATCGTGCTGATCTACCACGGTTCGCAAAAGCTCTTCGGCCTGTTCGGCGGACCGGGAATCCCCGGCTTCACACAATTCCTCGAAAAATTGCAGGTGCCCGCGCCGCACATCGGTGCGGTGTTGGCCGCATGCACCGAATTCTTCGGCGGATTGCTCATCCTGACCGGCCTCATCCTTCGCGTGGTCGCGGTCCCGGTGATCTTCAACATGCTGGTGGGGTTCTTCACCGCCCACAAAGGCGTGTTCGATTCTCAAAAAGGCGGCGGCGAGTATCCATTGACGCTGGTGATCGTAACGCTCGGACTTTTGCTCACCGGCCCCGGCCGCTGGTCGGTCAATGAATGGATTCGAAGAAAACGCGAGTAGGCGAGTGGTCAGTTGTCGGTTTTTAGTTACCAGTTTTCAGTTCTCAGATATCAGTTTTCCGCTGGTGCGCCGGGTCCGCGGGTGCCCCAGCCCTTGGGCTGGGGGACTGAAGTCCGCTGGCACGAAAATTCCTTCTCGCACCCCAATACCGCAGAATCCTTTCCGCGCAAATCTGCGTCATTTGCGGTTTCACGGGGCTCCGCCCCTGCTCGTTCAATCCCACGATTTCGTCAATCGCCCGTGAAGTTATTTCGTCAAGATGTGTTTCGCCCTACGTGATCGAAGACTATCAAGCGCCGCCAAGACGATGGGCGTGCCCGATTTCCAGTTTCTAGTTTCTAGTGCCAAGGCATGACACCCGTGAAAAAAATCCTTGCCAAAACGAACCCATCTAAAAGCCACGCTTTACATCGCCTTCGTGTTCTTTGTGTGCTTCGTGGTGAATCATCTGCGAAAATCTGCGTCATCTGCGTCGAAACCGAGATGCCACCGCTGGTGCGAGAATCTCTTCCGCGCCCCCGCAATTCTGCGTCATCTGCGGTTTCAAAAAAGCCGCTGCTGGGGCAACCACTTGCATCCACATCGGCGAATCTGTTACCGTATTGGGCAGACGAAACGGGTGAGTCAAACCGAAAGGAAAGCAGCGATGAATCGAACATTCTTCGGGGTGGCGTTGGCCTCTTTACTGGTTGTTTGTCAGGCGAGCGCCCAATCTATCAATATCGACTTCGGAAACCCCGGCGCTGGACCCGCGTCGAACTACGCGGCGGCGGGTCAGGCCGGATTCTGGAACAAGATTCCTGCAGCCGGCGGGACGGACTACATCCTCAAGGACCTCGCAGGCAACATGACGACCGTGCACTTCTCGCAAAGCGGCGCCGAGGGCGTATTGACCGCGAGCGATCCGAGCGTCAGCGGCAACGACGCGACGCTCATGAACGATGGGATCATCACCCACGTATACGGTACGGATTCGTGCTTTTTCTTCACCGGCCTGACGCCGGGCACCTATGACCTGGTCACCTACGCGTGGCGGCCAAGCAATCCATCGCTAATCGCGAAGTCATTTGCCGACAACACGCCGGGCATTGAACTTTCCGGCGGCGCCTGGCCCGGACAGCAGACCCACGGAGTGACTTATGGTCATCACATCGTGACCGTGGACCAAAGCGGAGCGATGACCTCGCATTCGGGCCTGAATTCCAGCTCCGGCGAACCCATCGGCGCGGTCTGCAACGGCATGCAATTGCGTTTGCTCCCAACGACGACAGTGCCGGCAATTGGCACTTATGGTCTGGCGTTCTTGGCGGCGCTACTCTTCGCCGCCGCGGCGTGGATTATTCGCCATCGCGCAACTCGGCCGCAGCCGGCGTAACCGCCTCGGCATCGGCGCGTTTCGGGCCGCGATCCATGAACATGGAAACCCGCTCCCGATCCCTGGGTTTGATCACCCGCTCGACGATTCGCTTGCACGTCCGTAAATCCGTGCGCCGCGTGTTGTGGGTCAGCATGATCCTCGGATTCGGCAGCGCCTCCAGGATCTTCGGAAGATCGTCGACGTGAATGTGCCGACCGGCCCGCGCCCGATCTCGATGCTCGCGATCGAAAAATGTGCACTCCAGCAGAATCGCTTTGCTGTCGCGGACAAAGTCAAGATCCATCCACCGGCCGACGGCCGTATCGCCCGTGTACGTCAGGAGCGCGATCTCGACCTTTTCTTCGATCGCCACGCCCTGCTTCTTCAATGCCACAAGTTGCATGCCGTCGAGGCCGGTGAATTCGGCCTTGAGCTTGTGACGCTTCTCGATCAGCGTGAATCCCAGCGATGACGGGCAATGATTCACGGTGAACGCCCGAGCCGCGAGCCCGCGCCGAATCTCGACCTCCTGCAAATGCTCGGTGCCCCAAACCTGCCCCGGCGAAGGATGACCTTCAATGTCCGACCAGATATCCATCAGCTTTTGAATGGGTTGGGCCAGAGAGCGATGCACAATGACTCGACCCGGATGAATACCCACAAATGTCCGCTGCGAGAAGTAATAGGCCACTCCGGCGGCGTGGTCCATGTGTCCATGGGAAAGGAGAATATTGTCGATGGCGATGATTTCGCGCGGGGCCCGTCCAACGTCGAAGCAGACGTTGTATTCCGGCGCAGCGAGGACCGTCTCCTCGCCGCCGAGCGAGAACCCGACAATGCGAATGCCTTCAAATGTCTGCTCGATCACCGGTTCCTCTTGATAAGGTATTCCCCACATAACGAACTTCAGGCCGCAAATCGCGTCACGCTGCAATTCAGCCTACGCGATTTGACACCCAACATCTAGGGCCGGTAGCCTGCACAGCGTCAATCCGTCGATATCGGCGGTGTAATGATCCCGCTCTTCGAGTATCCGCGATGCTGTGTCCGAGTTGCAGGGAAAACGACAACAAGGTGATCGACTCGCGCCTGACCGAGGGCGGGTCGGCCATCCGCCGCCGCCGCGTCTGCACGAAGTGCAATCGCCGATTCACCACCAAAGAACGCGTCGAAGAAGAAATTCGCCTGGCGGTTATCAAGAACGCCGGTGAGCGCGTTCCCTATAGCCGCGACAACATCGTCAGCGGCGTGCTCCGCGCCTGCACGAAACTGAACGTGAACGAGTCCGAGGTCGAGGCCCTCGTCGACAACGTCGAGTCGGACATTTTTGCGGCCCATGATCGCGAGGTCTCCACGGAGCAGATCGGCGCTTTTGTCGGCCGTCATCTTCGTCGGCTAAATTCAGTAGCGTACGTCCGCTTCATGAGCGTGCACCGGAAGTTCAGTACGGTGGACGAATTCGTGGACGAAATCCGCGAAGTACGGAACATGGCGGAGCGCGAAGCACCTGAGCAGCGCCCATTGTTTGAGGCGTGACGATGGAGGCGGAGACTTCAGTTTTCGATCGCATTGCTGCCGGTCTCGCCGCGAAGGGAATTGCGTTCACGACGAAGCATCACGCGCCCGTGCACACGAGCGCCGAAGCGGCCGCCGTTCGCGGAACGACGCTCCACAGCGGCGCCAAGGCGCTCATCGTCAAATGCGGCGACACGTTTCAAATGATCGTGCTGCCTGCGGATTTCTCACTCGACAGCAAAGCGACGTGCGAACTCCTAAGCAGCAAGAAGCTGCGATTTGCGAGCAAGGAAGAAGTGCTTCAAATCACCGGTCTGACGCCGGGTTCCATTCCGCCCTTCGGCAGCCTGTTCAAACTTCCGACGATCTGCGATGAGCGGCTCGGCGAAAATGAATCGATCAATTTCAACGCCGGAAGCCACACCGACTCCGTGCAGATGACGTACCAGGATTACATTCGCCATGAAACGCCGCGCATGGCAAACGTCGGAAAACCGTCAGAACCCGCATGAGTTACGACGCGATTGTGATCGGTTTGGGCGGGATGGGCAGCGCCACATTGCATGAGCTCGCCCGCCGCGGAATGCGCGTGATGGGCTTGGAGAAATTCCAAATCGCCCACGATCAAGGCAGCTCGCACGGCGAAACTCGCATCATTCGGCGGTCGTACTTCGAGCATCCGTCGTACGTGCCCCTTGTCGATCGGGCATTGATGCTTTGGAACAGGCTGGAAGGGGAGTCGAAGTCCACTCTCTTTCACCAGACGGGCCTGTTTCTGGCCGGACCTGCGGAGGGTGAAGTCATTGCCGGAACCTGTCGTGCCCGCGACTTGTTTGGCCTCGCAATCGAATCCATCTCCACGGCTGACGCGGCGGTGCGATTCCCCAATCTCCGCGCGGCGACGGATTCGACGATCCTGTTCGAAGCAGATGCGGGATTCCTGAAGGTTGAGGATTGTGTGCGGCGCTTCATTGACTCTGCGGTTCGACGCGGCGCTGAAGTTCGCTCAAGTCAGAAAATCATTCGCTGGGAGGCTGACGGAGACGGCATTCGCGTCCTGCTTGATGGCGAATCATTGAACGCGGCGCGGCTCGCGCTCTGCTGCGGGCCATGGTCCTCCAATATGCTGCATCTCAATCTTCCGCTCGAAGTGCTTCGCAAGCCTGTATTCTGGTTCAAGACAGCCAATCCGTTGTTTGGTCTTGATCGTGGTTGCCCGATTTATGGATTCGAATCGATGGGTGGATTCTTCTACGGCTTCCCTTCATTGGACGGTCACACTGTCAAAATCGCCGAACACACCGGACGCGAGCCCGTACATCCTGAAACCGTTGATCGCCTGGCGGACGGAGCCGATGCAGCACGATGTACTCGTTTCCTTGCGGCTCACTTGCCGACCGTCGGTCCTGAATTCACGCGATCTTCCGTCTGCATGTACACGATGACACGCGATCAACATTTCATCGTCGATCGACATCCGCAATTCCCACAGGTCGCCCTCGCTGCCGGATTCAGCGGCCACGGGTTCAAGTTTGCACCAGTCATTGCGGAAATGTTGGCGAATATCCTCACCGACGATCACTTTAAGGGCCTAGAGTTATTCAGCGTGGATCGTCCAGCACTAAACGTTTGAAGGAATTGTTCTCGCGCCTGCGAGCATTGTTGAAGCTCGGGCGGTGTCCCGATCATTGCGCTTACATTGACGCCCATTTGCGCAGCCATGATCGCATACGCACTGAGGATCGCACAAGAGCTGGTGTTGCAAGTCGTCGGTCTGGTGCGCCAATCGCGCGGCCGCTGTTTCCGTAATGCGTTTGATCTCCGCGGAAACATTTCCTGCGTGTGTCCGGAATGCGGGGAATAAACGATGATCGACCGCAGCGGCGCGGTCGTCACGGGCACGGGAACGGAAACGGAAGGCCCTTAAACCCATCCACCGTTGCGGCCACGTCCGAGATATTCACGGTTCGATCAGGAACCCCGGGAACAAGATCGCATTCTTCCGTGGTCGGCGCACCGGGAACGAGCTTGAAATTGTCCACCGTGCGGGCCACGTCCGTGATGTTCGGCGGCTCGTCGCTGCCGACGACGTTGCCCCAGAAAGACATCGTCGGGAGGCTGAGGGACACTGAGAAGTTCCCTTCGCTGCCGACATCGCAGGTCTGAGCGATCATTTGAATTTCATAGATTGAGTCGGGAAAGATCATATCATCGCCAATGTGAACCACTGGGAACGCAGACCAATCCATATAGAATGGAGCGGGTTCCAAGAGCGCGTCTCCATTGGCATTTGGTAGGCCGACCCAACCGATGTCACCGACGGAAATCGGGCATGTGTTGCTGCTCACGAGTTTCACGCGGATCGCGGCGCTCAGCCCGGCGTTGCCAGGAACGATGGAGATGTATCGATTCTTGACGACGAAAGGTGCTTGCGGGAAAGGCGCGGCCGCACTCGGGCAGCAGGTGAAGCTGCCCCACCACGTACCCCATCGTCCGAAATCCAGCGTACAGGTTCCCCCGCCGCCGGAGAACTGCACTGCCGCATATTCCTGGAGCGTCCAAAACGAAGAGTCATCGAGCGGGTCGATCGCCGTCGCGCTGTAGTCACCCCAGCGGTTCTCCGTTCCGCCGAAAGTCTTCAGATACGGCCCCACGCCCGCCTTGAGCTGTGCCACGGTTTGCATTGTGCCTGCGGCGCCGCCGGCGCAATGCGCGGTGTAATACGCACCTGCGAACGTGCTGGAACTCGATCCGCTGAATCCGAGGGCCACTTCTCCGTTCGCGTTCACTGCGATCGATGGAAAAATGTAATACAGATTCGGATCGGAAACCCGGCCTTGCTGAACCGGCGCACCACCCGGAAATGCACCGGCCGTTGCAGGATTGATCTCGTACCATGCGACTTCCGGTTTGCTGGGAGGAATGGCCGGTGTGCCCGCCCCGGATCCGACGGCATGGGTGATGAAAATATGTCCATTTCGAAGCGTGCCGATACTCAGGCGCGAGTCGTTGCTGGCAATTCCCGTGGCACACGAAGACTGCGGGGCGTCGAGCATGTTGAAGTTGTATTTGGCCACTTCGATGAAGTCGTTGCCGCCGTTGCAGGCGAGTACCGCGCTCGCTCCGGTCCCGGTGATCTTATTCACACGGAAGAAGCGGCGAGTTTGCGTGGCGTTGTCAATCCAGAAAGGGTTGACGAGATAGCTTGCGGCCGTGCCGGGCGTCTGCCCAAACGTCAGCACCGGAGCATAGGAAAAGCCGCCGGTCCCGCAGGGATTGTGGATGAGCGCATAATCAGTGCCTTGAACCAGCGGCCCGGGTCCGGCGATCATCGAGGCTTTGTTGATGATCCATACGTCGGCATGCACGAAATTGCCCACCGTATTGAACATGTTAACGGTCACAATGACGTTGTTCGGATCGACTCCCATTTCCGTGAAGTCGGCCCAGTCCGTCGTATGTGTGGGCGCATTGTTCGCGTGAATGGCGTAAAAGTTCCAAGTTCCTGTGGGATCGTTGGTTTGGGAGATCGCCACCAACAACCAGGCGTTGTTCGTGCCGTCGCGCTGTTGAGGATTCCCGAGACTCGCCGCTACCCATCGTCCCGCGTACTGATCGTAAAACACGCGTGGATCGAACGGAACGCTCGCCGGCTGTCCTGCGGCGGTTCCCAGCGCGCTCCAAAAAGCGGAAAGCGATACTTGCGGCGAGACCACAACGCCTAAGCGGTTCTGCACGGTGAACCCGGTATTAATCAGCACCACGAGATGATTCGGGCCTACGGCACCCACAGTGTCGGGCGGGATGTTCGTATCGTCATCCAGCACGGCGCCGAAGGTTGATTGCAACGGCGGGGCGAGCGGCTGGGGAAAACCCGGGGCCGCTTGAACTGGACCATCATTACCTGTTTCCGTGGGGCGAGCGGGTACTCCCGGTGCTGCCATCGCCGCCGACGCCACGACGCGGCCTTGCTCATCGATGGCCTGGGACGTAGGCGCCGGCATCTTCGGCGGAACGACTTGAACCACCGCACCGCGGAAGAACGCATCGTAAAACCGCATGTCCTCGACAGTTCCAGTCGCCAAAACGCCGTCAACGGTCTCAGTTCGACTGGGCGTCGGCTCCGCACCGACTGCGTTGCGCGCGAACCCGAAATAGGCAACCGAGAGACCGATGAGCCAACACGCCGTCGGCCCGGACAACCATTTCAAGCGCGGCAAGCATATCGAAGTGTGGGCCGATTCACCTCCCGGCTCATCAATTCCAAAGGCATGAGAAGAAGCTGAGTTATGTGTGCTCACAGTGCGTACAGTCTGCATCTGACTCCTCCTGAATCCCGTCTGATGCCGGGTCTGACGGGAATTGTTGGGCGTGCCTGCTTGACACGCTGTTCCGGCGTGCAGGGAACTGCCATCTTCCGGCACTCGCAAGTATACCTGACAATCCTTTGTGGAAGCAAGCCGATTCTCGGTTCCATAACCTCATCAAGGTACATCCACCGAGGACTGGTTCGACCTTGACTTGGTGCTCCAAAGCGACTGCAATTACGGCCACGGACCCATTGACCACAATTTTTTCGAAAAAAGGAGTTCCTAATGCGAAAATATGTAGCTGAATTCATCGGCACCTTCTTTCTCGTGCTCACCGTGGGCTGCACTGTGATTCCAGGAGCGGCCGGCGTCATTGCCCCGCTCGCCATCGGCGCAGCGCTAATGGTCATGGTTTATGCAGCCGGCCACATCTCCGGTGGACACCTGAATCCCGCGGTCACGCTGGCGGTTGCCGCACGTGGCAGATGTGACCCAAAAGACCTCGGGCCGTATTGGGTTTCCCAATGCCTTGGGGCGGTCGTCGCCGCACTTGTGGCTAGTTTCCTGGTTGGCGATGGGAAACCAAAGGAAATTACGAACATGCCGGCCGCTTTCGTGGCGGAATTTCTTTTCACGTTTGCTCTCGCTTATGTCGTGCTCAACTCCGCCACCGCCAAGGGAACCACCGGTAACTCCTTCTATGGGCTTGCCATCGGCATGACGGTCATGACCGGCGCCTTTGCAGTCGGATCGATTAGCGGCGGAGCGTTTAACCCCGCCGTGGCCATTGGCGCCGCAGTCATGAATATCCTGAAATTCTCGCAGATCTGGGTGCACATCACAGCCGACCTCGGCGGAGGCATGGTGGCCGCGTTAGTCTTCAAATTCCTCAATCCTGGGGACAAATGATGCGACTGACGGAATCACCGCAGGGTGCAGCCATTTCGTTTGGCGCGAAAAATGGGTCTATTTATAGGCCCTAACGGTTGCCTCTGCGCATCCCCAGTCTAAACATATAGCGATAACTTCCGTGAACACCATCGAATTACACCGGTTGGCAAATTGATATTGATTCTCGCGGTTCAAATCGGTACGCTGAATGTGTTCATCCTCAAATTCAGGTGATCGAGCAAGCCCCATGAGGGATTGCCATATTGGGCACCGAAGCGAGGGGATTGCACGCGGAGGGGAGCCGCGAACGTGTACAAATCCGAAAGTCATCCGGAGCGACGCGGTTGGGGTGCGTTTGGCTCATACTCACTCACCGGGGATTTTCCCTGGGAAGCACCACTATCGAGCATCGAATCGCGCATCGACGAAGTCTGCACGTTCGCAGGTGAGATGTCCTCTGAGCGCCTCTCGGAAGTAGCATCGCTGCGTACCGAATGGGTGAACGCCGCAAAACGCATTTATTCAAATCTCCAACCATGGCAGACTGTCTTCGTTGCGCGGCATCCGCAGCGACCGCTCGTACGGGATTACATTCATCACATGGCCCGCGAATTCTGTGAGCTGCACGGAGATCGCTATTACGGTGATGATGACGCGATGGTCACCGGACTCGGCTGGATTGGTGAACATCGCGTCATGATCATCGGCCACAATCGCGGGCGCTCGCTCAACGAGCGCGTCGCCTGTCACTTCGGCTGTGCGCATCCGGAAGGCTACCGGAAGGCACTTGCGAAAATGCAGTTGGCCGCGAAGTTCAAGATTCCCATTGTGCTCCTCATCGACACACCCGGCGCGTATCCCGGCATGGAAGCCGAAGAACGCGGGATCGCCCGCGCCATCGCGGCCAACCTGGTCGCCATGCCGAAGCTTCGCGTGCCGCTCATCGCCGTGGTGATTGGTGAAGGCGGCAGTGGAGGTGCCCTGGGCATCGGCGTGAGCGATCGAATGGCCATGCTTGAACACGCGATTTTCTCGGTGATTTCGCCTGAAGGGTGTGCGGCCATTTTGTGGAAGACCAGTGCACAGGCGAAGGAAGCTTCAGAAGCATTGAAGCTTCGCGCCGCGGATTTGCGCGCCTTGGGATTGATCGATTCGATTCTCCCCGAACCGCTCGGCGGTGCACACCGCGATCATGCTGACGCAGCGAATGCCGTGCAGAATTTCATCACCAACACTCTGAATGAACTCGTGAATATGCCGGTCACTGAATTGCTCGCCTCGCGATACGCGCGTCTGAGGAGCATGGGTTCATTTTATGAACAAGTCTGCGCCGAGAAGTTCCCGCCCGCGAAACAAGCTTCCTGATTTCACGATATTGAGGTTGCCTGAATGAATGCGCGTCACGCAATGACGTCAAGCAGCCGATCCACCGTTCCCTGAATTCGTTCCGGCGTTTCATATTCACCGGTTGCGATCTGGCTGCGAATGGATTGCAGGTAGGCCGCACGAAGTGTGGATACGGGTGCGGGTTCAGCAATTGCCGAACCGTCAGCCGATTTCCGAATGGCTCGCCCGCCAACACCGCCTGTTCCTACCTGCGATGCTGGATAGGTGGTCGGAAAGTACCTTGCAGCCGAAACAACATAGCCTACGTTTGTAATTTCGCTCATGTCGCCACGTCCTTGAAGCGAAGTGCCACGAACTTGATCTTCGCCACCGATGGTTCGCTCGAGGGCACACCCTGCCGTTCCTGCGCTCCCAGCGCAGAATCCGCCCTGCGACAAACATGCCGCAGCGCCACTCACGCATTCCGCCATGAACCGCAGTGAGAGTACGGGCGTGTCAACGTTGCGAGGAGCCAATCCGTCGGTCTTCTCGGACGAAACCACCGTCGTTGGTTTTTATCGAACCAATCGTCCATGAAAATTGAGCGAAATCTCTCGCGTCGTGACGGCTTTCGACAAGCCTCACCTACAACCATTCGAGTGGCAATCTACCCATGTCGCAACATATCGTGTGTCGCACTCAACAAAGGCCATCTGAATACTTCCAATAAAATTGCGTTTTCCAGTATTGGAAACGACCTCTGCCGGAAAATGCGTTTCGTGGAACGGAGGATAGCTGTCAATAAAAAAGCCGGACGCCAAGAACAGCGTCCGGCTCCTGAATTTCGTCTGAATCCGACGTTTCGGATTCTCCGGTCGAAATTACCGAGAAAGCTCTTCGTCGATCATCGTCTTAAACGTCTCGAGCGGTTGGGCGCCGGACACAAATCGTCCGTTGACGAAGAACGCCGGCGTCCCAGTAACACCAGCCTTGGAGCCTTCAGCCACATCTTTCTGAACATCGGCCTTGAATTTGCCGGTGCTGTAGCATGCCTTGAATTGCTCGACGTTCAAGCCGACTTCTTCGGCATACTTGTTGAAATCCTCGTCCGCGAGCTTCTGCTGGTTGCCGAAGAGCTTGTCGTGATATTCCCAGAACTTGCCCTGCTCATTGGCGCACTCGGCGGCCTCGGCGGCCGGCTGTGCCCGCTGGTGCATACCCAAGGGGAACTCACGGAAAACGATGCGGACCTTGTCGCCGTACACTTCATGAATCTGCTTGAAAGTCGCTGCGCCGCGAGAGCAGAATGGGCATTGGAAGTCGGAAAATTCAATCACGGTGACCCTGGCATCCTTGGGCCCCTTCGACGGGTCCGTCGGACCCACGGCCACTTCAATTCGCGGAACTTCGAGCATGACCTTGACATTGGCCTTGCTCTTGAGTTCAGTCAGAAGCTTGCCCTTCACATCCGCTTCCTTTTGCGATGAGAGCATGCTCTTGATTTGCGGAGCCATTTCGGTGAGTGGCTTACCCTGCATGCGGCCTTGATTGGCGTTGAAGTATGCTTCCACTTCGGCATCGGTCGGCGGGGTGACCTTTTCCTGGATCTTCTTCTTCATGAGTTGATCCGTCGTAGTCCCTGCGGCCTTGGATTCGTCACCAAGCGCCTTTTCAAGAATCAACTCGTCCAACGCGGCTTTGCGAGCGTCATACAACTGCTGTGCAAGCTTCATATTGCCCTTCAGGATCTTCACATCGAGCTCTTCGAGCGTGACGGGCTTATCGCCAATCGTCGCCGCGACACCTTTGTCGCTCTTTGCATCCGCCAACGCCCATGTTGAACACAACATGCCGGCGCCGGCCACAATGAACAATCCAAGCATTCGCTTCGTCATTTTCGTACACTCCTTTTTTGTTATGAATCGTCGGTGATTCTAAGCAATCCTAGCGAACCGTGAAGGTCGCTACCGAAACCGTCATGTAACACGCCAAACAAGTTCCAATCGACCATTCTCCATTGTCTTGGCGATGCGCATGAAAAAACCGGGCCCCTCAATAGCGCCCGGTGTTTTTTCAGTTGAAATTGGTGCTTGTCGAGCCGTCCATGCGGCTACCGAGAAAGCTCCTCGTCGATCATGGTCTTGAACGATTCGAACGGCTGCGCTCCGGAAAGGAATCGGCCGTTGATGAAGAACGCGGGCGTGCCCGTGACGCCGGCTTTGCTGCCGTCGGCGACCATTTTCTGAATCGCGGCCTTGGTTTTCCCGGTGCTGTAGCATGCCTTGAATTGCTCGACGTTCAAGCCGATTTCTTCGGCGTATTTGTTGAAATCTTCGTCGGCAAGCTTTTGCTGGTTGGCGAACAGCTTGTCGTGATATTCCCAGAACTTACCTTGTTCGTTGGCACATTCGGCGGCTTCCGCGGCTGGGTTGGCCCGCTGATGCATACCGAGGGGAAACTCGCTGAATACGACTCGAACCTTATCGCCGTAGGCGTCGTGAATTTGCTTAAGGGTCGGACCGACCCGAGAGCAGAACGGTCACTGAAAATCCGAAAACTCGACGATCGTCACCTTCGCGTCCTTGGGCCCGTTGGAGGCGGCATTCGGGGCGATCGCAACCTCAACTCGGGGAACTTCAAGCATGACCTTCACGTTGGCTTTTGCTTTGATTTCCGCAAGAATCTTGACCTTGGCTTCAGACTCTCTTTGCGTGGAGAGGAAGCTCTTGATCTGCGGAGTCATTTCCTCCAACGACTTGCCCTGCATTTTGGCCTGGTTCGCGTTGTAATACGCGGCCACTTCGGGATCCGTGGGAGGAGTGACTTTCTCGGAGACCTTCTTCTTGAGAAGTTGGTCCACGGACGTGTTCGCGGCCTTGGCTTCTTCGCCCAGTGCCTTGTCCAGAATCGCGTCATCCAATGCCGCCTTGCGGGCATCGTACAACTGCTGGGCCAGCTTCATGTTCTGCTTCAGAATTTTCGCATCGAGTTCGGCGGTGGTGATCGGCTTGTCGCCAATCATCGCCGCCACCCCGGTGTCCCCCTTTGCGTCCGACTTTGCGGGCGCGGGGGGTTCGGCCAGCGCCCACGTCGTTACTGACGCTCCGGCAAAGGCCATCAACCATAGTTTCCGTTTCATGATTTGTTTACGCTCCTTTCAAATGATGGACTATCGACCATCATAGCAAATCGCTTCTGATACGCGTAGCCAATTCCGCCACCGTCCCGTAACAGACTTCAATAATTGGACGACTGCATGTATAGTCGCCCGATCATCCGTACCCGTCAAGCGATCGAATCGCGGGACGGTGGGCGACGGATTCGGCTCCTCCGATGACAAGCATCGGAACCGCCTGTGCCCAAGGCAAATGGATCATTCTATAGGCTTGGACCCAAACCAAGGGAAATGGCACGATGGCTCAGCTTACGATGGTTCAGGCGGTCAATAAGGCCCTCGATGACGCCTTACGCACCGACGACAAGGTCGTACTCCTGGGGCAGGACATCGGCAAGGACGAAGGCGTCTTTCGCGTCACCGCCGACCTGCTCAAGCGATACGGCGAAAACCGCGTGATTGATACGCCATTGGCCGAGGGCGCGATCCTTGGCGGGGCCATCGGAATGGCGATTTACGGGCTTCGTCCAGTCCCGGAAATGCAATTCTCCGGGTTCTTCTATCAGGCTTTCCACCAGGTCGAACAACATCTTTCCCGAATGCGAAATCGGACGCGCGGGCGGTTTGGCCTCCCCATCGTCGTGCGAATGCCTTATGGCGGAGGCATCCGGGCGGTCGAACATCACAGCGAAAGTCGAGAGGCCTATTACTGTCACACACCGGGTATCCAGATGGTCATTCCTTCGGGGCCGAGAGCTGCGCGGGCGCTGCTGCTGGAGTGCATTTGGAACCCCGATCCGGTCATTTTCTTCGAGCCGAAATTGATTTATCGCGCGTTTCGCGAGGAAGTGCCGGATGAGATCGAGCGATGGCCGATCGGCAAGGCGCGCGTGGTTCGGGAGGGCGGCGACATTACCATCGTTTCATATGGTGCGATGATGCGCGCAGTGCTGGAGGCCGCCGAAGACTTAGCGGAGCGAGATCATGTCTCAGTTGATGTGGTTGACTTGCTAACAGTTTCGCCGATGGACACGGAGACGATTCTCGCATCGGTGGCGAAGACGGGGCGGTGCATCGTGGTTCACGAAGGCCCGCGCAATTGCGGCGTCGGAGCGGAAGTCGTCGCGCGGATCGCGGAATGTGAATGCCTGATGCACTTACAGGCCCCCATCCGCCGCATCACGGGATTTGACGTGCAATTCCCTTACTTCGCCCGCGAAAAGGCCTACTTGCCCAACGCCGATCGCATCGCCAATGCGGCGCGAGAAGTCTTGGCGTTTTGAGCTTACGTGAAATGCCTGAAATTTCTCGATTCCTCGGAATCGTCATCGCCATGTATTACCGTGACCACCAACCGCCGCATTTCCATGCACAATACGGGGACTTTGATGTAACGGTCCGGATTTCAGATGGGGAAATAGAAGGCGATTTTCCTCGTCGTGCTCGCGCCCACGTTTTGGAATGGTATAATCTCCACCAGAACGAATTGCTCGAAAATTGGGAACGGTGCCGGAGCAGAAAGCCGCTCAACCCAATTAACCCCTTGGAGTAATCGAATGACCCCAAAAATTAATCTCGCCGAGTATGTTGGCGATTACACGATCCGCGTCGGCTTCGTTGATGGCACTCAAGGGGAGATTGACCTGAAGGACGAATTGTGGGGTGAGGTGTTCGAACCTCTAAAGAAACAAGAACTGTTTCGCGATTTCCGCATCGAGAAAGAGCTGAACACAATCTCATGGCCCACGGGTGCTGATCTCGCTCCGGAATTCCTTTACGAAAGCGCTAAGAGCCATCCTACAAACGAGGCGGCGACCGACCAACTTCAGACACAATGAGCGGCGCGAGTCTTGAGTTTCGAGTGGCCTTCAAGGCAATCCACGATGTTCTCATTCGAGAATGGGATCCGATCGGCGTCAGCGACGAGCCCGCCGCACAGGATGAATACGATTCTTACATTCCGCGTATCTATCGTCTGATCGTCGAGGGCGCGGATGACTTTGCTTTGGCCCGACATCTTGAGAAAATTGAAACCGACCAGATGGGCCTTGCGTCGCATCACGACCGAAACGATCGGATTGCCTGGCGACTGCGCGAAGTGCTTTCGCCGCTAATCGGTGAATCGCATGCGGAGATACGAAAAGGCATGACCACCACGATCATTGACATTTCGCACAACATCACGGACGGCATGGCCACCGATCCACGATTGCCCGCCGTGCGGCTGCACGATGTATGGAAGCGTGAGGAATCGGCGAAGCGATACGCATCCGGCGTTTCATTCCAAATCGCGCTGATCGAATTGTGCCAAAACACCGGCACCTACATCGACTGCCCGTGGCACCGGTTCGAGGATAAGCAAGGCGTCTGGAATTTTCCGCTCGAACGGCTCGTCAACGTTCCGGCCACGATTGTCGATGCGCGGAATCACATCGGCGGCGATGGCGAGATTGAATTTGAATGTGTAACGGCCGCCATCAAAGGTGCCGATGTTTCCCAAGGCCGGGCGGTCTTGATTTGCACCGGCGCCTCGAAGAATTGGGGCACGCCGCAATACGCCGACGGAAATCATCCGTGGATCAGCGAGCGATGCGCGCAAGCACTGGTCGAGGCCGGCGCGACGATTTACGGAATTGACGCCCTCAACGCCGATCACTTCTCCGATCTTCGCCGGCCTGTGCATTCGACTTTGCTTCGCGCGAACATCCCGATCCTCGAAAATCTCTGCAACCTCGAACAAGCCGTGGGCAGAATTGATCTGCGCCTTATCTCCGCGCCGCTGAAAATCGTCGGATTCGGAAGCTGCCCGGTGAGAGCGTATCTATCTACGCATTGAACCCTTCATTCGTCGAGAAGAATGAATCCGCAGATTGCGCAGATTTCCGCAGACCATTGCGAGAGCGGCTTTAGTCATTTTTTTGAGTAATTGGCGGCTCGAATCAGGAATTACACTGCCAGCCGACGAGGCGTCGCAGTCTGTTTCGCCGCGGCTTCGACCGCGCTGCGAAGAAGGATCGCGACCGTCACCGGGCCGACGCCGCCGGGAACGGGCGTGATAATGCTCGCGGCTTCATTCGTTGATGTGAAGTCCACATCGCCGACGATCGTTTTGCTCCCGTCGGGTCGCAGTATCGAATTGATCCCAACATCAATTACAATCGCGCCGGGCTTGACGTGCTCGCCGCGAATCAGGCCCGGCTTTCCAACCGCGACGACGAGCAGGTCCGCTTGCCGCGTATGCGAATACAAGTCCTTGGTGGCGATGTGACACGAAGTCACCGTAGCCATTTTCTGTGAAAGAAAAAGCGAAATCGGGCGACCGGCGATGGCCCCCTGGCCGACAACGACGGCGTTGAGTCCGCGTGGCTCAACGCTCGCCTCTTTGAGAATCTCCATGACCGCAAGAGCGGTGCAGGGTGCGATGATGGCGTTGTCGTAGAACAACAGGCCGATGTTCGACGGGTTCACGCCTTCGACGTCTTTGTAGGGATCGATGCAATACTGTAAGGCCGGAGTGTCAAGGTCGGGCGGCAGCGGCAACTGCAGAATGATTCCGGTCACTTCGGAATCTTGATTCAGTTCCCGAATCAGCGACCGAACGTCATCGTCTTTCGCATGAGGCGGTAATGAGTGGAGCTGGTATTCGATGCCAACTTCCTGACACCGCTGCCGCTGCGAACGAGTGTAAATCTCCGCCGCCGCGGGCTCACCGACGATGATGGCCGCAAGGCGAACTCGTCGTCCTTCGGCAGTTAGGGCATGTACGCGCGCGGACGTATCGGACTTGATCCGTTTCGCGAGCTTCGTGCCATCAATAATTCTTGCGGGCATCTTTCGAACCCTAGTTTAGGGGAAGTTCGCCTGAAGGCGAAGCACTGCGGGTTCCGGGACAATTGACCAATACAGCAGGGTGCCCACCGTTCCCACGATTGCGGCCACAAGAAGTGCGGACTTGATCCGACGGACGGTGCGTTCGAAGTGGATCGCCAGGGCCGGGTCATCCGCGGTGGCGGCAAGGAATCGCATGCGGTTCGCGATGGAAGAATGCCGCCAGCTGCGCTCTTCGGGCGGAATTCCATTGAGCATTGCCACGCGTCGAAGAGCCGATGCGAACACGCCGGCACCGGTTGCGCATACGCGATCGCCGCCCGCTGCGTCGCGCAATGGGATGCCTTTTTCACGGTGTTCGACATTGGATTGTTCCTCGATGGAATTCGCCGAAGTGGTCGATTCAGGAGACTTGGCGATGTCGATATGCACGCTGCAAGGCACCAGACATTCATCGAAGTCGGCCGTCACGCAGCGGGCGCCAAAAAGATCCGCTTGCCGCTCGAATCGACGCGACACCCAACCGAATCCGACACCCCAGATCACGACCGTCGCCAGCACGCCCGCGCCCTGAACGGCCAATGCCGCCGCTTTTCCCGCAATGCCCATGGAATACACGTACCTCGCCAGCAGCTCCATGATTCCCGCGACCGCGATCCAACCCACGAATGCAAAGAGAAGAAAATGCTGGATGTGACGATGGCGAACATGCCCGGCCTCATGACCGAAGACGGCCTCAATCTGGCGATCGTTCATTGACGAAAGAAGGGCATCCGAGAGCAAGACAAATCGCGTTCCGGGAAGAATTCCCATGACCGCCGCATTGATCATCATGCCATCGCTCTTCCAAATCCGAATGTCGCGGCATTTCAACCCGATCATTTGACACAACGACTCCAATTTGGCGCGAAGTCCACCCTGCGGCAACGGAACCGTCTGCCAAATGCGAATCAAAAGAAGCGGCGACGCGATGAAGACCAGCGCCGCAATGAATGCGAGAATGACATCGGGCGCCCAAAACGACCCGGCAAACCGTCGAATGGGTTCCTCGTAGCCGTGCGTCAAATCCGCGGCGAAGAGAATCAGCAGCATCGGAACGGCCACAACGAGAAGCTGATTACGCAAACTGAATCCGAAATAGGATCGCAGCCCCCAGTGACCTCCCGTCGGAGTCGGCGATGACTCGACTTCCTTGCGATCGTCAGCCGTTAACCATTGATACCCTGGTTCACGAATCAAGCGATCAACGGAGAAGCTCGTCCACCAAAGAATCATGCAACCCGTGATGAACGGGGACAATATCAAGATATCACCCAGCGGCTGAAGCAGGGGCGAGATTCCGCTAAAGTCGAAGAACTGAGGCCAAGGCGTCATCAAGACACAAAATCCGAAGCCGATCACAAGCAGCAGACGAAGCATGAACGTGGCGCGATGATGAAAATATTGGCCCGCCAGTTGGCCGTCGTTGCGAGAAGAGAGCAAATGCCTCGCTCTCCGCGCACAAATGACGGATGCAATCAGAAGCAAGAGTATCAGCCCGACAACTGCCGTGATCGTCCGAAAACAATCATTTCGGGGAATGACAAGCCAAATGGAAGGCCCCTCAAGGCGCCAGAACAGCAATGCAAAAGCCGCAATCGTGAACAAATACATTATTGATACAGCGCCGATTGTTGCTCGGCCGCTGGAATTTTGAGTAGAATGCCGGTTACGCAATGAGATACCATGGGAACACTATAGGCGTTGAACGCTTGGCGGCAATGTTCTCGAATGGACGGCCTGGACAGATTGAATCACGCCGACGAGCGTCGATCACAAGGGTGCAATGATGCGAATTCGAAAATTGAATCTTGGACTTGTCGCGTGTTTGCTTGTCTCGTTTTGCCATTTCGCCATGAGCCGGGCTCAGGAGAAGCCGAAACCGCCAACCGCTGAGTCGGCCGGATCAGCAGCAAGCACACAACCAGACGCCGCGAAGCAAGAGAAACCGAAAACGCCGGACGCCAAGGACCAGTCGCCAAAAACCGCGGCAACCAAACAGGCAAACGATCTGACGGCGGATATGCCCCTCAGGAGGGACGCGAGTTCTCCATCGGATTACGCGAATCGGAGAATTGTGCAGCTTCGGCGGCTTCTCAAGGCGCTAAAGGAGGGCATTCAGCTCTCGCCCGATCAAGTCAAAGAATTGGACCGGCGATTTGAAGAGTACTTCCAATATTGTCGTGATGGAAAATACAACATCAAGATCGATTCAATGCCTTCGCACCATGATCCCCGACTTCCGAAAGACCTTCTTGACCTCTATGTAGCGGTGGAAAAGGCGGAGAAAGGATCGGATCTCAACGAGATTCAACGTGCCCGCGAAGCGTTGAATAATTATCTTTCAACCTCGCCGCCGATTGCACCCACTCGCGATCAGCGGTTCATCGGAGAGATTGGCGCATTACTTCGCCCTAATCAGATAGAGGCGTTCACAGCGATCGATTATCGCTGGGGGCGTTTGAACACACGCCTTCCAAGAGATGATTCCCTTCGCAGGCTCGGTCGTGCTCTCCAGGACCCGGACCTAAAAGCCTCCGAGGAATTGAACGAGAAATTGCGCCTCATCATTTTGGAGGCCCGCCAATCTTTGGGAAAACCGGGCGAACAGAAGCCGGAGTTGGTTGATCCTGCAGCCGCGAAGGCGAAAGACAAGGCCTTCGCTCTGCTCACTCCCGAACAACGAAAAATTGTCGATCAAGACCTCGAGATGTTCAAGGAAGATGACGTCGTATTTGCAAAGGCCATGGGTTCCGCAAATTCCGAAAAGCAAAGCAAGGAACCGGCTCCCAATGCGAAACAAGAACCCGCCGCGTCGCCGACGCCCGGCGATTCAAAGGTCGAACCGGTCAAGGCGCCGACCCCAGCTGATTCGCCAAAGCCACAAAAAGATTAGGACGTGGCCATGGCCTTTGGATCATGTGGTTTGCAGACTGAATGGTGAGCTCGGAAGCAGGATGCTTCAGGAATGATCGGGCGAGCAGCAACGAACATAACAGTTCACTTTGCAATCGTGGAAACAGCCTGGGGCCCCATGGCGATCCTGGCCCAAGGCGCTGTTCTGATTCGCCTGTTTCTCCCGGAAGTGGAATCGAAACTTCGTCGGCGGATCAGCTCTGAGTGTCCAATCGCAGTTGAACGGTCGAATTTACTCCCGATCTTTCAAGCCCAACTGATTCGCTATTTCAAAGGTGAACCCGTCTGCTTCCGAGTCAAATTCGACCTTTCGAGGATCACCAACTTCCGGCGACAAGTGCTGGCGGCCTGTGTGCGAATTCCTTACGGCCAAACGGCCAGCTATCAGGATTTGGCTCGTGCCGCAGGAAACGAGGCAGCAACTCGCGCAGTCGGCAGTACCATGGCGTGCAATCCACTGCCGCTTGTGATCCCCTGCCACCGCGTGCTTCGCGCCGACGGCACCATCGGCGGATTTTCCTCACCTGCGGGCGTCGACCAGAAGATTCGGCTGCTTCAACTCGAAGGCGTTGCAAGACCCGACCGGAATCGAACGAGTTCCCCCAAACGACTATTCGCCGTGAGTGAACCCGAGTAACATTTCACCATGGCAGCAATTGATTTTTCACGGCGAGATTTCCTGCAATCGGCCGCGGCGGTGGTGGCGCTTGGGGCCACCACGACAAAGGGTCAGGAGCAACAGACGCCGCGCAAGCCTCCCTCGGGTTCCGTCGTCATTTCCAGCGCCAACGGTCTTCGCGCCACGGAGAAGGCCGCGACAATGATTGCAGCCGGGGCGGATACGCTCGACGCGGTCGTCGCGGGCGTGAACATCGTCGAAGAAGATCCCGAAGATAACAGCGTCGGGTATGGCGGTCTGCCCAATGAAGACGGTATCGTCGAGCTGGATGCTTCCGTCATGCACGGGCCCACGCGCGGCTGCGGCGCCGTCGCCGCACTTCGAAACATCAAGACGCCTTCGAGCGTCGCCCGACTTGTGATGCAACGCACCGATCACATCATGCTGGTCGGCGAAGGCGCGTTGAAATTCGCAAAAGCCCACGGCTTCAAGGAATACGACCTGCTTACGGAGAAGTCGCGCGAGGCGTGGCTGGAATGGAAGGAAAAACACTCGGATAAAGACAATTGGTTGCCTCCACCTGATCCGCCCGCGTCCGGCGAAAAGCGATCCGATGCCTCGCGCCCCATCGCTTTCACATACGGCACAATCAATTGCCTCGCGCTGAACGAAAAAGGCGAAATGAGCGGTGTGACGACCACCAGCGGACTCAGCTGGAAACTTTCCGGCCGCGTGGGCGACTCGCCGATTGTTGGCGCTGGTTTGTACGTCGATAACGACGTCGGCGCGGCCGGAAGCACGGGTCGCGGCGAGGCCAACATTAAGATTTGCGGCGCGCACACGATCGTGGAAATGATGCGCGGGGGCGTGACCCCGACCGAGGCCGTCAAGGCGGCGATCGAACGAGTTGTCAAGTTCACCGTGGAAAAGCGGCTTCTCGATTCGGAAGGCAAACCCAACTTCGATCTGAAATTCTACGCACTCTCCAAGGATGGCCGCTTCGCCGGCGCATCCATTTGGTCGGGAGGAAAGTTCGCTGTTTTTTCAGGGGGCCAAAATCGACTCGAAGATTGTGCGTTTTTATTCCAAAGACCCCAAAAGTCGTGACTCCCCTGCACGTCGAGGACAGAGGGTGGCCGGCCCGCCCCTTCAATGCGGTCGATCTTGTTCCTCTTCAGACTCCGGCGGACACGTCACTTTCGGACTCTGATCAACGTCGTTATTCTTCATGATCGCATTCATTGAATCTGATCCGTTGACATGCTTTTTGTCGTTGTTCTTTTCGTCATTCAACAATCGTCGCTCCCTAGCTTTGGTCCACCTGGAGCACAAATACCAGACGTACCAAACTGCACCGAGTCCGACGACCACGAGTATCACAATGTGCTTCACTTCAGTGACGCGCTGTTTGATCTGATCGAAACTCGCTCCAAACAGATATCCGAGCGCAACGAATGCCGGTACGGAAATGAGCGCCGCGAATCCGTTGACCGCAAGAAATTTCCAAACCGACATCCTGGCGGAGCCGGCCGTGAGAAACACCAGCGCCCTCATGCCTGGAAGAAACCGGCCTACGAACACTGTCTTAATTTGATGCCGCAGGAATCGCTGCTTGAGCCGGATGATGCGGTCCGGCTTGGCGATCATTTGGGCGTATCGATGCTCGAACAGATTATCCGCCCACCGTCGTCCCAGATAGAAAATGAAAAGGTCGCCGGAGAGCACCCCAAACATCGCCACCGGAATCATCAGCCAGACCTTCGTCCACTCCATGTAGCAGCAATAGCCGCCGCTGAGCAGAGCGATATCCTCCGGGATTGGCACCCCGAGAGAAGCGAACCAAAGCCAGGCCAGAATCAGACCATAGTAGGTTGCATTATGGGTAAACTCCGGAATCATAGACCCGCGAGCATAACCGCCCGCCCATCGCATTCCAACCGAAGGCTTGATTTTTGCTCACAAGAGTGGGTTGAAATTTGTATCGGACGATGCTTTGCCTCGCTGTCCAAGAAAGCCTTTCGGTCGGTCGATGAATCAGGGCACCGTTCTTTACAGCGCCGGCGGAGACGCTGCGCATGCGAACAATTTGTAAGGGGATGCCGAATGGGTCTGTGGGACTGGCTTTGGGATACGCTGAGCGGGCGATCCGCACCGCGCGGTACGTCGCCTTCACGGATTCTATATTCGAAGTCGTCTGATTCAACGGCCGTCTCCGTTCTTGAACCGCCGGACAACGCCACGACGGAACCAGTAGCGGCCGTTGAAGACGACAGCGTCCCTGCCTGGTGGAATCCGGAAGGCGTCACGCAGATCGATCCCATCACGCCAGAACGGCCTCGAATGATGGCCGATGTTCGCGCGCTCGAAGAACGATTGATTTCGTACTTCGACGGGCATGACCTTACTTTGCCATCTCTGCCTCGCGTCGCGGAAAAAGTGCTCAAACACCTACGCAGCTCGAAATCAAACATGGCCGAAATTGCCCACGATCTTTCGGAAGATCCGGTGAGCACGGCCGCAGTCCTTCGCGCGGCCAATTCACCGCTGTATCGAGGTGTCGACAAGATCAACACGCTTCAGTTGGCCGTGCCGCGGCTCGGCGCCTGCGCCCTGAAAGTCCTGATGATGCATCAGTCTCTTCGCTCCGCGGTGTTCCAGCAAAAAGGTAAGCCTGACCAGCTTTCGCAGTCCGTGTGGCGCGGTTCTCTCGCGTCGGCGGCGGTAATGCGCGAACTCGCCGGACTGCTGCACATCGAACCGGAGGAAGCGTTCCTCACCGGCCTGATGCGCGACATCGGCAATGTGATCGTGCTGCGGCTCATGCGCGAGCAGGAACAACTGACCAATTCCGCGATCGAGACCGAGACGTTCCATTATCTGTGCCATGAAACCCATCAGGAATTCGGTGAGTTGATCGCGGACGCGTGGAAAATGCCCGTGAACCTGAAATCGCTCATCGCCAATCATCACGCCTTTCCGCTCGATGATGATCCCCTGCGCCGCGAACGGCTCATGCTCATTCTGACCGACATGATCTGCCAGATGCTCGGCTATATGCCCGAAGCGCAATACGATCTGATGCGCGCACAGGCCGTGCATGACCTGGGCCTCGCCGACAATGCGGCATTCGAAGTTCTTCTTGCCCGCCTTCCAAATCGCATCGAAGAAACCGCCCTGGAATTCAAATGACGAAGGTGTTGTTCGCCACGAGCCGCTGCGTTCACACAGCGGGTGCCCAAAGCCCTTGGGCTGGGGACTGATTTTCCAATCGCAACCAGGAACCGCAGATGGGCGCAGACTTGTTTCACGTGAAACAAGGATTCGCGAAAGTCTGTTTCACGTGAAACAAGATTTGGCCGGGATTGCGCGGTGAACACCTCGATTCTTGGGTCAATTTCGCAGGCGCTTGGCGAAATTTATTTTTTCGGTGATCGGCGCTCGCGTTATTTTATTGACCCGCCATGCTTCAAATTGATAGGATGCGCGTGTCCGCAGTTGGCCGCAGGGGGAATCATCGCGTGTCAGTCCAGAGGATGCGATCTTCAGATTCTTTCATCGCTCTCTCCATTGCGGCCTTCGTCACAACGATGTTGGCGGGGGTCGGAGTTGCGATTCCGCCGAGACATGAGAAGGCACCGACTATGCCGTGGATCAAGCCTGTGCCGGTTTCCACGCAGAATGTTGCTGGAAATCACGCACCATGCGCCAGCCATGTCACTCGTGACGGTTACACCAGCATCCAGGTGAACGTCGATACCTACGGCTGCAACATTCCTGGTGACGCGGGCAATGAGCCTTCGATTGCCATCGATCCCACCGACCCCAAGAAGATTGTGATCGGCTGGCGACAGTTCGACTCGGTGCTATCTGACTTTCGGCAAGCGGGTTGGGCCTACAGTCACGATGCGGGACACACGTGGGTCATTCAAGGTTCGCTCACACCAGGGGTCTTTGGTAGCGACCCCGTTCTTGCAGCGGGTCCAACCGGCGAAGTCTATTACCTTAGTGTGGGCCTGGACGAACTGCGCCTCTTCAAGTCATTGGATGGCGGTATGAGCTGGCTTCAGCGTTTTCAAGTAGCTCCGGGATTGCAAGACAAGCCGTGGATGGCCATTGATACCACAAAAGGAGTCGGCCGGGGGAACATTTATGTCTTGGCACCATATTACGATCTTCACAGAAGCACTGATTCAGGGCGCACTTTTGAAAACATTCCGTGGCCAACCAATGTAATTGGAACTGCGATTTACGTGGACGGTTCGGGGACCCTGTACACTTACCCCCCGATTGTGAGATCCGAAACTGTTCAGGATTTATCGGCAACGCCGACATTTCAGGAACGCTCATATTTTCTTTGCACTGGGCCATTGGACTGCGCAACAGGTAACCCCAATCCCGGGGGAGAGGCAAACCAGTATTGGATTGGGTCGGCAACAGACATCCATCATATTGCTTGGTTGTTTGTCTCTGAAAGTCCAACTTGCTTCAGTAGGACCCAGGATGGCGGCATAACGTTCGACACTCCAATACGGATTAACGATGATCCGTTGGACAATGGTGCCTGCCATTGGTTTACAATGCTTTCCGTTGCGCAGAATGGACGTGTAGACATGGCGTGGAATGACACGCGGAACTACACCGACGACCCCGACGCCAAGTTGAGCGAGCTTTATTATTCGCATTCCATAGATTATGGCGCGACTTGGAGTGCAAACGTCCCGGTCAGTCTCGTTTTCAACACGTACATTGGTTGGGCATACGGGCAAAACAAGATCGGGGACTATTATCACATGCTCTCCGACAACCTCGGTGTGAACATTGCGTACGCAGCTACGTTCAACGGCGAGCAGGACGTGTACTTCCTGCGCATCGGGCCGTGGGATTGCAACGGTAATCAAATCGACGATGCAGTGGATATCGCCAGCGCCACCAGCCTCGACTGCAACGGCAACGGCGTGCCGGACGAATGCGAATACCGCGCCGACTTCGACGGCGACGGATTGACCACCTACAACGACTTCGCGACGTTCGTGGGCAATTTCGCGGGTCCGATCGTTCGTGAAACGGCAAGCGCGCCCCGTGAACGGGGCGGCTCGGGAACGAACTGCTCAGTGCTTTCCGACATCGACCACGACGGTGACGTCGACCTCAAGGACTTCTATGGGCTGCAGCAGGTTTTCGTGACGCCATGAGATGCAAAACCCGCCCCGTGAACGGGACGGCTCGGGAACGAACTGCTCAGTGCTTTCCGACATCGACCACGACGGCGACGTGGACCTAAAGGACTTCTACGGCCTGCAACTGGTTTTTGTGACGCCATGATACACAAACCCGCCCCGTAAACGAGGCGGCTCAGGTCGGAATCGTCGGTGCGAGAAAGGACTCACGCACCAGCGAGACGCCGCGATCTACAAACCCGCCCCATGAACGAGGCGGCTCGGAAGCGGTGCCACCGGGCGCTAACGCTTCCGGCTCTGATGGTGGAAATGGCCCACCCTACAATTGTGGTGCGAGAAGGGGTTCTCGCACCAGCGACCCGCCCCGTGAACGAGGCGGCTCATTTTAGCTTTTCAAATTGCCGACTCTTCGACGTTTCGATTCGCGTTACGCCGTGATCGAATCGACTTTGACCTGCATGTACTTCTGGCGGTGGCCTTTGCGGAGGTGGTAGCCCTTGCGGCGGCTGAATTTTTCGATGGTGAGCTTGTCGCCCTTGAGTTCGCGGCGGACGATCGACGCCGTCACTTTCGCTCCGGCGACCGTTGGAGAGCCGATCTTGGGGCCGCCTACCGTGTCGCCGACCATGAGCACGCGATCGAAAGTAATTGTCTTAGCGTCTTCGGCCACGTCGTGAAGCTGGATCTCAAACACAAGTCCTTCTTCCACTCGATATTGATGGCTTCCGTCGGCAATGATCGCGTACATATCCGTTCCTCTTGATTTCGTTGTCGCACCCATTCGCCCAGCCGACGGATTCACGCAGTCAGCCCGACCGAATGGCAAGCCATGCATTATCACCTGCTAGGTCGAATCGTCAAGCCCGCCGCTGGACGCTGGCAGTGTCCTAAATTGGCGGGCTTCACGGCTCGCACTTTTTCTCTTAGGCTTCCGGTCGTGAAAAAAAGAGAAGGACTATGGCGAGGTATAGCGTTTGCATTAGGTATTGGAGTTGGAATCCTACTTCGCGAAAGATCTGCTACGGTCTCTGCGGGCAATCGAATAACCCTATTTCAGGCCCCCGCAGCAGGACTCTATCGGATTAGGGGTACAGGAGAAGCTTGGCGACATGAAGAAGACGGATCATGGCGGCTTATCTCCCGCGACAATGAGAGCGCCCCATAAATGGCATTTGCCTGTCAATTACATTTGCCAATTTCCGGCGCATAATTGAACGCTCGCCGATCCCAGGGCTATAAGGCATTTTCAGGTCGATCGTGGCGGGTTTTCAGCCAAAACAGTAGGTGCATTTCGCGATTTCGAGATGATCCCGGAAACGACATCAGACCTGTTCGAATGGAAAGACGGCCTGCGGTTGTTCCGCGGATTGGCCGTCGAGGAACACGTAATTCCCATCGCCGGGCGGGATTTTCGGGTTGCATCCATGCGAGATGCGGCCGGACTGCTCGACGACCCTGAATATGGGAAGCGATTTGTCGAGCTGGACGTGGCTCCATACGGGCTTGAACTCTGGCCTGCGGCGGGCATGCTGACGGAATTCATCCTGAAAAGCGAGCCGGGCCAAGGCCGGCGGGTGCTTGATCTCGGTTGTGGCCTGGCGTTGGTGTCGATGGCGGCGAAGTTGGCCGGTTGGCACGTTTCGGCCGCGGATAATGACGAAACGGCCCTACGCTTCGCAAAATACAATTGTGACTTGAACGGAATTTCTCCTGACGAATTCACCGTGCTCGATTGGCACAATCCACCGGATGAGATTCGATACGAGCGGATTTTCGGGGCGGACATTCTGTATCAACGCGTGGATCATCAACCCATCTTAACGTGCGTTGGAAAGTTACTCGCAGTCGGCGGGATCGCATTATTGGCCGATCCTTGCCGAAGCGTTGCCGAGAGGGTTCCGGAACTTGCCCGGGCTTCCGGCTTTTGCGTCGAAACGATTGGCTGCACGGGCTTTTCGTGTACTGGGCAAGCGATCAAAGGGCGGATTTTCAAGCTGACGCGGGTCACGGAAGCCTGATTGGTTTGTCCTTGCTTCCAAATCGGCGGCTTTGTCAAATTGGATTCGACGCAATGGAATCATGCCGTGCGAACATTAAGCGACGTGCGGGGTTTATATCCGGGTCGGGAGCACGTGGGTGTTCTCGGCCCGGATGTTTTTTGGGGCACTTCTGATAAAGTCAAATTCGCTTGCAGGCAATCCGGTGAATTGACTGCTCAACGCCGATCGGGCCGCAGCCATTGTGGTTTCTTTGTACAGGGAACTCGGGCATGAAGATCATTCGCAAACCAAGCGTTTACCTGGTGGGCCGGTCGGTGCTCGAACAGGGCGAGATCGCGCGTTTTCTCAAAGATCATGAAGTATCCGGCTGGGCGACGGACACGACGCGGGCGAGTGAGGCGTTGCCGGAAATTGCCGGTCGCCTTTGCTACATGAGCTTTGCGAAGCCGCGGCCCGGCGGGAATCGGGCGTACCTGGATCACATCAAAGAGGTTGGACACGGCAGCGTGCTCGAGCACGCGGTGTGGAACTTCATCATCACCGGCGTCTCGCGAAGCTTTACGCATGAGCTTGTGCGGCATCGCGCGGGGTTTGGATATTCGCAATTGTCGCAGCGGTATGTCGATGAATCCGTGGCCGACTTCGTCGAACCCGATTGCATTGCCGACGATGCGGAGTTGCACGAAGTCTGGCGGTCGGCGACGCAGCATGCGCAGGAAGCGTATGTTCGCCTGGTGGAAGGTTTGCAGGTGAAATTTGCCGATGTGGAGGACAAGACGCTGCGTCGGAAGCTGGCGCGGCAGGCCGCTCGAAGCGTGCTGCCCAATGCCACGGAGACGAAGATTTTCGTGACCGCCAACGCCCGGGCGTGGCGGCATTTCATCGAACTGCGCTGCAATGAACATGCGGAAACGGAAATTCGAATTGTCGCGGCGATGATTCTGGAAACACTCCAAAAAGATTCGCCCAATCTGTTCGGCGACTATGAGCTTGTTTCGCTGCCCGACGGCACTCGCGCGGCGCGAACCAAATTTGTGAAGGTTTAGAGTACTCCACGGGTAAGGGTAGTGACTTACCCCCCTTATTCCCCCCTTGTAAAGGGGGGAGGCATCGCTACACCTGAGTGATGATCGCACCAGGAATTGTCAAGGTCGCAGGATCGTTCGCCGTGCGCATTTCCGAGGAACACTTCGCGAAGCTGGTGGAAAAGGCCCTTCAGGAAATACCGCCGGGGTTTCGACCGTATCTCGAGGACATCGCGATTGATATTGAGCCCATGCCGTCAAAACGTGACCTCGAAGAAACGGGCATCGAAGATCCCGGTGAACTGATGGGCATGTATCACGGCACGCCGCTCACGGAGCGCAGCGTCGAGTCTGACCTTCGTCTACCTGATCGGATCAGTATTTACCAACGAAATATCGAGGCCGCTTGTGAAACGGCAGACGAGATCATTGAGGAGATTCACACGACGGTTCTGCATGAAATCGGTCACCATTTCGGCCTGGATGAAGATGATCTGTTTGAAGTCGGATTCGACTGAGAACTCGGCGATTTGAATTCTTGTGAGTTGGCCGCGAACTTGTGTAGAGGTTTCCGGGCGTTCTTGCCGGTTGGTCCGGCCCAAGCGATCACCCCGACGGACGATGAGCGAACCCGTCCCCTGAAGGAGACGGCTCGTTTGCGAGAATCATTCAAGTGACGATGTTGCCCACACAGCCCCAAGTCAATACCATTGGCACGAGCGAATGCCCGATGAAATTCGAGGTTTTCCGGGCTATTGCACATTGATCCCTGAAAACGAGGACGTAATTCAGATGCGACGATCCTGGGTTCGGTTTTGGGCTGCGTCGATCACCATTGGAGTGGTCGCTGCTGCGTGCACGCGATGCAAGCGAGAGACGCGATCGACTTCTGCGCCGGAGCCGTCCAAGTCGAAGATGAGTCAGGAAGTTTCCAAGGCCATCGACGATCTCACACAAGCGTGGATCAAGATGCACAGCATGTCCGCCAAGGTCCACGTGAAAATCAATAACGCCGCGGGGAAACCGGGAGAGACAGTCGGCGGCGGCACGTATGCGTATGCAATGATCGACGGTCAGCCCCATATTCGATTCTGGATGGCGAATAGTTACACATTCCAACTGACTGAAACGGAAAGCAGAATTACTGCTGAAGCGGTTCGGCACTGGACGGACGGAAAATTTCACTACAAATATCTACACCAGCCTGAATTAAGAAGAGTGACCAAGATGCGCTATGACCCGGCGAACGTCTTGCAGATTGGCGGACCGGAAGCCTTCCGCGACGTCCTGAACGGGAAGGAAGTCAATCTCATTTACGGCGAGCACATCAATGGCGTGCCCATGACTGTATTCGAGACGATTCCCGAAGAGGGAAACACGAAAACACGAAACTTTTTCGATCCAAATACGGGAATTCGCATGCAGATCGAGCAGCTTGACGCTGCCGGTCAGGCGACGGTGACGATCACTCTCTCGGAAATCAAGGTCAACCCTGAACTCGACACCGATGTTTTCCAATATGAAGTCCCGGAAGGCTTTGAATTTGTGGATGAAACGAAATAGTCTTCTGGAACGCGCTTCCTGTCGGAAATTCTGGAAATGTAGGCCGACCCGGCATATTATTGGTGCGGTCCGACGACCCATTGCGTCCGCGCGGGAATTGGTCCGAATGTACTCTTCGAGCAGGACGGAACGATGGTGGGAATCCTAGCGTCATCGGCGCGAGAAGCCGCGATGTTCGAGGGATGCCTGTGGTTGGGCGCGGTCGGCGGCGTCTCGGGATTGGCGATCTTGGCGGTAACGTTCGTCATCCGACAGCAAAGACGACGTCATGCGGTTCTTCGGCAGGAATTCACGGTGGAGTCGCTGCGTCGATTGAAGGAGCAGGGCAAAGTTTCGAAGCAAGAATATGAATCCATCCGATCAGTGCTGATTCGGGCACAGCAAGAGTCGTAAGACTGGTTTCGGAGTGATCCCATGAACTTCTTTAAGGGGATGTCGGTTTGCGGACGATATTTCCGGAATCAGAAACCGATACGATCGGAAAATGGATGAATTATAAGTTACCCATCGGAGTGAGTCATGGCCACAGGACGTAGCGGAATCGGCGACGGCACCAAGCGACGCAACGGCACCTGTAGCTTTTGCGGCAAGGGCCAACGTGAGGCCGGTCCGATGGTCGAAGGTCCGCGCGACGTATACATCTGCAAGTCCTGCGTCGAGCTGTGTCACAACATCATCAAGCAAGAGACGCGAAAAACATCAGGAACGAAGCCTCTGGTTCGTGAGATTCCCGCGCCTCGTGACATCCACACGTTTCTTGATCAGTACTGCATCGGCCAGGAACGAGCCAAGCGAATTCTGGCCGTAGCCGTGCACAATCACTACAAGCGATTGCAACATCTTGACTCCGGCGGGGCCGAAGAAGTTGAGATTGATAAATCCAACGTACTCATCCTTGGGCCGACGGGATCCGGCAAGACGCTTCTCGCGAAGTCGCTCGCCCGAATGCTGAATGTTCCGTTTGCGATCGCTGACGCCACCACGCTGACCGAAGCGGGATATGTCGGCGAGGACGTTGAGAACATTCTCCTGCGGCTGCTGCAAAATGCGGACTTTGACTTGGAATTGGCCCAGCGCGGCATCGTCTACATCGACGAAATCGACAAGATCGGCCGCACATCGCACAACGTCAGCATTACGCGCGACGTATCGGGCGAAGGCGTTCAACAAAGCCTACTGAAAATGCTGGAAGGGACGGTTTCGAATATTCCACCTCAGGGAGGACGAAAACACCCCGAGCAGCAGTACATTCAGATGGATACGACGCACATTTTATTCATGTGCGGCGGTACGTTCGTGGGATTGACGGACATCATTCGTCGACGCATCGGCCAGAGCAACATCGGGTTTAGCAATGAAGGCGTGCGAGTGGATCCGACAAGAGAGGAAGGCGAGATCCTGGCCCAGGTGACTCCGGAAGACCTTGTCGAATTCGGCATGATCCCGGAACTTGTGGGCCGGCTGCCCGTCTGTGCGCCGCTGGAGCCGCTCAGCGTCGACACGCTGATGCGGATCCTCACCGAGCCGAAGAACGCGCTGGTCAAGCAATTTCGAAAGCTCTTCGAATATGAAGGGTGCGAGCTGGAGTTTGAGCCGGACGCGCTGCGGCGAATCGCCGAGAAAGCCCTTGAGCGCGAAACCGGCGCCCGCGCCCTTCGCGCGGTGATGGAAGAATTGATGCTTGGACCGATGTACGACCTGCCGCAATTCGCCAATACCGGCAAAAAAATCGTGACCAACGCCGTCGTGGACGGCGAGGAGTCCCTCCTGCAATCCAAGGTCCGTCGCCGCCGCGAATCAGCCTAACCGTTTCAGACCTGTCGAATCGGAAAAAATCGTACATTCCAGTGCAGGTTGGAAGAACGCCGTTCAGTTCGCGCACCGATCCACCGATAATCTATTGTCGGATACTAGAATTGGTTGTGTCGATCCCTGCCGCCCTATGCGCTTGGCGGCAACGTACGACAATTCGAGACACTACAAATGCCTGTGACCCTGTTATGTCCGCGCTTGAGCTGTCGGGCGATACTTCGCGTGCCGGACAACGTGCGCGGTCAGCGCGTCCGCTGCTGTGAGTGCGGCGTTTCATTCATCGTACCCACCGAGAATTCCAAAGGTCCGAAAGGTGTCGAGCCGCCCAAAAAAGTCGAACAGGATGCCGGAAAATAGCCCGTTCGCCTGCCCAGCGGCCCGCGAAATTCGTCACGCAAAGTTAAGAACCAGACTTATGCAGATGAAAAGAAGTGTGCATCCGGAGATCACTAGCGCCGTGACGGCAAAGCCGCGTTTGACCGGGCGGGTAAGCCCGATGATCCCGAAAATGAGTGCTCCCAGTGACGCCAGCAATATGCCGATTTCCATAAGCATAATGGCGACAATCCAACCCATTCCGCTGGACTGCTGTTCGTTAAGAAATTTCTGAACCTCTTCCACGCGGTTATCGAGGCCCCCCGTGGCTTTTGTCCAGCGAGATTGCAGTTCCCGCAATTCCATCGAGTGGGCCGATGTGACGACGACCGCCAGAACAAACATCAGCACCACGAAACTCGCTAGCGCGAAAGCGATCATCGCACACACGTTTGAAGTTGGTGCGCGGGACATCGCCATCGCCGCGACCGAGCGACCCGCGTACGCCGGTTGTGCATCGGGAATTCGCGACGCCATAGGAATTTGCGGTGGCGCCGCGAGCGTGGATTCAGCCGGCGCAGTGACAGTCTTGCGGCAATAGGGACAACCCACGAGCTTGCCTGCCCAAGCCTCATCCACCTCGATGGGTTGCCCGCAGGAAGCACATTGGAAACGAATCGACATGCGCGGATGGTAGTCTCACGGCGTGTCCATCGTCAATTCGCGATCGTGGCGCGACGACAAGAAAATTCCCGTTGCTGAAGTGAATTTCGCGGAATCCGTTCCTTGGAGTGATAGTGGTTCGAGTATGCATTGCTGGCGTTGAGAATGCGGTCCATCTCCACCGAGAAACACTGCACCCGGAATTCGTCAGAGTGAGTCCTTGCAGGAAAGCGATGGCGATAGCCGATACGACCAAGCACCGCTTGTGGTTCGCCTGGTGGACGCTTAGGGGCCTCCATTGAACCGCGAGCAGCGCAAAGGAGATGACAGGATGAAGACCAAATTTGAAATGACGCGTGAGATTCGCGAATTGAACCCAACGGTCAGCGAAGAGTTTCTGCAGGAGTTTTCCGTGGATGATTTATCGGAATATCTCCAGCGGCTGCATCGAGTCGGAAGAACAACATGGATCGCGTGGGAACCCGAGCCAGTGAGCGACAAATCAATGGCAGGTGTTGCAGCAACGTAGGCTCCTCATTGTGCTGTGAATAGACTTCGTGATCTTCATGGTAAAGAATTTGATTCAACACGAAGATCACGAAGAACTGCAGGGGGGCGACAGTCCGGCGATTCACAATTGCCGGTGCACTTTCAATAATTCCACGATGCGATTCAAGCGGTCCGGCAGCGGCGCTTCGAGGACGAGCGGAGTTTCGCGAATCGGGTGAACGAGTGATAACCGACGGGCGTGCAGCGCCTGATGATTGATGAGTGCCTCAATGCTTCCGCTGCCCGCCAGATCGTGCTCGCTGACCGGGTGACCGCCGTAGAGCATGTCGCCGACGATCGAATGGCCGATGGACGCCGTGTGAACTCGTAATTGGTGCGTGCGCCCGGTGCGAGGGAGCAGTTGCACGGTGGTGTAGCCGCGAAACCGCTCGAGCACGTGGTACTCGGTAATGGCTTCCTTGAACATGGCCTGTCGCGGTACGTTTTGATTCGGCAGCACCATCCGCTGAGTCGTATCCGGATGCGGGGCCAGCGGCTTGTTGATCACATCGCCATCGAGAGTGAAACGCCCCTCGCAAATCGCGAAATACTCCTTTTTCACTGTGCGGCGCTCAAACTGCAGCGACACCCGCCAATGGGCCTCATCCGTCTTCGCGATCAGCAGCACACCGGTCGTGTTCTTATCGAGACGATGCAGAATTCCGGGCCGAAACGGATCCTCACCGCGACTCAACGTCTTGGCGTGAAATGCGACAGCATTTGCGACCGTACCGGTCTGTGAAGCATGCGCGGGATGGCACACGATGTTCGTTGATTTGTTGATGGCGAGCAGCCATTCGTCCTCATAAATGATGTCGATGGGGATATCCTGCGGCACGACTTCGGATGGTGGCGGAGGGGGTAGAATGAGCTGGACAAGGTCGCCGGTTCGCGGCTCGTAACTCGCCTTCGTGGGCAGGCCGTTGATCGTGACCTGGCCGTCCTTGATGTACTTTTGCAGCATCGTTCGCGAGATGCGCGGGTATCGGCCATGCAGGAAGCTATCCAGTCGGCGGTCGGCCACGTTGCGGCGCACATGAAACTTGTGCACCTGCTCCGACTCTTCTTCTGATTCCGTCTCATCGGGCGATTGGGACGCGGATTCATCCTCGACGTCGTCTTCGACGTATTCATCGTTCGCGCGATAGAGTTGTAAATCGTCGAAGGCGCTCATAGAGGTTGACGGCGATTATCGTCGACGTGAACGATGGGGCTTGAAACGACTACCCAAAGTCTTTGGAGGCATTTTCACCTCCGCGTCACCGGCGCTACTTAAAACCGGCTGTTGAAAACGTGTTTGTGCCATTGGCTTCGAAACAGGCGCTCGATGCGGATCGTGATCCGTTCGCGGCTGCGAAGGCGAGAACCCCTCGACTTCCCGCTTGGGCAGTTCCCGATTGATCAACGCCTCAATGGCCGTGAGTTCCTTGCCTTCATCGCGGCTGGCAAGGGAGACGGCCACTCCGCGAGCGCCCATCCGCGCCGTTCGCCCGATCCGATGCACATAGATTTCCGGGTCTTCCGGCAGGTCGTAATTGAAGATGTGCGAGACGGCGCTGACGTCGATGCCGCGTGCGGCGAGGTCGGTCGCGACGAGCACGCGAATCTGATGCTTGCGAAATTGATCCATCACGCGCTCTCGTTTGCGTTGAATCAAATCGCCGTGAATCTCCGCGGCCACGAAACCGGCCTCATGGAGTTTTTTCGCGAGCTTGCGGGCGCCATGCCGTGTGTTGCAGAACACGATGGAAATCGGCGGATTTTCCTGCGTCAGCAGCAATCGAAGCACGCGGAACTTGTCATGTGGATCGACGGTCACGAATGATTGCTCAACTTCGTCCACGGTCAATCGATCCTGCGAGACGTTGATCTCCACCGGATCGGTCATATAGCGACGAGCGAGGTTTTTGATTTCGCTGTCGATGGTGGCCGAAACGAAAATGGTCTGATGCTTCGACGTGATTTTCCCAAGGATGGTGCGAATGTCATCGCGGAAGCCGATGTCCAGCATTCGGTCGACTTCATCGAGCACGGCAAAGCGAACGTCGTTCAGTTGCAGCACGCCTCTCTGCAGAAAATCGAGTACGCGCCCCGGCGTGCCGACGACGAGGTGCGGCTTGCGACCCAGTTGATGCGCCTGCGTCACGACCTTTGCGCCGCCATACACGCAGACGACGCGCAGCTTGGCAAACTCGGCGAGGCGCATGATTTCGGCGCCCACCTGCACGGCCAGTTCTCGCGTGGGGGCCAGGCATATTCCCTGGAGCCTCCCTGTGGGATTGATCTGTTGCAAAATTGGCAGTCCAAACGCGGCGGTTTTGCCGGTGCCTGTGCGTGCCTGGCCCATGATGTCGCGTCCGCTGAGGGCCGCCGGGATGAGTTGCCGCTGGATGTCGCTGGGTTCGACGAACTGCATTTTGCGAAGTGCTTGGAGGAAAGGAACTTCGATGCCGAGCTCAGCGAATGCCGCGGGTAAATCCGAGTGCTTATGCATATTGCAGGCTAAAAACCTCTTTCTTCTGTCTCACCAACTGGATTTTAGCATCTTCGCGGCGAATTGTAAATAGTTCAAGCGGGCCTCGGATCCTTCGTAAAGACGGTGTTTGTGGATGGGGTTCCTGTGGCCTGCCGACCCCATTGTGGACACGGCCATCCCGAATTGAACAAGTGAATCCACACCGGGCGGAACGACTTTGTGTGACAGAATGCCTGTACGCCACGCGCCATGGTTATTAGGATTTCCAGAGGAGTGTCGGAAGTCAGACATTAACGCCTATGGCCCCAAAAAAGAATCGAAGCGTATTCAAGGGTCCCCGTCAGCGCCGCGGCCGCGCGCCATCGAAGCACAAGCAAAACGATTTGAAATCAATGCGGGCCAAGAAGGGCGATTTGTTTCGCGACATGGTCGCTTCGAATCCCGATCGAATGTCCTATGTCGATCGCGAATATATTTACCGTGAGGTGAACCACGCCTATGTCGCCGCCTATCAATGCTCTCGCATAGACATCGTCGGCCGGCACGTCGCCGACATCATGGGAAAAGAGACCTTTGAAAAGACGATCAAGCCGCATTTCGACGCCTGTCTTGCGGGTGAACGCGTGCGCTATCGGGACTGGTTTGATTTTGGAACACTGGGCCGCAGGTACGTCGACGTGATTTATAACCCATCTCGCGACGCCGCGGGCAAGATCAACGGCGTCCTTGTGACGGCGCGGGACTTTACTGAAGCCCGCCTGTCCGAATTGGCTTTACAGGAAGCGCGCTCACGATTGGAACTTATTTTCGCGACCATCGAAGACGTGATTTGGATCACTGATTGGAGCGAGAAGAAAGTCCTATTTGTCAGCGCGGCGTATGAGCGTATCTGGGGGCATCCCATCCAGGAACTCTACGAGAACGGCGAAAGCTGGTTGAAGGCTGTACATCCTGATGATTACGCCAGAGTCCGAAAGGCATTCATCGGAATCGGGGAGGGACGGAATTTCGATGAGGATTACCGGATCGTCCGACCGGACGGCACGATTCGTTGGATTCACGATCGCGGCCACGCCACATGCGACCCACAAAATCGGACGGTCCAGATTGCGGGCATCGCGGAGGACATTACTTCGCAAAAGCACTTCGAAGAGGTGTTGTCCAAAGAGCGGCAACGGCTCAACGCCTTCCTGAACAACAGTGCGGTCGTTGGCTGGATGAAGGATGCGGAGGGCCGCTATGTCTTTCTAAGCAAGAATTATGAAACACGGTTTCAGGCGTGTTTTGAAGAATGGTGCGGAAGGACGGATTTCGATGTCTGGCCGCGCGAGATTGCGGACCAATTCCGGCGCAATGACCTCATTGTGTTGCAGAGCCAGCGGCCGATCGAATGCATTGAGAAAGCGATCGACCCTGACGGTCGCGCGTCCTGGTGGCTCATCTCCAAATTCCCATTCGAGGATCAAGACGGGCTCCGCTACGTTGGGGGATTGGGAGTGGACATTACGGAACGTATTCTTGCGGACGAAGAGCGTCAGAAATTCGAATTTCTAGCGGAGAACAGCCAGGACTTCATTGGGATTTGTGATCTGAATCTGGTTCCGTTTTACGTCAACGCCGCGGGCCTGCGCCTTGTAGGTCTCGACAGTCTTCAGACCGCGCCCCAGGTACGAGTGCCGGACTTTTTCTTTCCCGAGGATCGGCCCTTCATTCTCAGCGAATTTCTTCCACGGGTTGAGCGCGACGATCACGGCGAGGTCGAAATTCGGTTCCGACACTTTCAGAGCGGCGAGTCGATCTGGGTGCTTTACAACGTATTCAAACTAAGGAACAAGGAGGGCGTCACGACGGGTTGGGCCACGGTGAGTCGCAACATCACCGAGCAGAAACGGGCGGAGGAAGCGAAGCGTCAACTCGAAGAAACAATTTCGCATACTCAAAAGCTGGATGCGATCGGCAGGCTCGCGGCGGGGATGGCACATGATTTCAACAGCATGCTCATGGTCATCCGCGGCAATGTCGACATCATTCGATTGCACCTATTTTCTACTCGAAAAAGAGACGACCGTCTGCTGGGTGAGGCGATCGAACGAGTCACCGATGCAGTGGACCATGGCAAATTGCTGCTGGATAAGCTACTGACCTACGGACGAGTCCGTTCTCCGAATCGGACGCACATCAACATCAATGCAGTCGTTGCTGACACGATGCGATTGGTCAATCCGTTACTTGGGGGACGGATTTTTGTTGAAGAACACCTGCAAGGCGATCTCGAGCTTTGTGAAGGGGATGGTTCGCAATTGCAACAGGTTGTCCTAAACTTGGTGATGAACGCCCGCGACGCGATGCCGACCGGCGGCACGCTGACCATCGTGACGGAGAATGCGGACATATCCGAAAATTACGCGGCGGCCCGCGCTGAGGACCGGCCAGGGAAACATGTGGTATTGACGGTGTCAGACACCGGCATCGGCATGGATGCGGAAACGCAGAAACATCTCTTTGAACCGTTCTTTTCCACGAAACCCGTGAACAAGGGGACCGGACTCGGGCTGTCCATTGTCCACGCCGTCATCATGCAGGCGGGAGGCCACATCACCGTTCAAAGCGAGCCTGGAAAGGGCGCCACGTTTCGAGTTTTTCTGCCGGCCGTCTTGAACCGATGATCGCTACAAAGTGAATTTCCGCCGCGAGGAATCAGATCGTCGCCCAGTTGCGCCCCCAGCCCAGATCGACCGTAATCGGCACATCAAGGGGAAGCGCGTGTTCCATCCGTTCGCGGATCATTGCGACGGCGGCGTCCAAGTTTATTTTTCGCACTTCGAACACGAGTTCATCGTGGACTTGGATCAGCATTTTGGCCGAGTATTGGCCGGATTTCAGCTCGCGATGAATATCAATCATGGCCCGCTTGATGAGATCCGCGGCGGATCCCTGCACGACGGTGTTGACGGCGATGCGTTCGCCAAACGCCACCTGGCCTTGATTTCGCGAGAGCAATTCGGGGATCGGTCGTCGCCGGCCAAGAATCGTTCGAGCGAAGCCCTTCTCGCGAGCTTCGGCGATGCAGCGGTCGATGAATTTTCGGATTCCAGGGTAGCGGGCAAAATAGGTTTCAATGAATACTTTGGCCTGGGTTCTGCTGATGCCAATGGCTCGCGACAAGCCGAATGCCGACTGGCCGTAAATAATCCCGAAGTTGACGGCCTTGGCGGCGCTTCGTTGTGCGTCATTGACGTCTTCCAGCTTGACGCCGTTGATCTGCGCCGCAACGGCGCGATGAATGTCCTGTCCGGTTCGAAAGGCTTCGAGCAAGGCCGCATCCTGCGAAAAATGTGCCAGCAATCGCAATTCGATCTGCGAATAGTCCGCGGTGAGCAGAACGTGGTCTTCGTCGCAGGCGATGAAGGCCTCGCGGATTCGCTTGCCGAGATCGGTGCGAATGGGAATGTTCTGGAGATTCGGATCGCTTGATGAAAGTCGGCCTGTCACTGCACCGGTTTGATGAAAGCCGGCATGAATGCGGCCGGTCCTGCGGCTGATCATCGTCGGCAATGTATCGACGTAGGTGCCTTTCAGCTTGGAAAGTTCGCGATGTTCAAGCAACAATCGGGGCACGGGATGCTCGGTTTGCGATGCGATTTGCTCGAGCGTCTCGGCATCGGTGCTGCGGCCCGTCTTCGTGGTTCTGGCAACTTCGAAACCCAGCTCGTCGAAAAGGACCGTGGCAAGCTGCTTCGGCGAATCGAGATTGAACGAGTGACCGACGGCCTGATGAACCTGTCGGGAAATCTCGAGAAGGCGATTGCCCATCTTGTTTCCCAACGCGGCAAGAACTGAGCGATCCAGGCAAACTCCGTTGTTTTCCATTTCGACGAGCACTTCGACCAGCGGCATTTCCGTCTCGCGAAACAACGCCTCGACCTCGCTGCCGCGAATCTGCGGCTCGAAGAACTCCTTTAATCGCCAGGTATAGTCGGCGTCCTCGGCCGCATATTCGCACACCTGCCGAGTGTCGACATGATCCATTGTGATCTGGTCTCGACCTTTGCCGATCAGATCAGTAATGGGAATCATCTCGTGGTTGAGCAGCGACTTCGCGAGGGCGTCGAGCGAATGACTTCGGCCCGATGGATCGAGCACAAAGCTGGCGATCAGCGTGTCGAAGGCCATATTGGCAACCTTGATTCCCAGCTGTCGGACGACAAGCGCGTCGAACTTCATGTTCTGGCCGGATTTGGCGATCGCAACATTTTCGAAAACTGGCTTTAGAGTTTGGACGACAAGCGATTCGGCGAGCGTGGGTCCCATGCCTCGAATCGGTAAGTAGTACGCCTCGCCCGGTTTCCATGCAAAGGAAAGACCGACGATGTCGGAATCGACGGCGCTTAGGCCCGTCGTTTCGGTGTCAAAGGCGAATTCCGGTTGGTTACGAAGCTGAATGGCGAATTCGTTCAGCTTTTCCGGAGTGTCGACAAGGACATAATTTGCCGGCGCCTTTTTTTCCACTGCGATTTCGGTTACGGCAGTGATTCTCTCGATCGGCAATTCAGTATCCACGATCGATGCGAATGTCGTCTGGGCCTGTTTCTCCGGTGCGGGCGATGTACGCGGTTTGGGGGCTGAATTGGAAACCAGCGAGTTCAATGTATCCACGAGCCTGCTGAAGCCGAGCATGTGAAATATCGATATCGCACTGGGAGCGTTGAGATTCTCAATGGCGCAGGCCTGAAGATCAAAATCGAGGGGAACGTCGCGGCGCAGCGTTACAAGCTGCCGCGTGATGGGAAGTTGATCCCGAAATCCCTTGAGTTTTTCGGCGAGCTTGGCCGATTGCTTTTCCGCGTTCGCGATGACAGCGTCCGCGCTGCCGTATTCAGCAATCAATTTGACCGCGGTCTTGGGGCCGACGCCGGGGACGCCGGGAATGTTGTCCGTGGAATCGCCGATGAGCGTCTGGATCTCGACGGCTTGCTTTGGCGTGTAGCCTTTTTGTTCGAACAATGTCGCGGGGTCGATGACGATCTGCTTGACGGGATCGAAAAGCCGCACGTGGTCTGTAAGAAGCTGATCGAGGTCTTTGTCGCGGCTGACGAGGAACACTTCGATATCCTGGTCACGCATTTTTTCCGCGATCGTGGCCATCAGGTCGTCGGCCTCCATCCCCGGCACGCGAAAAACCGGAATCCGAAGGGCTTCCACGATCGAGAAAATCCGCTCGGCCTGAATGTGCAAGCCTTCCGGCGCGGGATCGCGATGGGCCTTGTAATTTGGGTCGAGATCGCGTCGAAATACCGTCTCGTCGCTGACATCGGCCACCATAGCGAGGTAATCCGGCTTGCGCGTCTTGATGAGACTGAACAGCATCGAGCAGAAGGTATGCGTCGCGTTTGTCGGCTCGCCGGAGGGACTCATCAGCGGCTGCGAGAGGCCATAAAACGCGCGATAGATCTGGTAATGGCCGTCAATGATGTAAAGCGATTTCGGCATTTCCCGCGACGATATGCGAGAGGCTAGGGAAGCTCAAATTGCTTCAGTTGTCAGTTTTTGTTATCAGTTCGCGGATTTGGAATTTGTGATTTCAGATTGCGCCTACGGTTTGGTGATCTCATTCGCCCGCTGGCGCATTTGTTCAATAAAATCGTTCAAATCGCGCTCACGCATACGACGAAGGTCTTCGGGCAGCTCGGAGCGGCGGACGAGCCATTCCACCGTTCGACCGTCGGACAACGGGATTACAATCTTCGCCACATACGGGTCGGCGGCTGGAACCGGCGGCGATGCAGGCGAATCGCCGACGGGCGAGCTGATTTGCTTGATGCCTCCCGGCGAAAAGTTACGGCAAAACGTGACGCCCTCAGAGCCGATGAAATATCCGAGACCTGTATACTCCGAGATTCTGTCGAGGACTCGCTCGGCGGGGATTTGCTGGACGTTTAGGGATGCGATCGTACGGAGCTGCGGTGGCAGCGAGGCGATGATTCCCGGCTCGGCGGAAATTCGGATGCCGAGTTCGTCGCTCAATTTGTCAAACACGTCGAGCAGTTCGCGGCCGTTCATTCGGATCGTGATCGGCTTTTGCAACCGCTCGCGAATTTGCGCTTCCATCGGAGCTACGACGATCTGCTTGTCGTTCAGGCACCATGACCAGCCGAGATTGTTGCACGCGAGCGTCAAGGCTTCGTCACCAGGGCCGGCGCCAACGTCACGAATTTTTTCAGCGAGCGCGCCCCAGCCATCCGGCAAGGGAACTTGAAACTGAATGCGGGATTGCAGCCGGCCAAGCGCCCCGGCGTCCTTCCCCAGGTGCATGTTGGTTAACTCATCAAGCGTTTCAAGCTCGTTCCATGTGGGCGGACGACCGAGACAAAGTATCGCGGGCTTTGGCACCACTTCGACGCCATTGTCGCGGACGGTGAAGGTCATTCCTAGCGGCGAAAGAAGCCGAGTCAGTCCCTCGCGAAGCGGAATCCGCGCGAGATCAACCTTCTTGATGATCGTGTCCGGTCCCTGCGGCGTCATACGCATGGCCGAATCGGACATCATTACATTGACACCGGTTTGTTCGCTGACCTTTTGAAATGCATCGGCCAGGCGGACATTATCAAGCGTGATGTGGCCGGGCTCTTCGAGGGCCTGGAGGATCAGGTCGCGATTGCCGGCGTGCGCCACGGAAAGAAGGCTCAGCGACTGGAGCACCGCGATCGCAACTGCCATTTTTCGAATCAGGATTGCTCTCTGCATACGTCACCGTCTCAAATGGGACTCTTACTTTCTGATAGTTCAGTCCCCCACCCCAAGGGGTGGGGCACCCGGACAACCAATAACTGCGCCTTTACAGTGGGGCGCTTTCGTCAAGCGGGGCGTCCGTTGGCGGCGACCCCACAACGATCAACTCCATCGACCCACCACTCGGCGTCACTGGGCTCGGCGGAAGCGTGCGTTCAAAAAGAACCATAGTCACTGCATCGCTCGCAAATGGCGAATCCGCCCGGCCCGAATGAACAAACGTCACAATTGAAGTCGAAACGGGCATTGGAGAATTCTTCATGTTGGGCAGCAGCACGGCAATAGTAATCGCCGCGGCGGCCGCCAATGGCAAACCGAGACGAATCACCCAACGAAGCGGTGTGGCGACACGATTCGCGCCGCGAATTTGGGCGAGCACGCGGCCTCGCAGATCGACTTCACCGATGTTTCCCCGCGCGACCCAATCCGCAAGCAGATTGTCCACGCGGTTCGCATCGGTCTCGGCCTTCGCGTCGCAACTGATCCGTGCTTCGATTAATGTACGATGCGAGGCCCAATCGATCTCAACCGGATGGCTCCCCCATTCCATGACTAGCCGGTCGACCGCGACCATTTCCTGACGTTCATCCCGCAAGTCGGCGGAAGCCGCCAATGCCAATTCCAATCGTGCGGACTCATCCGCTGACAAATCGCCGTCGAGCGAGCGACTCATCAGGAACCGGAGGTCATCAGAATTGTTCGCTTGCGTGGTCAAGACCCTCACCCCTGCCCTCTCCCTTGAAAGGAGAGGGGGTCAATCAACAAGGCCCATCAGGTATCCTAAAGCTCGGCATATCAAAAAGTGCCTGGCATATCACAGAAGCTCGGACAACAGTTCTCTCAGTTTTTGCCGAGCTTGAAAGACATTCCATTTCACCAACTCCACGCTGCATTCCAAGATGTCCGCGACTTCCTTTTGCGGCAGCCCCTCGACGCTGAAAAGGATCAGGGCCAATCGCTGCTTGTCCGGCAACTTCTCCAACGCCCCACTGATGGCGTCATGCGTCTCGCGAGCCGCATCCGTTCCATCCGCTTGATCGCCGGCAAGCCGCAATCCGGTGGAGACGTCGCGACTCGATTCCACACTTGCGAATTCGTCATCGAGCGATTTCGTCGCTCGGGTCGCCCTTCCTCGCCGAAAATTCAGGGCAAGGTTGCTGACGATCCGCATCAGCCAGCCCGAGAACCGAGCCGGATCCTCAAGCTGACTTAGGCTCCGAAAGGCTCGGACGAAAGCATCCTGAGCCGCGTCGGCCGCATCGCTCGTGTTTCCCAGCAGCCGATATGCCACCGAAACCGCTCGCCGCTGGTGGATTCGAACCAGCTCGCCAAAGGCGTCGGCGTCGCCATTTCTGGCCCGGACGACCAATTGGACTTCAACGCTCGGTGTTTCCACGGAAGTTCGCAATTGGCCCAAATCCATACAGTTAGACACAGCTCGTTACACGGTCGTTAGTTCGAAAATTAGGCAAATGGCAATCTAGCGCGGTGCGCCGCACGAAATCGCCGAAAGACTGCGTTCAGGTTCGAATTATTCTTATGGGACGCATTGTCGTGGAAGCGTAGCCAACGCTCAACTATGGGAGCACCGTGTGGAACCCCTTTTGGGTAATACTTCCGAATCGACAATCGACAATCTCCAATCGACAATGAACCTGATGCGGCAGATAACAGAAATCGCAGAATGCCGTGAAGCGGTTCGATCGTTTCAGCGTCGAGGTCAGTCTGTCGGACTCGTGCTGACCATGGGCGCGCTTCACGCCGGGCATCTTTCACTAATCGCCGACGCCCGAAAGCGCTGCGATGAAGTCGCCGTCACGATCTTCGTGAACCCTACGCAATTCGGCCCGAAAGAAGACTTCTCTAAATATCCGCGCCCGCTCGAAAACGACCTCAAGCTCTGCCGCGAGGCCGGGGCTGCGATCGTCTTCACGCCGGACGTCGGCACGATGTATGCCACGGATGCGGCCGCGACGCTGCACGTCGGCGTGATTGGGGAGCGGCTATGTGGCGCCTATCGACCCGGGCACTTTGACGGAGTGGCCACCGTGGTGTGCAAACTATTCAACATTTTGCCGGCCGATGCCGCGTTCTTCGGCGAAAAGGACTATCAGCAACTGACCGTCATCCGCCGCATTGTACGCGATCTCAACATTCCGATCGAAATTGTCGGTTGTCCGACCATTCGCGAGCCGGACGGATTGGCTATGTCGAGCCGAAATGTCTATTTGAGTGAGACCGAGCGCCTTCAGGCGACATCGCTAAGTCGAGCGCTTTTCGCAGCTCGGGCTGCGGTCGCCGCCGGCGAGAAGGATGCGTCATCGATCGTCGATCAAATCCGGCGCACGATACTCGACGCCGGCCCCGCGAGCGTTGATTACATTGAAGTCGTGGACCCGGATTCACTTGCGTCGTTGAATTGGATGCATGGCAGGGCACGCATTTGTCTGGCCGTCCGCATCGGCGCAACCCGCCTGATTGATAACGTTGAATTTCAAAGCCAGGAGGATTGAACTCCTTCCATTGTCCCCAATTTGCCGGACGGTGTCCCCAGACCTTCGAGCCGTGAACTTCAGTGCGCGCGGGAATCGCGGATTCTCGCACGTTGCTTTGTTGAGCGTGTTACTCCGCAGCCGGGCGTCATCGGCGCCAAAGTGTGACAAATTCGTGATCTCGATTGAAGTTCCACTCAATCAAGGAATTTTCTGGCTGCCAGATTTGACTTGCGTTTCGGGAAAGGCGATCTAGAATATAGATGTTGGTGTGGATCAGACGATCGGTTTTTTGGGTTTGCGGGTTTGCGTACGAACCTCTCCATATTTCCGCCTCGCCGCTCCTGCCGCTGGGTCCATTGTGCGACCCCTTTCATAAAGACCCCGAAAGCGAAATGCGGGTCGAATCACCCCTGAACGGAGAAATTTCATGGGGAAAAAGTTGTATGTTGGGAATTTGAGTTATTCGGTCACGACTGCGGATCTCGAGCAAATGTTCGCCCCGCACGGCACGATCGAATCGGTCGAAGTCATTTCCGATCGCCACAGCGGTCGCAGCAAAGGCTTCGGGTTTGTGGAGTTCAGCTCGCAGGCGGAAGCGCAAGCGGCCATCGACGCCTTGAATGGCCAGGAACATGATGGCCGGGCGCTGACGGTCAATGAGGCCAAGCCGAAAGAGAGCCGCGGCTTTGCCGGTAGCGGTGGTGGTGGCGGCGGCGGCGGTGGCCGAGGTGGTCGCGGCGGCGACCGCGGTGATCGTGGCGGCGATCGTGGTGGTTACGGCGGAGGTCGCAGCCGGTACTAGATTGAGTTTCTCAAATCTGAAGTTGGATTTCGACGTTCTCAGACATGAAGTCTCAGGCTCGAAATTGAACCGAATGATTTGAAATCTCAAATTTGAGATGCAAATGTGAGCGATCCTGGCGCGATGAACCATCACGCCAGGATCGTTTTTTTGTACCACTCAATTTGCATTCCACGCAGCAGATGACGTACTCAGCACCTCAATACTCTATCACAAATCGAAGCGATCGTCGTTTTAGCGCAGATCGAAGTACGTATTATCGTCGCGGTTTCCGAACCAGCCGATCTTGTAGTGTGACGGATCCACCGGATACATGCCGCTCGACCATGTAAACGTCATTCGCTCACGAGTGATATGGCCGTCGCACCATGCAACATTGGCAGAGCCGGCGTGCCGAAAGTGGATCGACGGATCGGCGCGGAAGTTGTATTGCGTTTGGAAGCGCGGTTCGGCAAAGCTGTATTCAATTAGCGCATCGGCCGCGAATGCGGAATCCAAGAACATCAGCGTTTCCCCGGATTTGTGGATTTTGTCCGCAAACGCTCCCGCTCGATCATTGTTCACCTTGAACCCGCCACTGGCCTGAGACACGCCCTGCACGCCGATGTAGTCATTGTTGTATCCATAGCCGCCGCAACCAGCCTCAAAACCGGATCGTTCCGGCACAAAGGTTGGACATGTGCGAATTTCGCCCTGAGGTCCGTAGTAGGCAGCAAGCGGTCCGTTTGTCTGATCGAATGCAGCCTCTAGGTTCGGTCGTTCCCCGTGCCAGCGATGCAAGTTCTCGATGAAGTCGGCGGCCCCCGGGACGTAGACTCCGTGCGAATCCTTTGCGTACATGTCATTCGCTGACGCGAGCTGATGGATGTTGGATTGGCAGACCGTTGCGCGTGCTTGCTCCCGAGCGATGTTCAGAGAGGGAACAAGCAGGCCCATCAACAGTGCGATCGCGCCACATGTCACCAGCAATTCAAGCAGCGTAAATCCGTTGATCTTTCCGCGACGCTGTATCATTCATCAACGCTCCGCGGTCCGGTGAGGCGATCAAGCACAACCAGAAACGTGTCGGAACACCACTCGCCGTTCGGTGGGCGATCAAACTTCGCGCAAGAGTCCAAAATCGCACCGAGACAATTCTGAGCGGCGGCGACATCGGCCAAATCAATATCATCGTCATCGTCAAAATCGCCGAACGGGTCGCGTGCGACTTCGGCGACGGCATCGATTTCAGCGGAGATTTCGCCGAAAAGCGGAGAAACGAAGTTGACCGCAGTGGTGATACGGATGAAGTTAAATTGCGTGATACGGGCCTGCTCGCCGGTGATCTCGTCGACAGCCCACGCGATATCGAACGCGTCGCCGCCGCCGCTGCCCGGAGTGATGCCTATCGTAAATGGATCGTCGGGATGGGTGTAGAATTTTTCAGGTGTTAGCAATGGATCATCGACCACGTCGTCGGCATTCGTATCGCCCAGCAAGAGCGTCGGAGTGTGGTCGGCATAGCCCCAGATGGCGTCAAAATTCGGCGAGCCGCCCGGATTTTGCAGCGGAATCATTGCGAACGTCGCGGAAGGAAGTGCGAACGCTGCAGTTGTCCAAATCCCGGTTTCTTCCGGCGGAATCCAATCAGCATCCGCGGGAGGATGAGCGGGATCATTTACGTCATCATCCCATGTTGCCAAGGTGAATTGCTGCGACGGATTCATAATATGCGAACCGGGTATCAGATACCAACGATCATCAGGCAAGCCATTGTGATTCTCGTCGACACTGATCTCGATCGTCGCACACTCTGCCCAGCGACGTTGCGGATCGCCGGCAACGAACGAAGCATTGCCGAAAACAATCGCGTCAAGCCCCATCGGATTCAGCGGATCGTCTTTCACGGGATGATCGAACCCGAGAATGATCGAGCCGCCGAATCCGCCAAGCGTGACAACGCCGGTGTTGTTCGGCTGCCGCGTCCCGCCTCCCGTAGGCGGACCCAGCGCTTTATCAGGATCATTGAAGACATCATTATTCACGAACTGCCCCGGGGCCGGTGAATAATCGAGTACGCACGTCGCGAACGGAGTTTCAGCGCGTACGCCATGCATGCACGCGAACATTGCGAGCAAAATCAAAGGACAATCGCGTCGGGTCATGCGGCCTCCGCATTAGACGCATTATCTGCCGCCCTCTGACAACCCAAGACTTGTCTACCCTTCAAAACGATCGTGCCGGCGCAAAGGACGCCGAGTGCGAAAGCGGCGGCCCCCCATTGCGAAATTGTGGGAATCGAGGATGTATCGAGATACACATAGACGCGATCGCCACTGAGATCGCGCACATACACTTCGTGGAGCACGGGGTTTGTATTTACGGAATAGAAGTTCGAATTATTGGAGGTGTCCGGATCGAGTCGCCGAAGCTGGCTTGGATCGGCGGGATTGATCGCTCCGCCACCGCTTACCGCAGCACTAACTGCAGAGGCTCTTGTGATCGCTACAAAATCAATGTCATTCGCAGAAAAATCGCCACCTCCGATGAAGAGATTTCCATCACCATCAAAGGCCAGCGGCGACGCGGAAAGCACATCGACGATCGACGTGCCTGACGGTTCGAAATTGATGTGCGGTCCGGACGTGTACGCGGCCAGCCACGTGGAATGCGAAAACTCTTTGGTTGCACCGGTACCGCTGGGACCGGAACCCTGAAATCCATTGCCGGTATACAGATTTCCCGCGGCGTCGAATGCGATTCCCGCCGACGCGCCACCGATGTTGGAGATGATCGTGCGATTGTCCGGGACGTTCGGATTCGGGCTTTTGACATCCAGAACCGTCACGAACGCCGGGCTTCCAAAATCACCGGCCGTGATGGCAAGTTTCGTGTTATCAATCCAGGCCGCATCGTAGTGCGCTGCCGTGAACCATGTGCCCGTTAGGTTGCTGACGTTAAAAATTCCGATTTGGAAATTCGAAAACGATGCACCGCCGTTGTTGCCGACCGCGAACTTAGCGCCATCTGGCGACACTCGCAGGAAGGCCGCCCCGAATGACGCGATATCCGCTTGCGGCAGGTTGCCCTGGGAAACGAACGTGCGGCCATTCGGCATGGTCTCGATATAAATCGTCGAGCCAACGATGGTCATCAACCGTCCATCGGCTAGTGAATCCGTCGGCCCCGCGCCGCCCGGCAACAAAAAAGACTCGACAAGTTGATAGCTATTGAATGAATCCGCCCGCAATGCGGTGGGACAGGTCAACATCGCCGCCACTGACGCCAACACCCAAGGCCTGAACTTCACAAACCGTGCTTTCGAAGGCATGAAGCCTACTCCTTCCTCCGAACTGGTCGATCCTCGCGACGCAATTCCGGAAAAAAAGAAACCCGGCGCCCGCCGAAGCGAAGCACCGGGATCGAAAGCTATAGTCAGGCAATGTACCGCGCTTGGGAGTGAAGACCGTCACGCAGTGGTCGATCGCGGAGCCCCTACCTCGAGGGCGCCACTGATGAGAGCGATCACAGGCAGGTCTTCTGGCTTTCGGATCAAACTACTGACCGCGCCTTCTCCGAAGCGCCGTCGTCATGCACGTCGCAAGACGCAGCGGCATCGAATGGCCTATCTGCGGTTTTCGTCCCCGATCACAGCGGCGGGTCCACGGTGGATTCGCACCACCTTCCCTTTTGCCTCGTCCACGAGACGAAGCACCCACGATCGCAACGTATTCACTTGTCAATTTCGCGGCCCAATCGAGCCGCAATGGGTGCTATGTATCACGCATGATGAAGATGTCAAGCAAAATTTCTGCCGTGACGCCGTCAGCCATCCAGTTTGGACCGCAAGATTCGTGAGCTACAATTCGATGAACGCCATGCGGGTCGTGGAGAATGAACGTTATCATGGAGCTTTTCCTTCCAGAGCAGATCGTATTAGACTGCGTGTCGAACGCGATCCTCGCCGACGTGGAAGAGACCGCGCGCCGCGTCAATGAGTATCGCCCGTTGCCCAAAGACGTGGTCAAACGCATCGAGGACGGGCTGGTTGGCGAACGCGTGTATGCCAGCAACGCCATCGAGGGAAATGCGCTCGACCTGCGCGAAACGATTAGCGTTCTTACGACTGGTCGGCTAATTGAAAATCGCAAGCGAGAGGCCATCGAAGCACGCAATCTTGGAGAGGCCGTTGACCGGATATCACAAATTCGAGAAGAAGGCGCAAAGGCGCATTCGATCGATCGGCTGCTGGAAGTTCATAAACTCATTCTTCGCGAAACGCCGGATGAGTATTGGGGCGGACGCTTCCGTGAACAGGGCGTGACGATCACCGGCGCAAAATTCCAGCCGCCGGACCATTCGGTTGTTCCCGGCCTAGTCGAGCGAGTCATGAAGCGCTTGTCGCGGACGGACAACGAAATACCTGGATTGGTCCGCGCCTGCCGGGCACATTGGGCACTCGCGAGGATTCATCCTTTCAAGGATGGTAATGGCCGCATTGCCCGCCTTTGGCAGGATCTGTTGCTCTTCCAAGAGAACTTCACTTGTGCAATTGTTCGCCCGGAGCATCGGCGCGAATATCTCAGCGCATTAACCAAAGCAGACGATGGCGACTTCAATGCGCTCACGCAGTTTGCCGCGCAGCAAGTCCTCCGCACTTTTGACAGGTACCTAGCAGAGATCGCACAAGGAAAAGAATTTGACTCTTTTGTCGAGGAAATTGTGGGGAAAACCTCTCGCAACGAAGACAAGCGCGAACTCGAATACTCTCGTTGGGCTCGTAGGATGGAGCAACTTCGATGGGAGTTTGAGATTTGCGCATCAAAGATTACCGATGCCGGCGGTCCAATTAGAATTCACCTGAATAAACATGAGATCATCAATCGCTCTCAATGGGATACAATACGAAGCATTGGCGCATTCCTGCCAGAGACACCATTCTTTCGCATTCAAATTGAACGGGGAACGCTCTCATTGCAATACACGTTTTATTTCGATAAACACACCGTCACGGAGGACGACAACGAGACTGAGCGGTCCGACAATCGAATTGAACTCTAGATTCGGGAGGGTGCATGGCCTCCGGATAGTCTGCTGGATTTTGCCAGAAAACCCATTTGGGGACACATCTTCCTTGTTGGTGACATGTTCGTAGTTGCGAGGCACAATCTAATGACTACAGAGTTCCACTACGAGCGAGGGATCGCACCGATGCGCATCGTTCAGGACTTCATTCGGGAAATCGTCTTCAATGAGCTAGTGGTTCATTCCATCTGAGTTTTTGGGTAGAGCCTTTTTGGTTTGATTTGAGCGTCGCTGGTCGTGAACTGCCAGTCGATGCCTTTGTATCGGTGGTTGCGATCGGCGTTCCAGACGGCGATCTGTTCTCGAAGCACGACTTCGCTCTCGACACGCTCGCCCAATGCCTGTTTTTCCAGCACGCTCAGTTCGATCTCGGCCATGTTCAGCCAGCTGCCGTGCTTGGGGG
>JACQFE010000039.1 GCA_016200265.1 Planctomycetota bacterium | reverse complement strand
TTAAGCACGCGCCCGAAAAACCCAATAGTCAATGAACACGATGGCCCAAAGTAAAGCGCACACCCATCCAAACCAATCGCCGACGCGCGAGTAGAGCGAATACCGCGAATCCACACGAACGTGCGAGGTGCTGTAGCCGCACTGTCGAGGCCAATTCTTCGATGGATCACCTTTCACGACATCGTGAATGGTCCCGTCCGGATCAATGAAGCCGCTGACTCCCGTATTCACGGCCCGCACAATACCCACGCGATTTTCCACCGCGCGAAACACACAGATGGCCAAATGCTGGGCCTGCTGAACCCCCCGCCCGAACCAGCCGTCGTTGCTGATGTTCAGGAGAAAATCAGCCCGCTTCACATTCGATCCGCCGCCAACGAACTCACGACTGACGTAGGGCATCACATCTTCGTAGCAAATTGGAGTTCCAAAATGATAGGTCTTTTGCGGCTGGGAAGGCGGCGTCATCGCCACGACCTTGAATTCGGTTCCCGGGAACAGCGAATACTCCGATTCGCCATTTTCATTGAACGGCATCATGCGGTTGAACCACAAATACAACCATCGAAACCGGCCGAACCGAAACGGAATCGTTTCGCCGAAATACACCAGATGAACCTTGTCGTAGCGGTCCGGCTCGCGGCCATCGGGATGAAACGTGGTGGCCGAGTTGTAGCGATGCGACGTCGCGAGCAGGTCGTACGGCGTGTTTTCCAGTGAGGCGCTACCCGTGACCAGGTAGGTATGGTGCTCCGTCGCGAACTGGTTGAAGAAACGAAAGGCCTCGGGCGACGCGGGCAAGATCGTGTTGTAATTGCGAGCCTCCGGATTCAAATACATGATCCAAGGAGTTTCCGGCAAAAGATACAAGTCGGCTTGTTGTGAGGCCGCATCCTGGAGCATCGCGAAATACGTCGTCTTTTTCTCGCGATCGTCCGCCTCTTCACCGTCGATGGACATGAGGTAGTCGCCTTGAATCGTCACGACTTTCGGGCCATCGGAGATCGTGCCGCGATTGAGTTGCACGACGCCATAAGTGATCGTCGCGATCAAGGCGATCGCCGCGAACGCAATGCTGGTCTTGATCGGTCGCGGCTGCACGCCATGCCCCGGCTCGCCCGCAAGGTGCATTCGCGAGAGGAGATAATCCGCGATCGCGCCGTTGATCGCGACGACGAGAAAACTCACCGCATAGGCGCCAAACAAATCGCTGATCTGGATCAGCACGCGAACGCCGTACAGACTGTGCGAAAGAAAAAACCACGGGAACCCAGACATGGCCGTCGCGCGGATCATCTCACTGCCTACCCAAATCACCGGCGCGGTAATGGCCAGCGGCCATCGTCGCCTACGAATCGTATGACGAAGTGGACATGCAACGAGCGGATAATACGCAGCCAGATAAAGCGACAACGCGAGAAGCCCCCAACCCGTGGTTAGGTACATCCAGCGCATTTTCAAAAAGAAAAACGCAGTACCACCGATGAAGCTGTAGAAGTAAACCCAGGGCGCACGCCGCGCCCCGCCCACGACTATGAGCCACGGCACGAGCGCGACAAACGCCACAGGCCAAATGCTGATCGGAGCGAAAATCAAACTCTGCAACGCCGCACTCAAGAGCGTAAGCCCGAACATGAAGGCATGGCGATCCAGGACCGACGGGGCCGGCTCGACAGCCGCAGACGCGGCCGGCTTTTTATGAGTCGCTTGCTGTTGGCGTGAAATTGTTGCAGGAGCCATCGTCTAGCGTATTTTGAATGGAGCCTAATTCGGCAGAGTTTCTACGCTCGATCCAGAAGTAAGATGCGTACGGTTTCGCCTTTTTTCACCGCAGGCGAGCCGGCTGGCATCGTGATCAATGCGTTTGCGTCCGCCATTCGCATCGCATCACCGGAACCGCCCCAGCTTAGCGGCGTTGCTTCGAATTCGCCATTGTCGCGAACCGCCGCTTTCGCGGGTATGAAACTTTGCCGCTCGCCCGCCGAGTCGAGCTCGCCATCGAGTCGTGCTCGATGGCAAGCATGGGTCACATCGTTGCGACCTTGCAATTTTTCGAGTGCCGGCCGGATCAGCAGCTCAAATGCAATAACCGTCCCACCCGGATTTCCAGGCAACGCGAACACGGGCTTTCCATCCGGCATTGTCGCGAAGATCGTCGGACGACCGGGCTTGATCGAAATCTTATTGACCCGCACATTGGCCCCCAGTTTGCAAAGGCAATCGGGCACGAAGTCGAATGCCCCGACGGAAACGCCGCCGGTGATGCAGAGCATGTCAGCGACGAGGCCTCGCTCGATCATCGCACGAATCTGCGCGCGATCATCGCGTGCCACTCCCAGAATCATCGGCTTTGCGTGGCATGATCGGATTAACGCATCGAGTACGAATTGATTCGAGTTCCGGATTTGCGGTCCGGTCGGAAGCGTTTCGATATCGACCAGTTCATTGCCCGTGGAAAGGATTGCAACTTGCGGTTGTTGATACACCTTGACACAAGCAGCCCCGGCCGCCGCAGCCGCGCCGATCGCGACCGGCGTCAACTTCGCCCCCGCGGCCAAAACTGTGTCGCCAACTCGAACATATTCTCCACGCCGAGCGATGGACTTGCCCGCGCGAACACTCTTTTCAATCCGCACCATTGCCGCCGCCGATGCATGTTGGGTGGATCGTTGTGGATCGTCATCGCGGGTTGGGACAGTTCTTTCCGAGCCGCGCCCGTAAGGAAGCGGTCCCTCGTTGACCGTGCAAATTCCATCCTGTCGATCGCCTGGATCCGTCGTATCTTCTAGTCGCACAACCGCATCCGCGCCAGCCGGAATTGGCGCGCCGGTATTGATTTGCACGGCCTCTCCGGCCCGCACCACACCATCAAAGCTCGCCCCCGCGCCGACTTGACCGACAATCCGCAGTTCAACTGGCGCGCTTGCCGTGTCCACGGCCCGCACCGCATACCCATCCCGCAACGCACGATCAAATGGCGGCGAATCCAAGTCGCTCCGCACCGTTTCGGCCAGCGTGCGATACAGCGCTTCCTCCAGCGGCATCTCCACCACCGGCAGCGATTCAACGTTTTCGAGCACAATCCGCAATGCGTCGTCAATGTCGAGCATGAGAATATCTTACTCTGGACTGTTAGGGACACAGTTGCTACAAAGTCCTAATGCATTCTCGTGGGTGTCTACCAGGAAGAGCCTACCGACTCGCAGTCACTCCTGGCGGGCGTCGATGTCAAACGGGCCAAAGGGGCCGTCCACGCATATCGTTAGGCGTTCAGCGATAATTTTCGCAAGCTGCGTGATGCCGTCTTTGTCGCGGCGATACGCATCCGAGCTCAGGTTCACAAGATTTGCATGTCCGGGGCCGCCCTCCAAAGGCGACGGCTCAACTGTAATTCCAATTGCCCGAAGCAGCGCAACTCGCAGGCCAAGGACATAGTAACGCCGCCCGGGTTTTGCGTTCCGGGCAGCAACTTCGCACGGCGGCCGGTACTTCCGCCGCCAGACCGAAATGCCACTCCGATCATTCTCGTTTGGCTTGAACGCAACCCAGGCAATTGGCTTGCCTAATCCTGGATTGTACCATTCAAAAGTTGCTGGGATTCGGCGGAGAACGATCTCATCTTTATCGATGGGTTCGCTTCCGTCGCCGCTGGTCACGTTGCGCTACTCCAGCGACAGAACCTGACGGCTCACAACGCGACAGTCCTCAACTACAACCACTTCGACAGTCCCATCTCTTGCAACTTCAATAGAAGTCGAGAGCGAACCCTTCCACCGCTCAAGGATGATTCCACCATCCCCATCGGGAACAACTCGCATCGGGGGAGCAAGAGCATGGTCCCTGCAAAGCATGGCAATCGCCGCAGCGCTCTGAATCGCAAAGCGTGTCGGCGGAATTAGTTCCTCATATTCCAATTGTTGGGGATTGCGTCCCCAGTCCACTAATTTTCGATCAATCACTTCCTGCCATTGTTCCGTGGCGAATTCTCGCTCACTTGTGTCCCGCGCCAAGGTATCTGGGCTGGCGACGGTCACTTCCCCATCATTCGTCAAACGTTGATCTTCCGTAACTCGCGCGAGAGTATCCGGCGCGGCTACAGCGGTATCAGCGTCTACAAATGCTCCACTTCCAGGGAACCAAGGAAGCATTCTTTTTCGTGACTTAGTGCTCATTGCTCGCGTCCCCAAGCCTTGTGTGCGTCTTCGGAGGTCATGTTTGTAAATGTCCTTACGATAGTCGTCCGACCGAGATCAAGCCCATTGGTCAGTGTCTCTTCGCCTTCTCCTTTCGATCCGATCGCCCCGCGCGCTGTAAGAGTGAGTCGTAGGGCTTCCTTCGGCTCGGAACCAGTCGCTTTGGTGTGCCTAAGGTCTGCATGCAACCGACCCATGCGCACCGGGATCTCAAACCGCCATGATGCGGCAAGTCCTTCCAACGTAAGCCCTCGAAGGTTCTCGCCGCTCCCCAACAAGCTTGGAAATAGTCGAGCGCAATCCTCAGGCGCGTTCCAAACAGTGCCAATCGGAATTTCATTAACGTAAGTTACTTCCCATTGGTTCTCCTTCGGGCTCGAAAGGCCTTCTTCCTTCAAGAAATCGCAGAAAGCCTCATACATCCGATCAAACGCGGGGCGCACGTTGCTATAACGAGGATACTTCACAGGTTCGACGACGGTCCCAATCCAGTTGTAGTGTAGGCGGGTGTTTTGAATCTGAATCATGGCGTCACCGGACTCTTTTCGTGCCTGCAATCGCAGCGGCGGATTCGACGCCACTTTCATCATTAGCTCAAAAGGAAACCACGAACGATCATTTTCAAATCGCTCGAAGGATGGCTCGATCGTAGGGGCGTCGACAGGCTTGATCCATCTCTCTGATGCTGCCGGACTGTAAGTGCGAAGCCACTTCCAGAAAGCGCCAAGGTGCGCGTTCGTAAAATCCGGTATCGGGTCGAATTGGACTCCTAGAACGGTTTCGATGACAGGAGGACTTTTGAATGTCGGTAATGTTTCAACGGTCATAACGGTCCCACAGAATGTCGGTTCATAACGCAGAATTCTAGACTCGCTTGTCCCGCTCGTCACGATGGGATACGAACATTTCGCTCCTTCGCCACATGCTCCGCCTTCTCATACCCCGCATCCACATGCCGGAAAATTCCGGTGGCCGGGTCGGCGGTGAGCACGCGTTCGAGGCGAGCGGCGGCTTCCTTGGTGCCATCCGCGACAATGACCTGGCCGGCATGGATCGCATAGCCGATGCCCACGCCGCCGCCGTGATGCACCGAAACCCATGTCGCGCCGCAAGCGGTATTGATGAGTGCGTTCAAGATCGGCCAATCGGCAATCGCGTCCGAGCCGTCTTTCATGCCCTCTGTCTCGCGATTCGGAGAGGCCACACTGCCGCAGTCGAGATGATCGCGACCGATGACGATCGGCGCGGAGATTTCGCCGCGAGCGACGAGATCATTGAACACCAAACCCATCTTCGCTCGCTCGCCATAACCCAACCAGCAGATTCGCGCGGGCAATCCCTGAAACGCGACGCGCTCGGCCGCAAGCCGAATCCAGCGGCACAAGTGCTCATTCTGCGGGAACGTCTCCAGCACGGCCCGATCCGTTCGCGCGATATCCTTCGGATCGCCGGAGAGCGCCGCCCAGCGGAATGGCCCCTGACCCTCGCAGAAGAGCGGTCGAATAAACAGCGGCACGAAGCCTTCGATTTCAAACGCATTGTCAACGCCAACGAGCTTGGCCTGAGCCCGAATGTTGTTGCCGTAGTCAAACGTGAGAGCTCCTCGACGCTTCAATTCAAGCATGGCCCGTACGTGCTCACCCATCGTCCGCATCGACTCAGTGATGTAACGATCGGGATCGGTTTGTCGAAGCGTCATGGATTCCGCGAAGTTCATTCCATTCGGCACATAGCCGCGCAGCGCGTCGTGTGCCGAAGTCTGATCGGTGAGCAGATCGGGCGTCACCCCGCGACGAATAAACTCCGGCAGCACGTCGGCGCAATTGCCAAGCAATCCGACAGATAGCGGCTGTTTGTTCGCCTTGGCGTCCATCAGTAATCGCAACGCCTCATCGAGATCGGCCGTCGATCGATCGAGGTACTTCGTTCGCAGCCGCCGCTCAATGCGCGTCTTATCGACCTCAATCACTAAACAGGCCGCACCCTGCATCGTCGCCGCCAGCGGCTGCGCACCACCCATGCCGCCAAGCCCGCCAGTCACAACCAGCCTACCGGCCAGCGTACCGCCGAAATGCTCACGAGCGGCCGCACCAAAAGTTTCATACGTTCCCTGCAAAATCCCTTGCGTGCCGATGTAAATCCAGCTACCCGCAGTCATCTGCCCGAACATGGTCAGGCCCATCGCTTCGAGCCGGCGAAATTCCTCCCACGTCGCCCAGTGTGGCACGAGCATTGAGTTGGAGATCAGCACGCGCGGTGCATCAGGATGCGTCTTCACGATCCCCACCGCCCGACCGGATTGCACCAGAAGCGTCTCGTCATTTTCCAGCGACCGAAGCGAGGCCACGATGCGATCAAAATCCGCCCAGCTCCGAGCGGCCTTTCCCGTCCCGCCGTAGACAATCAGTTCATCTGGATTCTCCGCGACCTCCGGATCGAGATTGTTCATGAGCATCCGCAGGGCTGCTTCCTGCTGCCAACCCTTGCAATACATAAGCCGCGGACCTCGCGGTGCGCGAACGAGCCGCCTTGTGGCAGCCTCCGCACTCACCGTGGGACTGATGTCGGTCGTGGCCAAACTCATGACCGTCTCCTTTGAAATGCCGAATGGAATGCCTTCATCGCTGAATCGAATTATATCGGGACAATGCACGTATGCACCCCAAGCCGTCCCCCTTACCAAGGGGGACTACAGGGGGTTCGCCGACCCATCCGAACCCCAAGCCAGTGACGGATGGCGGCAACCCACCCCGGAAACGGGACGGCTCGGTTTTTGTCACGCGCGGCGCATGGCATACGCTTTCGCCATGGCAAGAAGGGCCAGAGTTAGAATTGTGAGACCCCATTGGTTCATAGTAGGAATAGGCGTCGGTTCTTGACAGTCCGGAATTCCGTTGTGATTGGCGTCGTTGGGATTTAGGGTTGGACACGGGTCAACGTCGCCACAAATTCCGTCGCCATCGATGTCGTTGTCGGGGTCGTTGGGGCATAAGTCTCCGCACATGCCGTCTAGCCCATCACGGTCGGCGTCTCCTTCGCAAACGCCGCTCGGATTTGGCGTACCGCCTGCGCTCGAACAACAAACACCGGCCATGTTCTGACAGGAGCCGCCTCCAAGGCAGCAGGCCGAGGGCGTGGAACACTGGCCGCCTGCCGTAAACGTACCTTGGGTCGAAGCGCAATCAGCGTCCGTGGAATCGATGCACGTGCCATTGCTTTGGCAGCATGCGCCGGTTTGAACGAGCGTGTATGTGACGGTGTTCGGCGAACCGCCAGTGGCAAACGTGAAGGTGGTCGTGACGCCGAGTTGCAGCGGGCGATCGAGAACGATTTCGACTGTTTCCGGTGGGCCGTTGTCCTGACGGCGAGTCTTGATGACTTGCGGTGCTACGCCGCTGGAAACCTGCACACTGACCTCATCAACATGCACATAGTTCGGTTGATCGAATGTCACCGTAAAGGAATCAAGGTTTGGATGTTGGGCTGACTCAACACTTCCGGCCGGCGGATCTGAGGCGACAATCGCTTCTCCAGTCGTTATCTGCCCAAAACGCACATAATCCCACTCATTCACTCCGGGCAGGGACGGAATCGGATGTCGCCCGGCGTCGCCAAGAATTTGAAAACTGGCACCCTCATCAGTCTCTTGGTTCTGCAGGCAATAGAAGAGCCGGCCGTCGATGTAATAGCAGAAGTGGCTTTCGTCGGGCTTTTCAAAGCGATAAGTCCGAAACTCCCCTAGTGCAAGGCCTAGGAGCTCACTGTTGCCGCTCTGCGACACAGCGGCGTCCGCGTATAAGTAAATTACTTCGAAGGTATATCGGTGGTATATAGCGATACCTCCCCCACCGAATCCGAAATTCACGTAGCGATCATTGGTCCGGAACCTCCATTCCAGCCAGAACGGTGGAGGCGGAGTGCTCTCTGGCGGGTCGTACATCGCCCTAAAGTAGTTCACGAATTGGCAGCAACCGCTCCAGCGATTGACGAGGTGCCCGTTTTCGATCGCTTCGCTGCATGGAGAGTCGCATGGCTGAAAAACCAGGAAGCCAGTGTCTTCTGGCAAGGCGTCGAACTCATAGCCATGAGCGAGTTCATCCGCTCGCGCTGACGTTGGAAATGTCAATGCCGCGATCGCAAGCAGCTTTGAACAGCAAGAGCGCATAATGAGAATATACCGAATGACATCGCCGAAAACGACAGTTTTTTCGCGTCAAATTCATCGAATTGGGATTTATTTCCCCCGCTCACCGACCGTGAATGTGGCATGAGGCATCGCCAGGTTGCGATAGATCGCGGCCGTGCGTTCGGCCATTTCATTCATGGAGTGATGCTCGCGAAGATAATCAAGTGCGGACTTGGCCGTCGAACGGGCCTTGTCGCGATCATTCAGCAGTGCCTCAATGCATTGGGCCAATGCCGTGGAGCTTCCCGGCTCGCACACGAACGCCGTCTTTCCCGCTTGAAAGAAATCATTCAGCGGATCGGAAAACGTCACCACCGCCAGCCCCATGGCCATGGCATGAAGCGCGTCGAAAGCAAATTCCGACTCGCCATTGGGACGAATGAAAATGTCCGCACCGTGCATGGCCGCCGTCCGATCCGCCAGCGGCTCGGCGAACATCACCGACGCGGACAATTGCTTTTCCCTGAGCATCCGTCGCAAGTCATCTTCCAGCGGCCCCTCGCCCATGAGAAACGTGAGCACATCCTGACCCTTCGCACGAATGGCATCCATGGCCTCGATGACTCGTTCGACGCCCGCCCCGCGCTCGAAGGGAGTCGTGCATAGAATTGTCGGCCTGCGATCGCGGAACGAAAAGCACGTCGGTTGCGGTACGACGGACAACCCCGGTCGAATCAGCGTGACCTTGTCGGCCGAGAATTTCAATTGGTCGATCGCAGTCACACGGAGCGGTTCGCTGACGGCAATCACATGAGCGATTTTTGAGGAAGGCAATCGTGCGAGATGCTCACAGTCATGCAAGGAGGTAAGATGCACGACCAATTCAGCATCAAACGCATCGGTCAATCGCATCGCCACGTCAAACGATCGCCAGGAAACCGCGTGGACAATGCTCGGCTCCGGCGCCCCCAGTGATTCAACCAGTCTTCGAATCCGGCTGCCGCGAAAGAGCAGGGTTAACGGCTCATGATGAAACGCCTGGATCGGTCCCAGCGCCAGCGAATCCACCCGCCGATCGCTGCTGACCAGACGGATGGCGATCGATTGATCCACAAGTCCGACGAGAACGTGTCGAAGGATTCCCTCCGCGCGATCAAGCACTTCGCCGTCGAGGCAAATCACGACGCTCACACCGCTGCCACGTTGTCGATCAAGAGTGTTGGCCACAATCGAATGACAACGCGACGATGGATTGATGTCAATTCCGATTGCAGCCAATGTGTGTCTCAATGAACCGCGCCCGTTGTCATGCTGAGCGCCAGCGAAGCATCTCGCGTTGAGCTTCATCGGTCGCAATTCGCGACCTCAGAATGACAGCTTGCGAGTCCGCTCCCAGTTTCTCCGGTCATGATCGCGCCGCTTTGGCCGTCGCGCGGAGTGACAAGATCAGCTCAATCTCGCCGCGAGGGCGATTCATTTGTCGGGCAATTTGAAGAACCGGAGTTCCCGCGTCTGCGAGACGATAAATCGCATCGTGCGTGGAAGGGACAAGGGAGTCCCCCGTTGGCAGACTCGACCTCACGCCGCTTTGTGACTCTTCTTCGGTCGCAATCGCGGCATTGTCCGCGAAAACGTCAAGTGTCGACTGACCGCTGGCAGCCCGGCTCGATCGTCCCAACCGATCGATTCGATCGTCCGCGACGCGAATCAGCGCTTCGAGTTTCGCGATTTTCGCGTCCAGGCGCATATGAATTTGCGAGGACAGACCGCCCAGTTCACTCATCGCCGATGCAACGTCGCGGATCGCGGCCTGGGTGTTTGCTTCGGTTCCGCCTCGCAACGTTTTTCGATCCATCCGCGCAATCCTCCGGGCATTCCGGCGCAAGTTTAGCCACAGGACCGCGAGGCCAAGAAAGCCAAGACCCAGCATGACATACTGCTGTGCCTTGGCGCCGGAAAACATGGACGAATTGGGAACCCAGTCGGCAAGGAGAGAGATTGTTCTGCAATCGACATCCATGTCAACGCCTTACGCTCGATGAGAAGCGTCATTCAATCAACGCTTTTTCTGTTCCCGGCACGCGGCCAACGCTGCTTCGATGACTTCGCGAATCGCCGCCTGATGCGCCAGTGCCGCAGTGCGACACTCTTCATATTCCGGGGTCGCCGTTTCAACTCCGTCGCGTTCGCCGATCTTGATTGCAATCTCGCCGAACCGCGTCGTCACACGCTCCACCCGGCGCCGCAGGACACGGCGCTCCATCAGTCTTCGCCGTACGCCAAACGTCGGCGTCTCACGAAAAATGATGACCTCCAGCGCATCCGCAATCTCCAGCGGGCAAAGCGCCGTAAGCAACATGCCCGTCCGCCACTTCTTCATGTGTATCGGCATGGCGTAGGCGTCGAGTGCACCCTCGGCCATCAGCCGCTCAAGACAATATGCAATCACCTGAGGCGAGGCGTCGTCGATATTCGTTTCCAAAACCATGATTTGGTCTGCCTCACGAACATCAGTCGCGGGATCGCCAATCAGGACGCGAAGCACATTGGGCCGGGTCTTACCATCGCGCGTGCCCGCACCATACCCGATAGTTCGCGGCGTCGTCGCCGGCATTACTCCAAATCCGCTGGCCAGTGTCGTCAAAATTGCCGCCCCCGTTGGTGTCGTGAGTTCACCAGGCTCCTCAGTTTGGGCGAGCGGCACGTTCATCAGCAATTTTGCCGTTGCAGGGGCCGGCACTGGAAGCACGCCATGCTCGCATGTCACAGTGCCTGATCCGGTCGGAATCGGCGAGCAGACGATCCTGTTAATGCCCAGCAGTTCGATCGCGACGCAGGTCCCAACCACGTCGATGATCGCGTCGACGGCCCCAACCTCGTGGAAATGGATTTTTTCGATCGTCGTCGCGTGAACAGCGCCTTCGGCCTCCGCCAGCCGCGTGAAAATCTGGATGGCCCGCTCCTTCACTCCTTCCGAAAGCCGACCGCCCTTGATGATATCGACGACGTGTCGCAGGTGCCGATGCGGTTGCGAGACGGACGAATCGAGTTGTACGCAAAAATGCGTCGCGGCTAATCCCTGTTTGACGATTTTCTCCGCCGTGAGTGTGTAACCGCTGACAGGCAACGTGCGGATGGCTTCCTGTAGCTTCGAGAAAGTTGCACCGGCATCCAGCAAGGCGGCCACGATCATGTCACCCGCCGCTCCGCTGAAACAATCAAAATAAGCGAGGGTCATCGCGGAGATGCTTTCAATTCAAATGCAAGCACTATCTTCATCTTGCTAACGATTCTCGCCTTCTCCATTGCCCGCCCATTCTGCGAGAATCTGCGCAATCTGCGGATTCTGTCGCAATCTTCCGAGAAGGGTTTACTCAGATTCCTCATGCTCCGATTTCGCGGATTTTCCTTCCAGTTTTTCGAGGCGTTTGCGAAGCTCTTTGTTCTCGTCGCGAACTTTGTTCAGATCCTCGCGAAGCTCTTTCACCTGCACCTGTTCCGGTGTCGCGGCCGTAATTTTTTCAACCGCATCCTTGGCGGTCTTGCGTACGCGGTCGCTCGGATCATTCGCGGCCACAGCCCGAAGCGTGGGCACCGCCGGCGACGCATCACGCCCCATGTCCCGAAGGGCATTGATGGCCGACTGTTCAAAGCGAAATTGTTCGCCATGCAAGCACTCAGTAAGGGCGGTCACGATTCGATCCATCGCCGCATCCGGCAGATGAACATTCTTGGAAAGCTCCGCGAGAGCCCGAGCGGCCGCCTGTCGGCATTCACGCGGCTTCCCACGACGCGTCCACTCGATCAACGTGTCCAATCCGTCGGCATTCGGCTGCTTGCCCAGTCCCGCGAGTGCGGAGCTACGAATTTCTTCACCGTGCGAAGGCCGCCCCAGCGCCGTTGCGAGTACTGCCGAGACGTCCGAGGGCTGAAGCTTCGCGTACGATTCCACTGCTTCAGCCTCCACCCGATAGCTCGCATCACCCTTCATCACGATCTCACGCAACGCCGCCGTGACCTTTTCATCGCCAAGAAACGTTCCCAATTGCTCGATCACCGCGCGGCGCACTTTGGGATGCTCGATCGAAGTCGAAGCCAGAAGTACATCGCGAGCATTATCTCCGCCCGCTTTTCCGAGAGCATTGACGATCTCCACTCCTACTCCCCAGAATTTTTCATTCTTCAACGCCCCGGACAGGGCCGCAATGTCCTTGTCCGACTTCGATTCCTCTAGGCTTCGCGCCGCCCGAATCCGATCGAGTACATGCGGACCATGCGTCAACTGCTCCAGCCACAACTTCTGGCTCTTGTTCTCCTTCAGCTCCATGAGAACGGCCTGATTTGGATCGATCAGCACCATCCTGGGCCGCTTCGACAGCGGAAAATAAAAGCGATGTTCCTTTTCGGCCACATCCCCATGATGCAGCTTCGGCTCCTGCCCATCAATGTGAAACTCGATTTCCAATGGAAAATGAAACGCCTCGGATTCCTGCGTTTGCTTCACCGTGGCTTTGGCCAGCTTGTCCTCCTCGGACCAGTCATAACTCACCGTCACGCTCGGTGCACCGGCGCGATCCGTCCAATCGTAAAAGAACTGCTCCAGCGACCGCCCGGTTTCTTCCTCAAACGCCTCGCGAAGATCTGTTGTCTCAACCGGATGATGCCCGTTGGCATTGAGATATCGCTTCACAGATGACCAGAATTTTTCGTCGCCGACGTGATGACGCAGCATGTGCAGCACGCTGGCGCCTTTTGGATAGGCACGACTGTCAAACATCTCGCCGGCGTTTTCATAACGACGATCCACAATCGGCGCCTTCTTGCCGCCCTCGATGGCGCTCTTCATATCCCCCATGATGGCGTAGTCATATTCATCACGACCCAGATCGTGCTCCGACCACACCGCCGACATGTACGTTGCAAAGCCTTCATTGAGCCAAGTGTGTGCCCAATCCTTGCAGGTCACGTAATCGCCGAACCATTGATGTGCCAATTCGTGCGAAACCAATCCATCGGAGCTGGTGTCGAGGTGCGCTCGGGCGTCGTGCAACGTCCGTGGTGTCAACGTCGTGGCACTCGTGTTCTCCATGCCGCCGCCGAAGCCCTCGACGCAGACCTGAGCATACTTGTCCCACGGATATTCCACGCCGGTCAGATTGCTGAACAACTCCAGCATCTTCGGCGTTTTCTCGAAACTCCGCTTCAGGTTGTCCTTCTCCTTCGGTGGGACGTAATACATCACCGGCTTGCCCCGCCACGTCTCCTGCTCCACATAAAACTCGCCGACAACCAACGTCATCAAATACGCCGCGTGCGGCTGCTCCTGGGACCAGTGAAACGTCACCGACTTGTCCGGATTCGTCACCTTCGAAATGAGCTTCCCGTTCGAGACGGCCTCATTGCCCGCCGCGACCGTCACGGTAATTTCCGTCGTCTGCATCTCGTTGGGATGGTCAAAACACGGAACCCAGTAATGATTGTCCGTCGATTCTCCCTGCGACCACATCACATAGGGCACATCCGGCTCGGACTTGCTCGGCGCGAAAAAATGCAAACCCGATTTCGGGTCGTGGATCGAATAGGTGATCGAAACCTTGGCGGCCGTACCCACCTTGAGCGTGTCGCCAAATGAGACCTCGATGCCCTGACCATCGTTCTCATACTCGGCCTCCTTGCCCGCGACGCCGCCGTGGGCGACGGTCACCTTCTTTACGTCGAAGCCCGCGGCGTCGAATCGTACGCTCGATCCATTGCGCAGCGCGACCAGATCAATGGTGGCCGTCGCATCGACGTACTTCGCGGGAACTTCGACTTTCATGTCCAGCGCGATGTGCTTGATGTCGAACGGGCGATCGGCCGCGAAATGCACCGGCTCGGTCGACGGTGCGGGCTTGGGCTCCAGAAGCAATGCCAATGTGAACAGAATTCGTAGTGTTACAATGAACAATTGTATTCTCCTCCGTTTCGGCGCTGAAATCTCATGAAGGTTTTCGTATGCTCGCGAATCGGCGACCCCATGCAGCGATCGAGGTGCCCTTCAGCAAAAAAGGCCTATGAATCAGATCGTGCGAGGTCAATTGGCAGCGTTTATACGGGCAATTTGCCTGGCGGGCAATTCCCGAACGACTTGCTGCACAGTCGAAAAATGGGTGAGGTTCGACGTTCTTATGTCGCCTGCCCCGCCGGCACTCGTTTCTCTTCGCATGAAGAGATCGTCAGCCGCAGACGCGTGATCTTACGTGAATCGGCCCCGACTACGCGAATGTCCACGCCGTCGTAATTGTGATGTTCGCCGACTTTCGGAATTCGCCCCAGACTCGTCGAGACATACCCGCCGATCGTTTCGTAATCAGGGCTTTCGGGAAGAGCAATATTGAGCTGGCCGTTGATTTCGTCGATCCGCACGCGACCATCGACATCGAACGTCGATTCATCAATCGTCTTGATCGCCGGCGGCTCGGGCGTCTCGTATTCATCCGCGAGCTCGCCGACAAGCTCCTCCAAAATATCTTCAATGGACACCAGACCGGCCGTTCCGCCATATTCATCCAGCACGATGGCGATGTGAATCTTCTGCGCTTGAAACTGCCGCAGGAGGTCGCGAACCGGCTTGGACTCCGGAATGAACAGCGCCTTGCGCATGAAGTTGCGAAGTACAAACGGCTCATCGGAATCGCCGCGGCGGAGCAAGTCCTTCACATACAAAACCCCGAGAATCGTGTCGATCGTGCCGTCGTACACCGGAATGCGCGAGTGCCCGTGTTTGCAAATCGACTGCCGAACGGCCTGCAAATCGGAATCCACAGGCAGGGCCACAATGTCCGTTCGCGGCGTCATGATGCCCTGAACGCGCGTATCGCCGAGCTCAATGACCGATTCGATCATCTCCTTTTCCAGCTCATCCACCGCACCGCGAATCTCGCCCTCGCTCACCACGTCGAGAATTTCCCGCTCATACGCATCGGCGCTGGACTGGGCATCCTGCGGGCCGACATCGCAAAGGCGGCGAACCAGTGGATCGAAAACATCGAGCACCAGCATCACCGGCCAGCAAATCACGAGACCCACGCGAAGCAAGAAAATACAATGAATGAGCAACCACTCCCCCCGATATTTCGCCCACGCATGAGGGATCGCGACGCCGAATACCATCAGCATTCCCAAAGAAACCGCGCAGCCGTCCCAAAGCTCCCGACTGCTCGAAAGATGCTTGTGAAACCACATGAATTCGAGCGTCGAGCCAAAGAGAACGAAAATCGAAACCGATCGCAAGATCGCCGTAACCTGCAAGAAGCGATGTCGTCGGGCGGCGAGCGCCTCCAGGATCTCCTCGCGGGCAGAGTGCTCTTCGGATTCACCGGCCCGGATCGGCCCGCGCAGCGAAAGATTGAGCGCCGAAACAAGCGTCAGCGCCGCCAACGCAGCCAGCCCGATCATGAGTACTGAAGTGTTCATGTGTTCTTGGCCGCAGCGGAGTGAGTACCGTGATCGGATGGAATCGGTGCCCGAGCGAAAACGGCACCGACTCCAATCGAGGCCAGGATTTCGTCCTCCATCGCGTGCATCGCGGTGCTGCAAGCGTCATCGCGGTCGTCGTATCCGAGCAAGTGCAACACGCCATGAACGACATACAGCGCAAGCTCCGCTTCAATGGGATGTCTTCGCAATTCCGCTTCCCGCCTGGCCGTATCGCGCGAAATCACGATTTCCCCGTCCATGCGCCGCTCACTGATGGAATCCGGCTTTCCCACCTTGCCATCACTTTCACTTAGATCGTAGGTGAGCACGTCGGTCGGACCCTGATGCCCAAGGTGTTGTTGATTGAGTTTTTCGATTCGCGAGTCATCCACGATTGAAATGCAGACATTTGCAGTCCGAACAGTGTGCCTTGCCAATGCCGCTATGACCGCTTCTTTCAAAATGCCGCGACATTGGGGATCAATTGCCGTATCGGCGGCCAATTCAATCCTGATTCCTTTGGAACGTTCTTGTTTGCTCATGCGAAATGCACATCACGCCGGGAACTGCGAATGGCCAGCGATCATTAGACGCTAATCTTCAGAGGCGTTCGCTCGCTCTCTTCCTTCTTCGGAGCGGGATACGCGATTCGGCCATGATGGATCGCGCAGAGATTCTTGACTACCGATTCCTCCACCAGCCGGATTTCGCGAAGAGTAATGTCGCATTCGTCGAATTGTCCGTCACTGAGGCGATCGGAAACGATTTTGTGCACCGTCGTTTCAATGCGGTTCGGAGTCGGCTCCGGAAGAGCGCGAACCGCACCCTCCACGCTGTCGCAAATCATCAAGACCGCCAGCTCTCGCGACTGCGGCTTGGGTCCGCCATAGCGATAGTCGCATTCGGCCACCGCCCGATCATTCTTGCCCAGTGCAGTCTGCACGTCGCACGCCCGCTGGTGAAAATATCGAACCACCGTCGTTCCATGATGCTCGCCGATAAACGGATAAAGAACCGGCGGAAGCCTGTGCTGTCGGGCAAGTTCCAATCCGTCCTTCACATGACCAAGAATGATCAGAAGGCTCATGGTCGGTGCGAGGTTTTCATGCCGCGACACCCGGCCTTCCTGATTCTCTGTGAAATAAGCCGCGCGATGTACTTTCCCAATGTCGTGATACAGCGCCCCAACCTGAGTGAGCAACCCGTTGGCGCCGATCGCCTGGCAGGCGGCCTCCGCGAGATTGCTGAGCACGAGGCTGTGGTTGTAGGTTCCCGGCGCTTCCCGCGCCAAAAGTTGCAAGAGGGGTTGCGTCGGATCACGCCATTCAAGAAGCGTCAACGATGTGGCAATGCGGAACGTGCGCTCGATGAATGGCAGAAGCCCGGAAACAAGAAACGCGGTCATCACCACGCAACCGGCCGCCGCCAACGCATGCAGAGTCAAATAGGATGGAGTCTGCCGGAGCAGCAATCCGCCCGCCGCCGTGGCGGCCATCACCAATCCGGAAGCCACCAGGCTCGCTTTAATGACCTTGGTCCGTGAGCGGATGTCGTCCAGACGAAATACGGTCACTGCCGCCGCAAGGAGGATCGCGATGAGGAACGTGATTCTCGCGTCCACGATCACGCCCGCCAGCAATGCCACCATACAAGCCGCGACGATTGCAAATCGCCGAGGATATGCGATGGCTAGCACGCTCGCGGCGAACACACAGGGCGCAAGAACCAATTCAGGAATGTGCGGAGCAAAAATATCCAACACACGCACCACCGCCAGCGCCACCGCAAACAGTCCAAGCAACAACACGCTTCGCAGCCGCGACTCCAACAGCTCCGAATGATACAACCCGATCATTGTCGTCAGGGCCACGCACAACAGCGTGAGAATCGTCACTTGACCCGCCTGTTGCAGAAACCGTTGCCGTCGAAGAGCGGCCGACACCGGAGAATTCTCGCCAAGGAACTTGAGATATTGATCCTGATGGGCCTTGAGCAACGCATAACCTTCCGCATCCAGAATCCCCGGACTGACGAACGGCTTGCCCTCCTCGTAGGTCGATTTCGCTTCCGGCGTCTCCTTCTCCACGACCTTCATGGCCTCGTGGGTTCGATCCTTGTTGTAGGCGATCGTCGGCTGATCCTTGAATGTGCCGAGAATGATCTCTTCGACAGTCGATCGAAGCTCCACAGACGGAAGCTCTCGTGCCATTCTCGTGGCACTACCCTCCAGGGAACTTTCGTTACCCTGCTGGACGAGTTGCGAATGGCGAAGACGTTGCGTCGACTCGCCATTCGGTCCCTTCGTTTCCAATAAAATAAAATCGTTGGTGCTGGGAGGCGTTCTCGCCTCGAGCGATAAGCCCTTCACCACGTATTGCCCTTCGAGCGGAAGGGCGTCGACCCATTGTTGAAATTGCCCACGCCCCGCGCCGTCGGCGATGCTGACCAACTCCCGAAGCCGGTCATACGCCCCTCTCTCCGCAGGCCAGCTGCGACTCTTCATCGCTTTGGCGAAGCCCTCGAACGTATTCTCGTCTGCGGCGGCGTCATACAGCCGCATCAAATCCGCCCGGATCCGGTCAAATGTGAGAGTTTTGTCGGTTTGAACGTAGTAACTTGGGATCTTGGCTCGAGCAGCCTCCCGATCCGACGCGGTCTGGGCGAAATCCGTGATCTGAAACGTGACTTTGGCGTAGATGGGCTCGTCGATGCGCTCGCCAATTACATGGTCGAGGGCGTCTTCGCCACTTAGGCTGATCGCGGACACCGTGATCGCAAAGGCCGCCGTCCACAACACCGGCCACCCGAGAAGACGCCGGAATGCTCCTGAAGACTCGCGGACAGTGAGCTTCCCATGCCGCTCACGCAACCCTCTGCCGCGAACTGAATGCCTATTCAACCAATCAAACATCTGCAGCAACCTCAAAACCCAGCCGTCGCCGCTGAATGGCTATCGGTCCTTGCATTTCGCATGCGCGTCGCGGACAAGCAAGCGACCTGACAAATTCAGCGAGCATGGAATTATCAGACTGAGACGTTTTTCCGGCCATATGCCTCGACGATGTGCTGAACCAGCGGATTGCGGACAATGTCCGCGCGATTCAACCGAATCACGGAAATTCCCGGGAGCCCTTCAAGTTTGTGTACCGCATCCACCAGACCGCTGGAGCCTGCGTTACCCAAGTCGCTCTGACTGTCGTCACCCGTCACCACCATCTTGCTATGATGCCCGAGCCGGGTGAGAAACATCAGTGTCTGTGAAGGCGTCGCATTCTGGGCCTCATCCAAGATGATCGCCGCATTATTCAGCGTCCGCCCGCGCATGAACGCCAGCGGAACAACCTCAATCACATCGTTCTGCATGAACCGGCGAATCTGATCGTAGGACATCATGTCGTGCATCGCGTCAAACAACGGCCGAAGGTATGGATTGACTTTCGCCTGCAAATCTCCGGGCAGGAAGCCAAGCTTCTCACCCGCCTCCACCGCCGGCCGCGCCAGCACGATTCGTTTGATTTTACCTTGCTTCAGAAGAGATACGGAAGTGGCCACCGCAAGATACGTCTTTCCGCTCCCTGCGGGGCCCACACAAAAGGTCAGATCATTCGTCAGAACCGATTCAACGTATTGTCGCTGTCCGTCGCTCTTCGGCGCAACAATGGCCGAACCGAGGAATACGTCGATGACGTCGCCGGCCATCGCGCTCTTGCCGTTCGTTGATGCCCCTTCAATGGATTCCTGAAGCAACTCGTCGGTAATATCAGCCCGATGGCGCAAGACCCGCTGAAGGTCTTCAATCACGTGGGCCGCCCTTTGGACTCCTTCCACCGGGCCGCTGATGTGAATCACACTGTCGCGGGCCGCAATTCGCACGTCAAACGCCGCACGAATCAGGCGCAGATTGTGATCGGCGTTGCCATACAAGGCGCTTCGCCGGGCGGGATCTTCGATAGGTATGTTAATTTCCAATTCGTTACCGTCGGAACACCTCGACCCGCCCGCGAACCCGCTTTCGGATCGTTCGTTCCTCGAGACTCTTCCCCCGAATCGCTGCCCCCATCCGCGGTATCTTATCATTGTATTACGGTAGATTCCAAACCCCGGTTAAGAGGAACCATGCCGCTGGTAGTGCAAAAATTGGACTGTCAATTAAATCAAGCACGCCCCCGTATCGTGGAATCAAATTCCCGGAATCCTTCACTCCGGCATCTCGTTTGAAACACGATTCCAAGAGATCCCCCAATTGGCCCAGCACCGACAAAATCAAGCCAAAGATCATTGCTCGCAGGACCGGTGAAAGCGAATGGGCATTCGATTGCAACGAAAATGACCGAGTCAGCACATCTGTAATGGTCCTTACCGATGGCGGTGCGTCGAGTTTCGCAGCGATTGTACCCGCTGACGCAAAAAGAAGGGCCCCGAGAATGCTCCCCAGGATCCCGCCAACCGCCCCCTCAATTGATTTCCCAGGGCTGATATTCGGGGCCAATCGATGCTTGCCAATTGCGGAACCCACAAAAAATGCCCCGATATCCGAGCACTTGGTTACTAAAATCGTAATCAAAAGCAACCAGACTCCCTCACGGGCCGGCGTGTCCGTTCCACACCGCAACTGCAACGCAAATGAATTCATGAATCCAAGGTAGAAAATGATGAAAAGTGTTGCACTTGTATCCCGAAGCGAACCTTTGGTCTCTCCTCGAAACACCGTCAAAGCCCCTGCGACCGGGATTGCCAGCATCACCAACACCAGCGACCAATAAAGCCCTTCTTCCGCGCGGGGACTTTTTCCAAGCCAACCGGCCGCTGACAGCCATGGCGCAAGAAGCACAATGGCCGTCATAAAATAAGCAAATTTCGAATGAGGCCTAAACCCACTCGCGCGAATGAGCCTGCTGAACTCGACAGCGCCTGCCATCACCACCATGAGAGCGAATAGCGGCAGCAGGCTGCCACGTTGAAATAGACGAGAAAATGCGTCATCGGTCGAAATGCGATCGGCGATCACCGCATCCATTTCGAACAATACCACAAGGAATGCGATCGCCAGCGCACCGTAAGCAATTCGCTGCACCAGGATTCGGGCCGTAATAGGCATAGTGATTGATTGTGGAGAATAGTCGGTATGTCCATATCAGGTCAAAAGTAGAAAGAAGACAACCCAATCGAACGGGAAATCCTGCGGTCAGGAGCCGGATAACCTTTCATTTCTCCAGCAATTCGGCCCGCTTGCAACCGAAACCTGGTTTGACGCTATAATTTCGGCATGTGAAAGCGGCATCAAGGCCGAAATCCAAGATTAACTCATTAAGGGATCAGAATAATGCGAATGCGGGTTTTTGTGTGGATCTTGTTGAGTGCGGCGATTGGCGGCAATTCATCTGCGACTCTGGCTCAAGGCGATGCGAAGAAGAACCCACCACCGTCGCCACCACCAAACACTCAACCTCAGCCCATTACGATTCCCTCGCCCACAGATGCGGTCACATCGGCCACCATCGAGCAGATCATGGATCAGGCCGTCAAAAACATCGCCCGACGATACAACCTCAATGACGCCCAAACCAGTGAGACGCACAATCTGATGAAGCGTGAAGTCAATCGGTTCCTCAAGGACCATGAAGCCGATGTGTGGCCGGTGCTTCGCGATTTGCTTGCGGCTCAGGTCAACGGTAAGGCCCCGGATTCACCCGAGGAACGCGCCAGGCTGGGCAAAGCCGCTCGACCGCTTCTCAAGTTAGCTCAAGACGCGATCTTGCAAGCCAATGCTGAATGGCGCGATTATCTCGATCCCATTCAAAAAGCGACGCACGACTATGACCTCGCCGAGATGCGGAAGTCCTTTAGCGACATGGACCGCAACTTCGAAAAACTCGAGAAAGGCGAAGTGCCGGACGGAGGCGGAATCTTCCCACCACCACCAACCGTCGATCGGAGTCCGCCGCGACCCAAGAAACCGCCGGAGGGTTTGCCCGAACCGGAAGTCGTTGAAACGAGCATCTTCGACAATTTCGTCGAAGTGTTCATTCGCGATTATAAGTTGGATGAAGGCCAGACCGACGCCGCTCGATCAATCCTCATTGAATACAAAACCAAGGCCGAAGCGTTCAAGCAGTCAAAAAAAGCGGAACTCATTCAGATCGCAACCGAAGAAAAGGCTGCTCGCGATGCGCATGATCGTGACCGTCGCCTGAAGGCCGAAAAAGCAAGCAAGGATCTGCTCGCTCCTGTTTACGCCTTGTACGCTGAATTCGAAAATCGTCTGAAAGGCCTGCTCACGACTGCTCAACTGCAAATTTACGAGGCGCGTCATTCAAGCGAAGTGACTGTGGAGGAACGAATTCGTTCGGACTCGACGCGAGTCGGCCAGGCTCCAACACCGCCACCGGCTACCGGAGCCAAGGCAGCCGCGCGACCGCCCGTGGGAAATGCCCCGGGTCAAAAAACCACAGCACCTCCTCCGCAACCTGTGAATGGAAATCCACCGACCGGAGCGGCCAACGCAAACGCCAATCAGCCGCCGGCTGCGAAGCCCGCACCAGCACAACCACCGGCACCGTCGCCTGCTCCTTCTCCGAAACCCGCTGCGCCACCTGCGCAGAAGGAAGAGCCGCCACCGTCCGACGGCGCGGCGAAGCCCTGAGCAAGAACATCTGCGGCATTGTTGAAGTTTGCGATGCGCACGTCCGGCCCCAAAGGCCGCCACACGCGGGGATCCGTCGGACTAAAGATCGCCGTTGTCGGCACGCCCGCCATCGCGGCCACATGCGTCATGCCCGCATCGAAGCCAATGAACTCATCCGCTCCGGCCACCAGATCGGCAGCCTTGCAAACGTCTTCTTCAGCAATCACCGGCGCCGTGAGCGACAGTCGCTTGATCAACGCCTCGCCGTCACGCTCCATTTCATCCGGACCGATCATCCACACGACGGTTGATCCTCGAGCGCGAACAATGTCCGCGAGCTTCTCAATCTCGTCGATGGGGAGAACTTTTTTCAACCCCCCGCTGCCGGGATGAAAGATCGCAAACGCGTCCCCGGACGAGGAGGTCGCGCTCTTTCCGAGCCGCGCCCGTAAGGAAGCGGTCAACGCCTTCCCCCTTAACAAGGGGGGACGAAGGGGGGTTAACCGAAATGCTCCACTATCGCTCTCCCTAGCAAATCGATTCGCAAGCTTGTGCGGTGTTCGTTCAGCAAGCGCAAGCCCCACATCATGCAATCGATCAACCCACTGGTCCACTACATGCGATGTCACGCCGGGCGATGGTTTCGGACCAATCGCATAGACCGGTTTTCCGCTCAACTCGCGAAGACGATGTGTAATCGAATCATCCGGCCCGCCCAAGAGACTCATAATGCAATCGAATGAGCGAAGGAATCGAACGGATTCCTCGGGCGGATGTGATTCCTTGGAATGCCAATGGGCAGCATCTACTCCATCAAGCAGATGTGCCTCATCGATGAAACCATGATTCCTGGCCCAACGCACGATCGGCGAACGCGCCGCCATCGCGACCTTTGCGTTCGGCTGCGCCGTGCGAACGCGCTGCGCCAAGTGCAACGCAAGCACGCAATCGCCCAACGCCCCAGCGTGCAGGAATAGAATTTGGTCAAACGCATTCACCGTAGCGCTGCTTGCTCAACGACCTAACTCACCCTCATTTGCAATTGACACTTTCGACAGGCACAACCCAAACCGCAAGTGTTCCATCGGCATAGACGACGAATCGTGAATCGGGGGACCATGTTGGCCTGATCATGTCATCATCACGGTTTGGATCCTTTAGGATCACGGGCGTCCCAACCCGTCTTCCTGTTTCCGCGCAAAAGACTTCATGATAACGGTTTCCAGACACCGTAGCGCCTGAGAACATAAAATCTCCTCTAGAAAATCCATCTGACGAAAGTACCGAGATAAGTTTACCGCTTGGGGAAAACATACAGTGGAGCACCGCGCGACCTGCCGCCTGAATCGCATTTCCTTCGAATCTCAATGTGCAATTAGAACTAGGACCTGGGACTCCAAAATTCCACTTATCTTGAACCTTCAACGCCTTCGGAAAGGCAAGTGAAGTCCAAATCGGGCCCTTGCAAGCGATCCAAGAGCTGGTACTTACATTCCTGATTACTCGTGAATCTTGGTCATAATATACAATCGTCGGCATAAGGATCGTTGGCGACGGATCCCGGTCCCTTGGTTGCCAATCATTCGTCTCGGGAACATGTGCCAGTAAGGCATTACCTTGTTCGTCGACTTTCACGAAAAGCAATCCAGACGATGACCCGCCCCACGCACCAGACGTGTCGAATTTTGGAATTCCTGGATATGAGGTTTGGCGACGACAGCTTTCGAGAATTGACAAGGCGCATAACAGCACGACGCAAGCGCCTAATTCGCGCATGGACCAGTGCCTCATCGCTCCGCCTGTATTGTACCGACTACAACTGCACCTGCTGAACCGCGAGAGGATGGCTCGAAGCCCTCCGCGATCCATCCCCCGCCGATGACCACATCGCCGTCGTAGAAGACTACGGCCTGACCCGGCGTGACTGCACGCTGCGGCTGGTTGAACATTACGCGAGCGCGAGAGCCCCCAAGCAATTGAACCGTCGCCGGAGTGGCCGTGTGCAAATACCGAATCTTCACGTCCGCGCGGAATTCGTCGCCAAGATCGTCAACGACCAAATTCAAGCGTTCGGCCAATAGCCCATCGCAAAGCAGTTCGTCGCTTTCACCTGTCACCACCCGATTGTTCAGCACGTCGAGCTGCTTGACATAAATCGGCTTGCCGGCCGCAATCCGCAGCCCGCGCCGCTGACCCACCGTGTAACTCGGCAGGCCGTCGTGATGACCGATCACGTCGCCGCGCGAATCCACAACCTCACCGCCGACGAACGATTCGGGCCGTCGCTCGCGCACCAGCCGCGCATAATTCCGATCCGGCACAAAGCAGATTTCCACCGAGTCCGGCTTGTCGCAATTCGGCAGCCCTCGCTCCCGCGCAATCTGTCGCACCTGAGCTTTGGTCATTCCTCCGATCGGAAACATCACCCGCTCCAACACTTCCCGCCGCAAACCAAAAAGCACGTACGATTGATCCTTCGCCCGATCCACTCCACGCATCAACCGTGGATGAGGGTGCCCCAGCCCTTGGGCTGGGGGACTGAAATTCTCATGCACTTCAATCGGTAACCGGCAATCGGCTTTCGGGATTGTAGAAGTTATGTTGACGTTTTGACGTGTTGACATGTTGACGTTTGCCAGCGCCTCGCCAATCTTCAATCGACAATCTTCAATCGACAATTTGTTCCGTTGAACCCGTGCATAGTGCCCCGTTGCGATGTACTTCGCCCCGACCGCGTCGGCATACTCCAGCAGCTTGCCGAACTTCAGCCGATCGTTGCACACCACGCACGGATTCGGCGTCCGGCCTCGCGCATACTCATCCACGAAATAATCAATGATGCCATCGAACTCCCGCTCGAAGTTCAGCGCGTAAAACGGAATGCCCAGCATACCGGCCACAAACCGCGCATCGCTCGCATCCACCGCGCTGCAACAACCCTGATGAGCCCTCGCCGGTTGTCCTGGCGACTTTGCCGTTTCGTTACGGGCCGCGGACCGTGCCTCCCCCCTTACTAAGGGGGGATCAAAGGGGGGTTCTTTTTTTTCGCTAGGCAAACTGTAAGTCTCGGAATTCTCATGGCCTCCTACGCGCATGAAGAACCCCATGACTTCGTACCCCTGCTCAACCAGCAGGCACGCGGCCACACTCGAATCCACCCCGCCACTCATGGCGACAACGACTTTTTCACGAGAACCAGCCATTGAAATGATTCTATTGGAACGCCGAATTATCTCCAATAAACTCGAGAATTCGTGGTAGAATGCTTCTGATGCTCCGATTTCTTCGTCGATCGATTGTGATTGGCTTAGGGACAGTCGCGTTGGTTGCGACGCTTTTGATCCCGTTAAGCTATGCCAATGATCGCTGGCCTTCACTTCAAGAAATTACAAATATCAATTTGTTAGAGCGGTATGGTACGCTAATTGGGACGGGCAACGGCAACCTATGCGTTTGCCACGGTTATTGCCCAGTTTGTCATGCAAGTTGGGAACACACCGCTCATTGCCCTCACCAGCGTATTCATCCGCCTTTTAAATGGACAAGAACTGAATCGAACTGGCGCCTGTGTGGAGTGAGTTGGACGATACTTGTTCGGCCCGAATGGCGAAACTATTTCTTCTGCATACCGCTCGCCTATATCGCGGTCCTTGCTGCAATCGTGCCAGTCAGGTCGCTGATTCTTTTTCGTCGCAGGCGACGCCGTGAAAGAAACGGCCAATGCATTCATTGTGGATACGATTTGACCGGCAACACTTCAGGAAAGTGCCCAGAGTGCGGCACTCCTGTCCCAAGTGAAATCCGAGCGAGCAACGGCTGACTCATGATTGCCGCACATTCTCGCGAATGCTCGCGAGAATCCATTCGTAGGCTCTTGGCGCGCCGCAAAGAAATGGAACATCTCGATCCGGATCGGCAGTGACATCGAATGGCACCAATTCTTTTCCAAATGGATCTGTGATTCGCCCGCCTGCCTCGGTTACGAGAAGAGCACCAGGCACAATGTCCCAGATTTTCGCCCGCTTGTTGTACGCCGCCGCGAGACCGCCATAGGCCACCAGCGCCAGATGCACATTGCTCACGCCCACGTTCCGCGTGATAATCCGCGAGATGCCCGCCCAGTGCCGAATCAGTGTCACCGTCTGTGCATCTTTCGTCGACGGCACACCCAACAGAAACTCATCCTTGTCCCCCGGATCGAACACGGAAATCCGCTGCCCATCGCGAAACGCCCCGCCGCCGCGGGTCGCATAATAGGCCGCATCCAAATTGTGCTCGTGGACAACGGCCGCAACCGGAACGCCGCGATCCAGCACGCCGATCGCCGTCGCGAAGCACGGAAATCCCAGCGCAAAATTCCGCGTGCCGTCCAGCGGATCAATCACCCACACGAACCGTGCCGACTTCAGCGGCGCATGCGCTTCCGGTTTGCTTAACTTCTCTTCCGCGCAAACTCCATGCCCGGGATAGCGCTCCGCAATTCGAGAAACAATCAACTCCTGAATCGCCCGATCCAGGGCCGTCACCACGCTGCCGTCGCGCTTGAAAGAAACGTCCTTGGCACGCTGCCATCCATGCGAAAGCGCCACAGCCTCACGAGCCATTTCCAATGCCAATTCAAGCAACGCTTTTGGTGATTCATCGCTCATGAATGCGAATGATAGCAAAAACTTCGCTGGACGCGGGATAACGGTAATTTCGACAAAATAATCAAAATAGAATCTCGCTTAGGTCCGACTTTCGGACTGGGAATGTCGTACCATTGATTAGGGAAGCACTTGATTCGCGATCGCAACAAGATCGGGAGGTGAGTTATGCACGCCATACCTCTTCGAAAACATTTCGAACCGGGAACGCATCAATCCTTCTGGCTTTGGATCGCCGAAGCAGCGGCTATCATTCTCGCGCTGCTCTGGTGGACCCGACAGGTGGGATGATGCGAAGCGCCGCAATGGCTTTGGTGAGGCAGCTGTGGTTTGGCGTGGCATGGCCAAGCGAAGCGCCGCCATGATAACGCGATCACTTCACTGATCGCGGCTTTGTCGATCGCAAGAGCGCCGTCGCCGCCTCAAGGATTTCCGCAGGCTCGGTCATTCGACCAGGCCCGACCGCCCGACACGCCATCCATCCCGATCCCGGCCCGATGAATTGAAATCGCTTCTGTTCACGAAGCGAATTAGCATTGCGTTGCACGATCGGATTCGCCCACATTCGCTCATTCATCGCAGGCGCGACGAGTACAGGCGCGCTCGCGGTGATCACCAATGTCGTGACGACATCATCCGCCAGACCCGCCGCGATCCGCCCAATCAAATCCGCGGTAGCCGGCGCAACCACGAGCAAATCCGCCGCATCCGTCATCGCGACATGTTGAACGTCGCCGGATTCATGATCCCAAAGAGTGGTTAAGACGCGTCGCCCGGAAAGGGCTTGAAATGTGGTCGGCCCGACGAACTTCCGCGCCGCCCGTGTCATCGCCACCGTGACGCCCGCGCCGCGCTGCACGAGCCTCGATACGACCTCACAAACTTTGTACGCCGCAATGCCGCCCGAAACGCAGACCACGACTTCATATCCGGCGAGGTCCTGCGGCGCAAGTGGTCCGCCGGTGGGCGGCATTAATCCGCCGTTTGGCGGTTCAACCGTCGTCTTCATCCTCGCTCGCGTCCGGTCCGAATTCGTAGCTGAGTTTCCCTTCGACGATCTCCTGAATCACGACCTCCAGCTCGGTCAGCCCTCTCGTCTCCACCATCGGCCGGGCACCCTGCATAATTTGCAGCCAACGCCGCTGAATCATGACCGCGAGCTTGAATCGTCCACCGGCCTTGTCGATGAGGTCGTCATGTCGTAACGCTTCAATCATGTCTTCGTCGTTCCTTTTCGATGATCGCTCGAACTTCCGAAACCGTGGTGTCGAGCACGTCGTTCACCACGAAATATTGATAGCTCCCGGAATCACGGGCGGTGGCAATCTCGCCATCCGCCTCGGCCAATCGCTTCTGAAGCTGCTCCTCGGCCTCCGTTTTCCGACCTTCCAGCCGGCTTCGCAGCGACGCCGCATCCGGCGGCATAATGAAGATACGCACGGATTCCGGCATCCGCTTGGCGACCTGCATGCCGCCCTGCACGTCGATCTCCATGATCACGTCGCAGCCGCGTTCGAGGGCGCTTTCAACCGGCATCCGCGGCGTGCCGTAATGATGCCCAATATACTCGGCATGCTCCAAAAAGTCGCCTGCCCGAACACGTTCCGAAAATTCACCCTTGGAAATGAACTCATAGCTCTGGCCAGGAACCTCACCCGCCCGCAGCGGACGCGTCGTCGCCGACACGCTCCAAACCGCCCCCGGAATCTGCGTCAAAAGGGCCTTGCAGACGGACGTCTTGCCCGCCCCGCTTGGCCCGCTGATCACCACCAGCACACCCTTTGAGCTGTGGCCATGTAGTTGCGCCCGATCGCCGCTTGGTCGCGACCCGCGTGCCGACCTGGGATCATTCCCAGCCTTGTCTTCGCCGCTTCTCATCTCAAATATGGTATCTGAAATTTCAAATTTCGCCCCCCTGCGAACGGCGGACGTCGGTTCCCGCCATTCTACTGCGCCCATGCGGGTAATCGCCTTGCAATTTCATTGAGCTTTGCGTTGGAATTGACTACACTAGCGGCACATACGGCTCGCGCGGATCAATCAGGATTCGTGCCGCACGCCAGCTGTTTTGGGGGTGGTTCGAGTGAAGCATTCACCTCGCGGTTTCACGTTGATCGATGCACTGGCGTTCATTGCCGCTGGCGCCGTACTTCTTGCCATCGCCACACCGGCCATGATGCGCGCTCGCGAAATGAGCAAGCGGATGGTGTGCAGCACGAACCTCGCGGGGCTCGGGGCGACGTGCAAGATCTACGCCACGCAGAACAATGGTTCATGGATGGTGCCGCCATTCAAGAACTCACTTATTGATGGATACGGCATCGATTACAAAAATAATAGCCCCTTTGCGGATAACCCCGTAGACCCCGGTTCCGTTGGAAACAATCGACAATTCCAAAGTCGTTCGGAAACGCCGGCTCAACCCACCGAAGGGACGGTGGCTGTTTCAGTGACTCGAGCATGGTGGTTGCTAGTTCGTTCCGGCGACGTGGGCTTGAAGCAGTTCATTTGTCCCAGCACGAGCAGGGACATCTTGGATCCTACCGAGAACGTCAATCTTTATTACGATTTCACTGGATATAGCAACATCAGTTACGGATACCAAGTGCCGTTCGGGCCTGCAGATACGAGACCGAGAGAAGTCGCGGACTTCCGACAGGTTTTCGCCGCCGACAAGAGTCCATATTATGTGAATTTCGTCCTCGCTGTGGAGGCGCCAAACCTCGATTCTCCGCCCAAGGATTGGTCACCGTTCAACTCACCAAACCATGGCGGACTTGGGTTCGGTGAAGGTCAGAACTGCCTCTATGCGGATGCGCATGTTTCGTTCCAGCGGATTCCGGCCGTGGGTGTGGACAACGATGACATCTATACCGTGATTGTGAACGAGAATTGGTCCGACCCGCAACATAAGAACGTTATCAATGGTGACACAGTTTGGCATTCGTCTGTGCAATTTCCGTATCCGGGCCAGAACGCATTCGGCAGCGGGCCGAACAAGTACGCGAGCACGGATTCGTTGATCTATCCATGAATAACAAGTGGCAAGAACTATGCGAGGGGGATAGGCGATGAAGCGCCCACATCGAGGTTTCACGCTCATCGACCTGCTGGCGTTCGTCGCGGCTGGCGCGATACTCATCACCATCGGCACGCCGACCATGTTCCGCGCTCGCGAATTGAGCAAACGAATGGTGTGCTGCCAGAACCTCGCCGGGCTGGGTGTAACGGCCAAAATCTACGCCGCACAAAATGGCGGCTCGTGGATGGTGCCAGGATTCAAGAACTCGCTCATAGATGGGCACGGAATCGACTATACAAACGACTATCTCTCTTCCAGCTCGGACGACCCAGGTTCGGTTGGATTCGACCGACAAGTCGAAAGCTACTCGGAAACTACATTACAGCCATCGGGCGGTAGCTACGCGGTGTCCACAACTCGCGCTTGGTGGTTATTAGTCCGCTCCGGTAATGTCCGCGTCCAGCAGTTCATCTGCCCGAGTAGTGGTGACGATCCGGATCCAACCCAGGACGTCGACCGCTTTTATGACTTCCTTCGCTACCGAGCCATCAGCTATGGATATCAAGTGCCGTTCGGACCGCCGGACACGCGACCACGCGAAGGCGCGAATGCTCGGCAAATATTCGCTGCCGATAAGGGGCCATTTTATGTTTCGGGAAACCCACCTACTTGGACTACGAATGGGCAAACAGTTTTGCTTGAGAGTGCGCCATTTGCATGGCAACGATTTAACTCGCCGAATCACGGAGGGGGAGGCATTCGCGAGGGACAAAATTGCCAACCTGATTCTCTGTTTGACTCCGGCTATTAAGTACGGTAGTTGTTAGGTTTTACGCGATTCGAGGAAGGAGACGCGAAATGCCTGACAACCGGAACAAGCGGCCCATGCCGGCGGTGATGGATGTGGCCACGTTTCA
>JACQFE010000041.1 GCA_016200265.1 Planctomycetota bacterium | reverse complement strand
GTGCTTCGAGAACAGATCGCCGTCTGGAACGCCGATCGCAACCACCGATGCAAAGGCATCGACTGGCAGTTCACGACCAGCGACGCTCGAATCAAACCAAAAAGGCTCTACCCAAAAACTCAGATGGAATGAACCACTAGGCGGTCAGTTCGACATCCCAATAGGCCGCGTCGAGGAATTGCTTCCACGAAGAGTAGCGGTGGTCGGAAAGCGTGATGCTGACGACCGGGTTGCGGCGAGGTTTCAGGGGTGAGCGGACGAGGCGCATGTGAGCCTCTTCGGGCGTTCGGCCTCCTTTGCGGACGTTGCACCTCGTACAGGCGCAGACGATGTTTTCCCAAGAGGACTTGCCGCCGCGTGAGCGCGGGATGACGTGGTCGAGGCTGAGGTCGGACGTCGAGAACTTCTTGCCGCAGTATTGGCAGATGTTGTGGTCGCGGGCGAAGAGGTTGCGGCGATTGAACTTCACGTCCTGCCGCGGCTGCTTCGCGAAGGTCAATACGCGGATAATTCGAGGTACGCAAAGATCGAATCGAACCGTGCGAATCCAGTCGTGCGAGTTCGGCTCGAACTCCTTGCGAAACTGGCTGAGTTGCCGCCAATCTTCGAAGTTGTACGAAACGTATTGGCCGCCATCGACGTGAACGATTTCGGCGACGGGTTGCTCCTGCCCGTCTCGTTTGAAAAGCAGAGTGAATGCCCGTCGCACGCTCACCACGCGCATGGCCATATAGTGAGCGTTCAACAGCAGCACGCTGCTGTCGAGCATCGAACGAGGTTGGAGTGCGACTGCGAGTGCGAAGACGAATCTCTCCCAACCGAGGAGGGTGCGCCGACGGAAGATCGATACACCCGTCCTTTCGGCGCGCAATTCTAGGCAAGCATGGCGCGAATCGCAAGGGAAAAATTCTGGAGTACGCTACATGTTGTGGATACGACTTGCCAGCCGACCAAAGACGTTGTATCTATTCAGTACGTCCCGTAAATCCTCCGTGGATGAGCGCGGACAGGCGGATCGAGCCGGCGCGGCTTCGATCCAAATCACTGCTGGAGCGGTCCAGTATGTGTGTCAGGCCTGGGCCAAGTGCAGCTTGGTGCTGGCATGTGATTTGAGTGCATGGCGGCGCTTCGCTTGGCCATGCCACGCGAAATTCTGGATGTGTTGATGCACGACGCGTAGATGAGTGTTTGATTTTCCATGAAAATTGCTGTCCCCATCGAAATCGCTGAAGGCGAACGAAGAGTCGCACTGGTTCCCGAATCGGCGAAAAAGCTGATCAAGGCCGGTGCCGCGGTGGCGGTGCAGGCCGGTGCGGGGCAAAACGCGCTCATTGCCGATCGTGAATTCACCGATGCCGGGGCGACGATCTCATCCGATCTTGATCAATTATTAGCAGACGCGGACATCGTGTTGAAGGTTCAGCCGCCGGCGGAGCGGAAGGATCTTGCTCGGCACGAGGTCGAACTTCTCAAGAGCGGCGCGATTCTGGTTTGTACGCTGCGGCCGACGATCAATTTTGATCTTGTGAAGCGGCTCGTGGAACGCAAGGTGACGGCGTTTGGAATGGATTGCGTGCCGCGCACCACGCGAGCACAGTCAATGGATATTTTGTCGTCGCAGGCGAACATCGCGGGGTATAAGGCGGTGCTTCTCGCGGCGGCGGAATTGGCGAAATACTTTCCGATGTTGATGACCGCTGCGGGGACGGTGCTGCCGGCGAAAGTGTTTGTCATTGGCGCGGGAGTGGCGGGGCTTCAGGCGATCGCGACGGCCAAGCGGCTTGGGGCGACGGTTGAGGGCACGGATACGCGACCCGTGGTTAAGGAACAAATCGAGAGCTTAGGCGCGCGATACGTAGGAGTTGACACGACGGAGCAGGCGCAGGACGCGGGGGGATACGCCAAGCAGCTATCGCAGGATTTTTATCGCAAGCAGGCCGAACTGGTTGCCAAGCATTGTGCGTCGGCGGATGTGGTGATTACGACGGCGCTGATTGGAGGCATCACGGCGCCGAAGCTGATCACGGAGGATATGGTCAAGGGAATGAAGGCCGGCTCGGTGATTGTGGATGTGGCTGCGGAGGGTGGCGGCAATTGCACGTTGACTGAGCCGGGTCGCAATGTGGTTCGTCATGGCGTCACGATCATGGGTCCGACGAATTTACCTTCGACGGTGGCGACACACGCGAGCCTGTTGTTTTCGCGCAACGTGACGGATTTTGTGAATCTGTTCGTGAAGGCCGGCCAGATCAATTTGGATTGGAATGATGACATTCTCAAAGGCGCGATCGTCACGCATGATGGGGAGATTCAGCATGGCCCGACGCGAGATGCGATGCAAAAGGCTTCCGGAGGCGGCGCATGAAACTTGATCTTTGGTCAATGCTGTTTGTGTTCATGCTCTCGACCTTTATCGGGTTCGAGTTGATCAAGGGTGTCTCGCGGTTGCTGCACACGCCGCTGATGTCATTGACGAATGCGATTTCTGCAATCGCGGTGGTCGGCTCGATTATTATCGCGGGTGAGCAGAAGAGCACGGCGACGACGATTTTGGGGACAATCGCGGTGTTCGCATCGATGACCAACATCATCAGTGGATTTCTGCTGACCGATCGCATGCTGAAGATGTTCAAGAAACGGGAGCCCGGCAAGTGAACCCAGGCGATCCGCATCACGCATTATTCGAGAACCTCACGCAGTTCACCTATCTGGTGGCCACGGCTCTTTTTATTTTCTCGCTGAAGTGGCTGAGCAGTCCGAAGACGGCGCGGCGAGGGGTGGCGGCCGGTGTTCTGGCGATGACGGCCGCGATCGTCGGAACGTTATTGCACGAGGAGATTCGACGCGCGGTTGGTGAATACGGGTTCTTCGATGCGTTCAAGTGGATCGGCATTGCGATTATAGCGGGGACGATCGTCGGCATTCCACTGGCAATGGTTCCGCTGACGGCAGTTCCGCAGCGAACGGCACTCTCACACGCATTCGGTGGTTTGGCGGCGGGATTGGTCGGAACGGCCAAGTACATCCTCTGGTATCACGAAGGCGAGCTGACTTCGTTCCGCACGGGTGCGATCGTCATCGAGTGCATTCTCGGGTTTCTGACGTTCACGGGGAGCTTGATGGCGGCGGGGAAGTTGCAGGAATGGATACCGACTCGGCCCATCACCTATAAGAATCAGAATTTGTACAATCTTCTGCTGCTGGCGATCGCGATCGCGGTCGGCGTGCTGATTATTTTCAAGCCGAATTTGTGGTGGCTGTTTCCGATCGTTGTAATCCTGTCGCTTACATTCGGCGTTTTGCTCATCATCCCCATCGGCGGTGCTGATATGCCGACGGTGATCTCGCTGCTCAATTCGTATGCGGGACTTTCGGCCGTGGCGATGGGGTTTGTATTGGAAAATAAGTTACTTATCACCGCCGGTGCGCTCGACGGATCATCCGGATTTATTCTTTCAGTCATTATGTGTCGGGCGATGAATCGTTCATTTACGAATGTTCTCTTTGGCGCGTTCGGGCAAGTGGCGGTTAAGAAAGAAGCCACCGGTGAACAAAAGGCGGTCAAGAGTACGAATTCCGAAGAAGTTGCGCAGATATTGGAATCGGCCAACAACGTGGTTGTGGTTCCGGGATACGGAATGGCCGTCGCCCAGGCGCAGCACGCGGTCGCGGAGCTTGCGAGCGTTCTCGGCAAGAAGGGCGTCAATGTGAAGTTCGCGATCCATCCGGTTGCCGGCCGCATGCCCGGTCACATGAACGTGCTACTGGCTGAAGCCAATGTTTCGTACGATTCGCTTTATGATCTCTCGATCAATTCTGAAATGGATCAATGCGACGTTGGCTTGGTGATCGGGGCGAACGACGTGGTCAATCCGGCCGCGCGGCACGACAAGAGCAGCCCCATTTACGGCATGCCTATCATCGACATCGATAAGGCCAAGACGGTCATCATTTGCAAGCGTAGCATGAATCCTGGATTTGCGGGGATCGAGAACGAGCTCTTCGTCAAGGACAACTCGCTGATGCTTTTCGGCGACGCGAAGCAATCGATTGCTGCCGTTGTGAACGCACTTAAGGGCGGGGGGATGCATTGAGTGCTCGACAAGTTACGAGCGATTCGACATGCGCGCGGGGGCGCGTGAAATGAATCCAGGGAGAGTCGGGCGAGTGCGATGGGCTGGGCTCTTCCTCGTTCTTGCGCAAATCAACGGATGCCAGTCGCCGGTGTGGGATCGTCTCAGTACGACGATTAATGAAGTATCTCCCGGTGCGTTGGATCGAAAGACATGCGGCGGCGCGGATGGCTCGGAATTCCTGGTGCCTGATTGTCCTCTGCCCGGTGTCTGCTTCACATTCGCCTGCAAACTCCACGATGAATGTTATAACAATTGCCTTGACACCCGAGCGAACTGCGACGCGCAGTTCTTCACCGATATGGTTTCGGCGTGTTTCCAAGGGGGGCTGTTCGCCGCGATCACCTCTCCGATCTGTGTGGCTGTGGCGACTGGATATTACGCGGCGGTGCGAAAACTCGCGGAAGACGACTACGTCTGTTCGGAGACGGCCGCGGGAAGCGTTCCGGGAGCATGTTGCCATTCGGGAAGCCCACCGGTTTGCCAGGAAGTGAACAACGATTACACGGATTGCCCATCCGAAAGCGTTTTCATTCCGCGAATGGCCTGCGTGGAAGTGGCAAGCGTACTTGGAGGATGCCCGATTCCGGCGAACGATGCGTGCGCCGATGCGGTGCAAGCATGTCCGAATGGCTTGCCTGATCCGCTGCTCGGCAAATGCTGTCAGCCGGATGAATGTTCGTTCTTGTCGCCGGACATTTGCTTTCTGTCCGCTCAGGATTGTGGCGGGAGCGATCCTTGTGTTCCCCACGACGCCGACGTGTATCGCTGCAGCGTGGTTTCGGACACGCGCCTCGCTTCGACGGATGGACCACCTTCCATGGAATTCGATCCCATTACAGGCTATGACCCATTGCAGGGGGATGTCTGGTTTCGGTACGTGGCTCCATGCGAAGGGACACTGACCATAGAGAATTGCGAGACTAGCTTTTATGATTCGGTCATTGAGTTGTTCGGGACGAATCAGCCTGACGCCGGTTGCCACTGTGTTCCGGACCCATCGGAATCACTGGCAATCGATGATGATGGATGCGGAGCGATGGGATCAGGATCATCCATTCATTTTCCTTGCGCCGCGGCTGGCGCTTGTTTTCTCATTCGGATCGGCGGTTTTTCTGAAGACGGGACCTTGAGCGTTGCGACGCGGGGTGTCGCTCGGACGCAGATCGGCATGTTGTGCGGCTGCGACCATCGACCACCGGACTGACATCGTCGGCACACGGTGTAAAGCCTGAGATTTGTCTGCACCGAAACGGCAATTGCGGAGTTATCGTCGGGCTTCGGCGATCACAATTGATTCTCTTGGCGCGATATGACCAGCGGCGCCGAATTTGCGGCGGGGGGTGACGAGGTCGCGGGCGACGCGGATTGCGCGGACGCGGAAGCTGCAATTTTCGGCCAATTCCGCGAGCATCAAATCGGCGGGTACATAGACATCACCTAATCGTGCGCCACCGATGACAACCCAAAGGCGAGCACTTTCGGCCAGCATGCGCCGGCATTCCATCAGCACGCGGCGCATGTCTTGAAAATATTCGCGGACGATATTGATCCAGATCTTTTGGCCGGTTGCGTCGAGAGAAATCGCGATTTCTTCAAGGCAGGGTTGAAGCACATTGTAACCCAATGGAATCTGGTTTGAGATTGCAGTTGCCGTGCGTGCTCGCGCGTGCGCGGGAAGTTGAGTCGATGGTGCAGGGCCACGTTCAGGATCTTGACCATACCAGAATCGATACATGGTTTCGTATGGTTTGGTGATTTGTTGGTAGTTATGGCGTGATAAATATGGTGGCGAGGTGATGATCCCGCCGATGGATTGATCAGCGATACCTGAGAGATTGCGGGCGTCACCAACTCTGCAAATATTTGCTTGCGGCATTGGCGTGCGAAGGTCTTCATTCATGGTTGCAAGTACGTCCGCAAAAAGGGATTGCAGCGGTTTAGCACCCCGATTGAATTTTCCGGCGGTTGTGTATTGCCGGGACACGGCGAGCATCAGTGCGGCCCGATGAAGCGGATGCTCAAGTTGGGCGGCTATTTCGGTGGGCACGGCCCACCCTACACCTGACGTCTTCGGTTCGCTTTCATTTTCCAATACGCTCGAAACCAAAGTTGATAGCGGTGGAAGATCGCGTTCAAATGTGCAATTGGTGAGAAATGCCAGAGAGGGGATGGCCTCGATGCCGATGGCCGGAACGCTTCGGCGTCCGCTCTCAATGACGCAAGTGCCAGAGCCGGAGAACGGGTCGAGGATTGGACCGGGCCAGCGTCCGCCGCGCGGTCGATTTTCATCGAGGAATGCGCGAACGAGAGGGGGTGAATAGCCTTGTTTGAAGTACAACCAGCGATGAAACGGTTCGCGGTCGTAGTTTTTCGCCGTCACCATTTCTGCGAAATGCGGCGTCTCGATCATCCGCGATTGCCAGCGGCGCTCGATCGATTCGCGAGCAATCGTGACTTCTCGACCAGCCAAATGTCGTTGTGCGCGTCGCCCCGGTTTTTTCATAAGGGATGAACTATATCGTCGCGGCTTGACACTGGCATTCCACAAAACTCACAAGCGGAGAGTGTAGTTATTCCCCAAACCTCTTTCGCAAATTATACTGGCATTCAAGGGAGTGAAGGCTGATGGTGGAAGTTCTTGAACAATTCGCGCCGGTAGCAAGTCGAATTAAGATCCTACCCGATTTGCTGGTGAACAAGATTGCCGCGGGTGAGGTGATTGAGCGGCCTGCGAGCGTGGTCAAGGAATTGATTGAGAATTCGCTCGACGCGGGGGCGGGTCGCATTGCGCTGATTGTCGACGACGGCGGTCGGCAGTTGATTCGCGTAGTGGATAACGGCTGCGGCATGAACGAAGAGGAATTGCGGCTGTGCGTTCTGCCGCACGCGACGAGCAAGCTCTTGAGCGATGAAGATCTCGGGGCGATCCGCACGATGGGATTTCGCGGCGAAGCGCTTGCGAGCATTGCGGCCGTCTCGCATCTGCGGATTGCATCGCGAATGGTTGGCGCGATTGAGGGCCGCGAGGTCCGCATGTCGGGTGATCAATTTGAGGCGTGCGGTGCGACGGGGTGCGCGGTGGGGACTTCGATCGAGGTCCGCGATTTGTTTTTCAACATGCCCGCGCGGAGAAAGTTCTTGCGAGGCGGCAGCACAGAGGTCGGACACATCAATGAGCAATTCGCGCGATTGGCGTTGAGCCATCCGCAAGTGGGCATGGAGCTGACGGTCAATTCGCGAACGACGCAGAATCTGCCTTCGGGGCAGTCGCGACTGGAGCGGATTTCACGTTTCTACGGGCCGGAGTTGGCGGCGGCGCTGATGCACATTTCGCGAAGCGAGCGCGGGCTGACGATTGATGCGTATGCGGCCCCGCCGGTGCATTCGCGAGCGACGCCGCAATGGCAGTACATTTTTGTCAATGGCCGATTCATTCGTGATCGTCACATTGCCCACGCGGTGAAGGAATCATATCGCGGGCTGATGGAGCCGAGTCGTCACGCTGTCGTGTTTTTGTTTCTGGAGATTGATCCCGAGCAGGTGGATGTCAACGTGCATCCGACGAAGGTCGAAGTGCGTTGGGCCGACTCGAATCTGGTGTATTCACAGGTGCTTAGCGCACTACGGGAAACATTTCAGCGGGCCGATCTGGTGACGCCGCTGCGATTTCGGCCGCGCGGGGATTCGATCGATTCGGTGGAAGAAGAGCGAATGCGAGCGGAGTTGGCCGCGGTGCTGAAGGAGGCCGGGCCGACGCCAAATTCAGGTGCTTTTTCACCTAGTACTGATTCGCGGTTTGCGACAGATCGCGCGAGTCAGAGTGATCCAAGTGCGTTGCCGGCGTCGATGGCGGATGCCGAGCGGCTGTGGCGATCGTTTTATGCTTCGCCAGCGGCGCCGCAAGTCGAAGCATACAGCGATTTATCACGGGCATCTGGGGCGCCAATCGATCCTTCGGCTACGCAAGTTGATCGATTCGATTCGCATATCGCGAATTTAATCCCGCCGCGAGCGATTCAGATGCACAACTTGTATCTGGTGGCTGAAAGCGACGATGGCATTGTCATCATCGATCAGCACGCGCTGCACGAGCGGGTGATGTATGAGCAGTTTCGCGAGCGATTCACGAATGGCACGCTGGAATCACAGCGAATGCTCCTGCCGGAGACAATGCGACTGACGCCCGAGCAATCCGCGCTGCTCGATGCGAACGCGGAATTGCTGCGAAAACTGGGCATTGAGCTGACGCCGTTCGGCGCGGATTCGGTGGCCATCCATTCATTTCCGGCTTTGATGAAGGATGCCGATGTTCAAGAGTTCATGCGCGACTTGTTTGATCGATTGGCACAAAGTGCGGGCGAGACGCAAACCGAGGTCGTCGTACATCGTGTGCTCGATCTGATGGCGTGCAAGGCGGCGGTCAAAGCGGGCGACTCACTGACACAGGAAGAGATTCAATCCCTCATGGCCAAGCGACACTTGATTGAAAAATCGACAAGCTGCCCGCATGGTCGACCGACGATCTTGCGGCTGACGAAAACGGATTTGAATCGGCAGTTCAAGAGAACGTAGTCCGCATAATTGACTGTAGCCAAAGCAAATCCTAGGAATAAAGTCGTATCTTGGTTTGAGCTCATATGACTACTGTTCTTGGCATTGAAACTTCGTGCGATGAGACCTCCGCGGCCATTGTGGTGGATGGGCGCGAGGTGCGCAGCAACATCGTGGCGTCGCAGTTTGATTTGCACGCGAAATACGGCGGGGTGGTGCCGGAGATCGCGGCGCGGGCGCATATTGAGCGGCTCGATTCAGTGATCGAAGAGGCCATGAGCGTCGCGGGAGTGACAGCCAATGACATCGACGTGATCGCGGTGACGAATCGGCCGGGCCTGGTGGGGGCGCTTTTGATCGGCGTGACGGCGGCAAAGACTTTGGCGTGGGCCTGGAACAAGCCGCTGGTGGCCGTCGATCACATTCGTGCGCATGCGTATAGTACGGCAATCGAGATGGAGACGCCGCCATTTCCGGCCATCGGTTTGATTGTCTCCGGCGGGCATTCGTCGCTGTTTCACATCAAGAATCCGACGTCGATTGAGTTGCTTGGGGCGACGACGGATGACGCCGCGGGAGAGGCGTTCGACAAGGTGGCCGTGATCCTGGGCTTGCCATTTCCCGGCGGGCCGTGGGTTGAGAAAGTCGCGTCGGGGATTTTTCCGCCAGGCGAGCCGGGAACTTCAGTTCGCGCGGAGGTAGGGCGGGTTCCACCCGCCGATGTGGGTGCGAGAAGGGATTCTCGCACCAGCGACCCCCTCTTCGGGCTCTCTCCTTGGTTGCCCTCAGCCCCCCTTGGTAAGGGGGGAGGGGATGGAGAGGCGGGGCGGGCTTCGCCCACCTCGGCTGTAGGGAGGGCCGTGCCCACCCATGATGCTCGCCCTGGCAATCCGCACGCGATCGATTTTCCGCGAACGTGGCTCACACGCGATTCGCTGGATTTTTCATTTTCGGGGATCAAGACGGCCGTAATGTATCACGTTCACGGGCAGGGCAAGACATCCGGCGGGTTGGAGAAACTTTCGCCTGGTGAACTTGCCGACATCGCGGCGAGCTTCCAACAGGCCATGATCGACATGCTCATCAAGAAGACAATGCTGGCCGTCAAACGCACAGGACTGAAGACGGTTGTGCTGGGCGGAGGCGTGGCCGCGAATAAGACGCTTCGCAGGGCGTTGGAGGCCGAATGTGTGAAATGCAGCATGCAATTCCACGCCGCGAAAATGGCCTATTGCACGGACAATGGAGCCATGATCGCGGCACTTGGTTATCATCAATTCATTGCCGGCGACGTGGCCGATTTGAATATCGAGGCATATCCGAGCACGGTGTAGACCGCTTTGCGGAAGTTAGAAGCGCGAAGTTCAAAGTTCGAACGAAGAAAGAGGGAACACGCGCGGCGCGGCTTGCCGTTGATCAACCCAACTTTCGAGTCGTGATGCGACGCAAAGATTATACAACCCCGGGCGGGCGCTTGTTTCGGTGGCTGATTGCGAAGCTTCCGGAAGCAGAACTTTTCGATAGCTTGGAAGAACGTAACAAAGCGATTAGCGAACTCGCAGGTGCGGCACCGGTTTGGCGCGGATACTTTTGTGTGATCGTGATTGGTATTTTTTTGTTACCGCTTGGCCGATTTGTTGATCGTCGTTGGATCTGGGTGGTAGTCCCCGCATTGGGGACGACCATATCCACATTCTGGCAGCGGCGTTCTGCGGCAATGTTCCTGCGCCGCAGGCTGCTAGTTCGAGGCATTCCTGTTTGCATCAAATGCGGTTATTGCTTGCGCGGAATTGAATCAGACAAATGTCCGGAATGCGGGCGGGAGATTGAAGCGGATATTCGGCGGATGATTGAGGACGACGCGAAGCGCCAAAACGCCGTGAATAACTCGACAAGCGAATGAACTTCGATGGGGCTTTGGAATTGGTATAACAAGACGAACAATCGGAGGCTTGCAAACTGGTATTTGCGTCACTACGACGAGGCCAAGCTGTTTCCTTCTCCGGATGCGCTTGAGTCTGTAGCCTTCAAAGTGAATTGGCGTTCGACTCCATTTCGCATTGTGATCCTGTCTGCAATATTCATTGGAGGGCCAATTGTTGTCCTTGGAGACTTGATAGGCCCGTACACACCATTACCCGTGAGCGTGAGGCGGTATCTTGGGCCGATGCTACAGGGTGTATGCATTGGACTGGTCATAAGAATTGGAGTGAGAAGGAGAGCATCGAACCTCTTGCGAAAAGAATTATTGAATTGCGGCATTCCCGTTTGCATCAAATGCGGCTATTGCCTGCGCGGAAATGATTCGGATAAATGTCCGGAATGCGGTCGGGAAATTGAGACGGACATTCGGCGGATGATTGAGGTTGATGCGGGGCGCGAAGAGAGTCCGCAGGGTCGCGCGAACTGAAGTTCGCGGCTCGCAACGGGTGAGGATCGGAAATTTGAGATTCGAAATTCCAGATTTGAGATCGGAGGCGAACGATTGGAAATCGACGAATGAGATTCTTCGCTTCGCTCAGAATGACGGGCACGATTTGGTCGCACGAACTAACTCTTGACACTTCACGTCAAGGGCGAGCGTTCGCGGCTCGCAAACCCCCTGTAGTCCCTCTTAGTAAGGGGTACGGCCCGCTTCCTTACGGGCGCGGCTCGGAAAGGCCCGCGTTGCCTCGCAAATTACGGCGCTCTAGACTGTCCGCATGACCGAGCAAACGCTGCGGGAGCTGTTGGAGGCCGTTCGCGGCGGGCGGCAGACGGTGGAACAGGCCGTCGGGCGGCTCCGGTCGCTCCCTTTCGAGGACCTCGGTTTCGCCAAGATCGATCATCATCGTTCGATTCGCTGTGGTTTTCCGGAGGCCGTGTATTGCGCGGGCAAGACTTTGCAGCAGGCCGCAGAGATTTTTGAGCGATGCGCGACCCAGGGAGTCAACGTGCTGGCGACACGGGCGTCGGCGGAGGTTTTCGAGGCGATAGCATCACGTCATGCGGCGGCGGTGTACCATGAGGCAGCTCGCGCGGTCACACTTCGCCAACGAGACAAAGTGCCGTCCAATGGCACTGTAGCAATCGTTTCCGCAGGCACGAGCGACATGCCGGTTGCCGAAGAGGCGCGAATCACAGCGGAAATCATGGATCAAACGACGGCCACTTTTTATGACGTGGGCGTTGCGGGGATTCATCGACTCCTAGCGCATTCATCAGCGATTCAGGCGGCGAGCGTCGTGGTTGTGGTCGCGGGAATGGAAGGGGCATTGGCGAGCGTGGTGGGGGGATTGGTGGATTGTCCGGTTATCGCCGTGCCGACCAGCGTTGGCTATGGGGCGAGCTTCGGCGGGATCGCGGCATTGCTGGCGATGCTCAATAGCTGTGCGGCGGGCGTGACGGTCGTGAACATCGACAACGGCTTCGGGGCCGGGTTTTCCGCGGCGCTGATCAATCGACGACGAAATAAGAGGGAATGATGACTCCGTGTAAATTCAGAACGTTGGATGCGATCATGCGCAAGCGTGGGGAAAGCCCGTTGAAACGGGCTTCGAAGAATAAGGATTCCTCCAATCGTTGACCAGCCGTATAACGGCTAGCCTATTAACGGCAAAGGCCGGTAAACCGGCCTGAAGTAGCGCCCGCATTTTATAGGCATCGCGGATGGCTTTGGATTGTAGTTCTGATCTCCCTTGTTAAGGGACGTCGAGTGTTCATGGGCTGCTTAGTCAAATTCGACCACGATCGATAGGTTGAGGACATGGTCAAGAGAATGAGACAATGACCGGCGAATTGATTGTCACTCGCGAGATTTCGCCTCTTCCGGAACGCCGGGACGATGCGCACAAGGGAGATTTTGGCCGGATCGTCGTGATCGGTGGTTGCAACGGCCAGGTGACGATGATCGGCGCGCCAGCGCTTGTAGCCAATGCGGCACTGGCCAGCGGTACAGGGCTCGTGCAGATGTTCGTGCCGAAGACCATCTTGAATGCGGTCGGGGTGCTGGTTCCATGCGCCACAATGCGAAGCGTCCCGAAGGATGTAGAGAAGATTCTGGCGGCCGCAGGGGAATTTCAAGCCGATGTTCTGGCGATCGGACCGGGGCTGGGGAATACGCTCAAGCCCGAAGGGGTATTTGAGGTGATCAACTCATTCGGCGGACCTGTCGTTGTTGATGCGGACGCGCTCAACCGGTTGGCCGAAGTTCCGGAGGCCAAATTTGTACAGCCGCATCGAATTGTGCTGACGCCACATCCCGGCGAAGCGGCGCGGCTCCTGGAAGCGCGGCAAATCCATCGCGCAATCGAACGTGCGGAGACGTCGCGGCGTGTTGCGGCTCATGCCTTGCACGAGGCCTACGGCTGCGTTGTCGTGCTCAAGGGTCACGGGACGATCGTGACCAATGGCGACCGCATCTACACGAACGAGACCGGCAATTCGGGCATGGCCACACCCGGTGCGGGTGATGTTCTCACCGGCGTGATCGCGGGACTTATCGGTCAGCGCATGGACCCGTTTGAGGCCGCGATTCTCGGCGTCTATCTGCACGGATTCGCGGGCGACTTCGCGGCTGAAGAGCTTGGCCGATGGTCGATGACCGCTACGGATATTCTCGATTACCTTCCGGAAGCGTTTTGTGAGCACGCAGCCGCCGTTGAGCCATAAGGTTCGTGCTTGAAGAAACGGCTTCCTTATGGTCGCGGCTCGGGAAAGTACGCGAAGCTCTCCCGTACTGTCCCACCTACTTGCCCGATTCCGTCGTCACCGAAACATCGAGCTTGTTGACAGAGTGCTTTTCCAGGTCAATTACGTAGTGCTCGCCGTCGATTTCAACGACGCGCTTATCGCCTTGCATTTTGCACCGATGGCAATGATCTGACGCCACGATGATGCATCCGCTTCCGCCCGCAAGGAGCAACAATGACAACCCCAAGATGAACGATTTTCGCATGACCTTCCTCCGACAAGAAACAAATCATGCCGCCGACCACCGACGGCCTGTGCCAACTTGATGAATAGACCTTTCACGAACTGAAAGGTTAGTCGGACACAAAATTTACGGTCGAAGCCATGCGATGTCATTTGTGTTTATTTGTGAAGTCGAGCCATTCGCGGCAGGCGCACTGAGACCAGTTAGACTGAGTACACTCAAGCGTGGTACGCAACCCCCCTTTGTCCTCCCTTATTAAGGGGGGAGGCAATGCGACATATTCGCACGGACATCAATAGAGGTCCGTATCACTGGTCAGGTCGCTTTTTGACGCGAGTTGCCAGGGCGGCAATTGGAATCGCTCAGGGGGATTCGCGATCGGATCCTATTTTTGGGTCCGCGATTGTCGTTCGAAGTCGGCGATCTTCTGGAGGCGTCGCTCGTGACGTCCGCCTTCGTAATCAGTCCTGAGCCAAGTGTCGACGACGCGGTAGAGCACTTCATCACCCAGCATATCAGCGGGCAGACAGAGGACGTTGGCGTTGTTGTGGCGGCGCGACATCTCCGCAGTGACTTCGTCGTGGCACAGCGCCGCCCGAATTCCATGGACCTTGTTGGCGGTCATGGACATTCCGATGCCGGTCCCGCAAAAGAAAATGCCGCGTTCGCATTTTCCTGACGCGACGGACTGTGCGCCGGCCAATGCGTGATCCGGGTAATCGCAACTTGCGGCACTGTCGCATCCGAAATCGCTGACCTCGTGACCTGTGCTTGTAAGATGAGCCTTGACCCTTTCCTTGGCCTGAAACCCGCGATGATCACTTGACAGAGCGACTCTCACAAGGTCACCTCCTTCAGACGCCATTGCAGGCCTTGTGCGATGATATCCGCACAATGCTCATATTCGTCCAGCGTTCCGCCGACGGGATCCCGCACGTCTTCATCCACGAACAAGGTGTGAACGCGATTCTGGGCCGACGGAACCGATTGCAACACGGCGTCACGCTGGGAACGAGTCATGGTGAAAATGTAATCCGCCTGTTGAATCATTTCCACTGTGAGGTTGGTCGAGAAATGGTCCGCAAGGCTCAGCCCTCGGCGGGCCATCACTTCCACGGCGTGTTCGGCCGCCCCTCCAAATCCGCCTGAAGTGCCGGCTGAATTGACCAAAATACCACGGGCCGGCAGGTCATCCGTCGAACATCCGATGCGATCGGCGACCATTTTTCGGGCCATTTCCTGTGCCATGGGGCTTCGGCAGGTATTTCCAGTGCAAACGAACAAAATTCGGAGCATGGAAAGCCGTTCGAGCATTGAAGCATCATAAACACCATCGCGAATCAGCGAATAGCCGCCGTTGGTAAGCCGGAGGATGGTCGAAGGACGGGCATATTTCGTTTGGCCACCATCGATCACGAAATCGACGTGCCCGTTCATGTCCTTAAGGACGCGACTTCCATCGGTCGGCGGAGTTTTTCCAGCGAGGTTGGCGCTGGTGGCGATCACCGGGGCTGGGACGCTGGATAGAAGTAGCTGGGCGATGCGGTCGTCCGGACATCGGACACCGAGAGTTTGGTCGTAATAGAGTGCATCGATCGTCGATTTCGCCGCACCGGACATGGCCTGGACTCGCAAGGGGTCAGGCACAGGAAAAATAACCGTCAGCGGTCCGGGCCAGGCCTTTTGAATGAACCGTGCACCAACGCCGTTGAGTGATCCAATGTATTGGCGGACATCGTCTCGATTCGGGATGTGCAAGGTGAATGCCTTTGCGGAATCGCGACCTTTCAATTCACGCAGGCGAGCCACGGCCAGAGGATCATCGGCGCGGACGGCGAGGCCATAGACCGTCTCGGTGGGAAATGCGACCAACGCTCCATCCGAGAGAGCCTTGACGGCTTCGTGCAAATCCATCGAACTTGCTTCCCGGCGGTCAACAATAATTGTTTTCGTATCCATTCGGCACTCTTGCTTCGACAGTATGCGACGCGGTCAAGGTGTCAAGCCGTTACGCTGAAACTACCGCGTCTTGCACGTTGGCGTAGGATTGAAATCGTCGAAGAAGGGCATCGACGGAGATTCCCAAGGCCATCAGGACCGCAGGTTCGAATTGAGCACGGTAGCGCAATTCCACATGCGTGACGGTGTAGGTCAGCGACGAGAGCATGGCAATACTGATCAGCCAGAGGACGAGGCCGCGTGGACCGGGCGCGACATACATCCCCGCGACGATCACGATCAATTCAAGGGATAACAAGATCATCGTGCCTGCCCTCGCCCGCGCATGCGGAAACCATTCGCCGGGTGACGACGCATGGGTGAGAATCGTTCCGAGCCAAAAATCGGTGAAGCGATCGGCACTCAAGCGAACAAAGCGGCCCGGGTCAGCTTTGATGGACTGGATCGCCAGGGATTTGCAGTCGTCCAGGTATGCAAGTTCCCCCATCTTGATCAAACGCTCGCGTTCTGCGGTGCTTCGCATGGCGAAGCGTTCGTTAAACACGGTGTTGCGGGCGTTGTCGGCTTCGGGACAGGTTCCAAGCCAGACTTCGTGCCAGAAGTTGGTTCGCACGTAAATTGTGCGGCCAAAAGTAACGAAGTCGCGAATGCACCACGGCGAAACCGCCAGCATCCAGCCCAACACCGCGGCGCTTGTCGCCCGAAGAACTTTGCGAAAGTCACGGCGATGTTGAACGAAGGCCGGACGAAGAACGAGCAGCGGATACGCGATCGTAAGCGACGGACTGAGAATTGCCGTGATACCGAGAATAAGGCCAAATGCAAAGAACAACCGGGCTCGAACATCGCGATTCGACAGCCAGGTGGAGAACCAGATGACGCTTGCTGTGGCCATGATGAACAGCGACGTATCCCAAAGAACGTCAGTGAAGCCGACGAGGAGTGGATGCGCTGCGGTGGCAATGGCCGCGATCCATGCGGCCCGGCGATTGGATAATCGGGCGACGACCAGGAAAATGAAGACCGCTGCGAGCGAGGTGGCCCCGGCATTGATCAATTGCAGGATGATCGTGGAGAGATTCGTTTCCACTCCGAAGAGGGAATACGCCCCGGCGATGACGCCGACATAAAGCGGGGGGATCCACGCCGACGGCATCAGGTTCGCCGTTTCACCCGCCAGCGGGCAAATGTAGATTCCGCGAGTGATGAGCGCAGTGCCTGCAATGACATATTCCCGGTAATTGTCCGGCGTGACTCCGAAGGTGCCATGTGCGATGCAGTAGACGATGCGAATGAAGAACGAAGCCCCGCCGATCAAGGTGAGCGAAGCGAGGTGTATCCGCTTTCTGGAGACTTTGGGCTGCGCCGGAGTGTCAGGATTCATGAGCACGCCTGCGTTTGGACACGCATCGCACGGCCAAAGCAATGAGGAATATCACACCCAATCCGACGAGAGAAATGTAACGATCCTCGGCCGATGATTGGGCGGGAAGTTCGACGCCTATGCCTTCTACGTGACCGTCGGAGAATGTGATGCGAGCCGTGCCGGGAGTTCGTTGAGCGCCCGCTGAAGCGATTTGCATGCGAAACTCTGCGCTTCTTCCAGGGACAATACCGAGCGTGCCGGGATTTGCCCGGGCGATGCAGTTGCCCGGTGCGTCGCGCCCGCCGACCTTCACCAGGTTTGTACACTCCTGTGTCCAGCCGTCGGGCGTGAAGAAAAGAGACGCGTGGTATTGTGGGAACTCGATCTGAACGACCGCGGATGGGCCGTCGTTGGTGACGGTCCAGACGTATTGATGACCCGAATCATCCGCACCGCCCGCGATCTTCACGCTTGAAGCGGAAGCGGATGCGGAAGTCAAGGCGAATGCGACGAGAAAAAAGTTTCGCACGCTTATCGCTTCATCGTCTCCGGATTCCGTAGCGGCAGTTTCGTCACAGGCCCAAACGTGCTGAAGTGCAGGTCCGGACCTTTGTCATGCCCGCCTTTTTCCATGGCGTCCACGTCGCCCACGGCGAGAATCACCAATTGATCCGGATGCAGATATTTTTGCGCGACGCGCTGAACGTCGTCGGCCTTGACCTTCCTGAGATTGTCCATGTAGGTCAGCCAATAGGCCGAATCGCGGCCGGAGTATTCATCATCCATGTAGGTCGTGACCACTTCGAGGCGGGAGGGAAAGCGCTGTGGGAAGCTCTCGACGAAATAGTTCACCGTGTCTTCGATATCCTTGGCCTCGACTTTTTCATCGCGTAGTCGCTTGACTTCCTCGAGCACAATCTTGGTCGCGTACGCACAGGAATTGCTCTTGCTTTGGAACCAGGCGCGGAAGTCGCCGGGCCAATATTCACCCTGACCGAACGCGCTGCCCGTGTTGTAGGCCAAGCCTTCGTCGGATCGCACGCGAGCTACGAGTCGGGAGTGGAACCCGGATGATCCGAGAACTCCGTTCATGACGATGAGCGGGAATTCATCGGGCGAACCGCGCATGACGCTTTTGTGTCCGATGGAAATGCGGCCTTGATTGATGCCCTCTTTTTCGACCATGTAGACGCCCGGCTTGGGCGTGAAATCAGGCTTGGGGAAGGTCTTCGGGGCCGGTTCGCCCGCGGGCCAATCCGCGAAGAATTTCTCGAGTTTCTTGATCATTTCCTTGCGGTTAAAGTCGCCATAGACGGCCACAATCATGTTGCCGGGGTGAATGTACTTCTTGTGGAAAGCGATGAGGTCATCGCGGGTGATCGCGTTGAGCGAAACGGTTGTCGAATAATGGTTGCTGAAATGATCCTCGCCGTCCATCAGGAAGCTGAACTCGCTTCGCTCGATGTTCGTGGTGGAGTCGTTGCGTCGCTTGACGTCCTGGAGGCGGCGGTCTTTGGCCAGACGGAATCGCGTTTCGTCGAACCGCGGATTCTTCAGGATTTCGCGGAAAAGTCCGATCCCTTCGTCGATATCCTTGGAGAGAAGCGAGAGGCCGGCCATGCCCGATGTTTCGCCGATGTTGGTGGTGATTCTCGTGGCCAGAAATTCGACCTTCTCGTCGAGTTCCTCGGGAGTCAGGTCCTTCGTGCCGCCGTCTCGCAATTCTTCGCCGGTCAGTGAAGCAAGTCCGACCTTTTCCGGTGGGTCAAATGCGGACGCCGCACGAAACATGATGCGCATATCGAAGACAGGGAGCATTCGATCTTCGGTGATGTACACACTCACGCCGTTGGAGAGCTTTTCGTTGAACTGCGCTGCTGGAGGAATCTTGTAATCCAGCGTCGGATATTTCAGATCGTTGGGATGCGGAGCGATGTTCTTGTCGGCGCGGACCACTGCGACCGTCGTCACCGCCGCCACGACCACGAGTGTGAACCGGAGCGGATTTCTCATTGCTTGGACTCCTTCTTCTCGCTGCCGCCCTTTGATTCGAGCTCTGCGAGCCGGGCTTTGGCCGCTTTCACCATAAACGTGAGCATGGGCTTTTGATCTTCAGGAACGGTTCCAGCGGTCAATCCTTTTTCCATTTCCTGCAGACTTGTTTGAAGTTTGGTCGCATCCGTGGATTTCCTGAGACGCGAAAGTACGGTCTTGATTTGCCCCTGAGCTTCCGTCGGCATCTTGGCAAGCAGAGCGACAAGCTCCGGGTCTTCGTCCTTGTCCTTCGGGCCGCCGGGCTTGGTTCTGTAAATGGCGACGGCACGCGTCTTGGAATCGAGATAGGTCTTGGCTACACGACGCACATCATCAGCGGTTACCTGCACCGTCTTTTCGGGCAGGTCGTTAATCCAATGCCAGTCATACCATGTGTCGAGCACCGCAAGCTGCTGCATCAGGCCGCGATTGCTGCGGATTCGCTGAATTGACGACGCTAGCACCTGGTTTTTCACCTTTTGCAGTTCATGGTCTGTGATTTCACCGTCGCGGAGTTTTTCGACTTCTTCGACGATCATTTGCTCGACTTGCTCAGGTTGGTGACCTTCCTTCACGGTCGCTTCGATGTCGATGTAGCCCGCGTATTTGCGAGACGAACTGTTGATCCTCGGCACTCCGATTGCGGCCTCTTCATTGGTCACGAGCCGCTTGTAGAGCCGACCGGTTTTTCCTTCGAGCAAACCGGCGAGCACATCGAGGGCGGGTTCATCCGCATGACCGATGGCGACACCAAGGTAACGCACGCTGACCATCGGATTGGTGTCCGCCTCACCGTTCAAACGACGTTCGGCCAACGGCTTTGGCTCCTCCGTGATGACCATGGGTGGAATCATGGGCCCGCGGGGGATTCGACCGAAGTACTGCCTGGCCAACTCGACGACCTTGTTCGAATCGATGTCGCCGACCATGACCAAGCGGGCATTGTTGGGAGCGTAATAAATTTTATAAAAGTCGCGAACGTCCTGAGCGGTAATGGATTCAACTTCCGACGGCCAGCCGACGACGGGGACGCCGTAAGGATGCGCCTGCCAGAACATAGCCTCAAAAGCCTCGTCCAGCTTTCCAGTCGGCGTGCTCTCGGTCCTCATGCGTCGCTCTTCGCGGACGTTGTCGCGTTCGACGTAGAACTCGCGCATGACGCCGTTTTGCATCCGGTCTGATTCGAGCCAGAAGAAGAGCTCGACCTTGTTGGACGGCAGTCCGGGCACGAAATAGATGGTGAAATCCTGGGATGTTCCGGCGTTGAGTCCCGCCCCGCCATTGCTCGTGTAGAGATTGAAAAGCTCGTTGTTCTTGATGAACTTGCGGTCCTTGTCCATCAATTCATCGAACTGTTTTTTCATGGCCGTGTATTCGAGCGTCCACTGCTTGGGATCGAGCACATCGGAAATCTGGCCGCGGCGCTTCATCAGCCTCATGCGGTCCATTTCCGTGTTCATTTTGAGTCGGAGCGACTCCTGCTCGTCGATGATGGGGGCTTCGGAGGCAAAGTCGGTCGTGCCGATGATCTTCGAGCCTTTGAACAGCATGTGTTCGAAGAGATGAGCGATGCCGCTTTCGTTGCGCGGATCATTCACGGAGCCCACGTCATAAATGACGCACGCGGACACGATGGGTTGCTCGTGTCGCTCGACGAGGATGAGCTTCAGGCCATTGTCCAGCGTCTCGACGCGGGGCTGTACGCCCTTCGATGGTGTAGCATCCGCGTGAACGAGTGAGGCCGGCCAAAGAACCGCGCTCAGTGCAAATAACGGGTAGTTTCTATGTTTCATAAGGTATGTCTCCCTGGACCGGGTTGGTCTACGCCACCGGACAAATGTTGAACATACTAACGTGGGTCATGCAGGATGCAATCATGTGTGAGGGTGCAAGGGTTTGAAGGTGTGAAAGGGAAAAGTTGCGAAAGTCCGATGGGGGATAGGGTTCACTCCAAATGAAACTTGCGCATTACGTCCCTGTAAGCGGGCACTGGGTCGGGGTACGCGCCAGGTAGAGGCAGGTCCCATTTCTTGAAGAGAACCTCGTTGTCAGTTTGGCCTCGATCGAGGTCGGAGAGCTTGCGTTCATCGTGATGCTCGTCGTGATGGATCAGTGCGCGGCGGCAGCCAAGGATCATCAGACCGGCTTCCTTCTGGATTCGCAAGGACAGGTCCGGGTCGAATCCAAAAAAGTAAAAGCGTTCGTCGGCGTAGTCGAGCTTCACTAGCAAATTGCGGCGGAGCAGGCCGAAATTCGCGTATGGGTAACCGCGTACGTGGCACAGCTCGTAGCTTTCGCCATCATGTTCGACGCGGTCGAGTATGTTTCGTTCACTATGCCAGTTGTGGTAGAACGCGACCATACCGAGTTCGGGCAGGTCGGGACGCTCGAGCAACCGAACTGCGGCTTCGACGGCGTTGGGTAGGGGATATGCGTCGTCGTTGACCCACATGGCGTATTCGCCGGTGGCGATGCGGAATCCCTTGTTGAACGCGCGAACGGCCCCTTCACGCTGCAGCTCATGGATCGACCGAATATCGCTTTGTTTGTCGAGCCAGGCCGTCGTTCCGTCCGTGGAGGCTCCGTTGACCACGATGACTTCTTTTTTGCATGTGACGTTCCGTCGGATTTTGTCGATGCAACGCTGCAACCGGTCCAGCCGGTTGCACGTAGGAATAACGATGGACACAATCGAGCCCTGAGCCATGAATACTCAATCCAAATATCGGCATAATCGAATTGTCGCCTTGCTGTGGCGAGGAATTGTCGCCCTGGCGGCGATAGTGCCGTGCATAGTCGCCAACGCCCAGGAAAATGGGGCTGCCGCTGGAAGCGAATTGAAAGAGGCAGCATCGCCTGCAATCACCCAAGGTCTTTGGCCGTCAGGAAAACTGCTCGACATCATGCTTGCGCGATGGGCCGAGGAATCGTGTGCGGAATACGATTTGGACAGGGAGCAGACCGAAAAAGCACGCGATGCGATGGTTCAGCAATGGCACGATTATCTCACGGACCATCGCAGCGAAATCCAACCGCTGATGAATGAGTTTCTCGAAATGAAACTGGACGTGAATCCGCCGAGCAACGAGCAGGTGAAGGCGTGGGCGGAGAAGGCGATTCCGGTATTCGAGAAAACGAGAGAACAGATCAACAAGAGCCACGATGCGTTTCGCGAAGTCATGAAGCCTGCGCAGCGTCTGAAGTTTGAGACTGATGTGTTGAAAATGAACCTCGGGATGGGTTTCGCCGAGGATAAATTGAAGAGTTGGAAGCGAGGCGAATTCGATGCCGACGACATCTGGGAGGGCAAGCCTGCCGATCGCGAACATCAACGAGCAGTCCGCAGGCGACGCGAGGCCGAGCGAGAGAAGGAGCGGCAGATTCAATCTCGCGTCGAAACGGATCAGATCGCAAACGAATTGACCGCCTGGGAGAAGTACGTCGCGGAATTTGCGGTCCGATTTTCATTCGATGAATCGCAGCGCAATGCGGCCCAGTCCTTCTTGTCGGAGCTTGAGACGCGTGCTCATGATCATCGTGAACGGCATCGTGACGAGATCGCGGAAATGGAGTCGCACATTCTGAATCACAAGGGGAGCGATGCAGCCGCCGCGGATATCAAGAATCGACTGGCGACGCTCTACGGCCCGATTGACGACATGTTCAAAGAATTGAAGAGCCGCCTCAACGAGCTTCCTACTTCCAATCAGCGGGCGGCGGTCGAAGAATCCGAGCGAAATCAAAAGCAAGAAGCGAATCGTCCCCAACAGATCGAATCTTCGCAACCTAAGGACGAGCTTGTGCCGTCCGACTCGCATTCGACGCCGTGAGCGATTTTGCCACGTCCGCGGCCAGCCATTTCGAAAACCGTTTTGCGCCATCGGCGTTCATGTGGACGGGGTCAAAGAACTCCTGAGTTGTGGCGAAGTTTGCCGGTGCTCGAATGATCGGTATGCGAAGCTCGTCGGCAAGTTGATTGACCAGGGCTCGATAAGTGGCGTTGGAATTCGGATCCTCTTCGATTTTCCGGCCTGGGGCGAGCGGCATTTCAAGTAATCGCACCTCGACACCGTGATCGCGAAGAAGACCGACCGCCCTGCGAAGTGCCATGGCGTTGACGCTGTCGTTGCGATAATCGCCTGTGAAGCCATCGACATGAATGCCCGATTCATCACCGCTTTCCGGCTGCTGCAGAACTTTCGGATGCCGGTCGTCACCAACCCATTCGGCCCAGCCGTCGTCGTGATCGCGGAGCTTTGCAACGGGATTCAAAGGGGCTGCCAGAAGAAACCGTCCGGCCATGATTCGCACATCGTCCCAGCTTCGGTAGCTGTGAAACAACGCCGTTCGAACGCCTTCGAGAAACACTTCCGGGGTCGACTCCCAAGACAGCGGCAAATCACGCGGAGCGCCGAGGGCCCGCAGGCCGTTGATCTGCCAATTGCGGCGCGATGCGTCCAGTGTGGCCGGATTGACGCCGAGATAAACAAGCCTTGGGGCGTGGCCGCTTTCCACGACTCGTCGAGCGATGAGAAATTGCGTGAGCGAACTCGCGGCGGAAGCTGAAAGATTCAGGCTGTGGGCCTCGCGCCCGGTTGAATTGCGAACTTCATTGTCAACGATCATCGGGCTGATGCCACACCATTCGTACGAACAGCCGATGAACGCAACGTCCGGCGGATGCACTGATCGTTCATACATCTCGCATTTCCATCGGGCCATGTTGCGGCTTCCGTAGATGTGGGGCAGCGGAATTCGATCGAGCGTGAAGTCAATCGCAATGAAAGCAGCAATGAAGCCGACCGTCATCGACGCAGCACGGCGAAGCGGCGTGGTCGCAGCGACGACGTTGCGTTCAGCGGATGTCGCCGACCGGAAGCCAATCCATTCACCTGTCGTCGCGATGGTCATTTCCGGGTCTCAAAACTGAAAGTAAATGAAGGGTCGCGACGTCGGGCTGATGAGCAGCAATGACCACATGCACATGGCGGCCAGTACCCCTTGACTCCACGCCGGCGCGCGTCGGAACCAATCGCGAATGCCTCCGGATCGCCAGGGAACATGAGCGATCGCGCATAGAGCGATCACGACAAGCACGCGTTTTCCATGAAGCTCGCTTGCCGAAAAATCAAACAGGCTGCCCAGCATGTACCAAGCGTTTGACCAATTCGACGCACGGAACAATAGCCAGCCGAGGCACGTGAGGTGGAACATTCCGATCGTTTTCAGGATTCGAAGCGGTAATGACTCATCGATGATCGACGATACACTGCGACCGCTTATTATTCGTTGACTCGCGAGCAAAATTCCGTGGTACAAACCCCAGGCTACAAACGTCCATGAGGCTCCGTGCCACAAACCGCCGAGCGCCATGGTGATCAAAAGATTGCGGATCGTCAGCCAATGGCCGCCGCGCGATCCGCCAAGCGGAATGTAGAGATAATCGCGAAGCCAGGACGAGAGCGACATGTGCCATCGCCGCCAGAAATCCGACGGCGACGTCGCAAGATAGGGGCGATCAAAATTCTCCGCGAATCGGAACCCGAACAGGTTCGCGCACGCCAGGGCGACGTCGGTGTAGCCGGAGAAATCCATGTAGATTTGAAATGCGTATGCATACAAGGCAATCCACGCCGATGCGCCGCGATAGCCGCCTGGTTCGGTGAATACCGCGTTGACGTAAAGCCCGAGCATGTCCGCGACGACCACTTTCTTGAAGAGGCCGCGAAAGAGTCGGTAGACCACGCCCGAAAGATCGACGTCCGCGAAGCGATGTTCGACTTTGAATTGCGGCATCAAGTCGCGAGCGCGGACGATCGGACCGGCCACCAAATGCGCAAAACACGCGATGCTCAATGCAAAGTCGCGGACGTTTCGTTCCGGCGCCATGCCGCGATACATATCGATGGTGTAAGACATCGTTTGAAACGTGTAGAACGAAATGCCGAGTGGCAGGATCAGGTGAAGGGTCGGTGCATCCACATGCCAACCGAACGCGGCAAAAATCCCGACGAATGAGTCGCGGAAAAAATTGAGATACTTGAAGACGCCCAGCACGCTGAGATTGGTGATGATGCTGAGAAGCAGAAATCGCTTCGCGCCGGGTGTACCTCGCCGCTGGTCAATCGCAATCGCGCAACCGAAATCAATCAGCGTGTGAACGGCCAGTAGGCCCGTGAATCGCCAATCCCACCAGCCGTAGAAAAAGTAGCTCGCCGCCAGCAGCCACCAACGTCGTGCGTCTCCGCGCAGTGACCAATACACGATGAAGACGAGCGGAAGAAATATTGCGAACGCGCCACTGTTAAAAAGCATGAGAATCCTAGTGCGGAGAATCGAGGATTTGGATTCCCGGTTTCAACGAATCTGCACCTCGCCGATTCAAATTAGGGAGTTACAGGCGTTGCACCGACGCTTCCCGAACCGCCGCCACCGGTCGGTCTACAGATTTGCCCGTCGCCACAGGTCTCACCCAGCCCGCAGCAACAGCAATCGCCCGGACAACTGTCAGCCGTTTCGGTCGGACAGTTGCCACTCTGCGCGCAGCAGACGTTTACCCCCAGCCCGGTAGCGCAATCACTCGCGCAGTTCTCGGTGGTTTCGCCCAATTCACAATTGCCGTTTCCGCACGTTGAAGGTGAATTTGAGCATGGACTGGAGCATGCATAACAATCAAATTCATTCGGCGGCGGACAGGTGTAGTTCGCCCCGCACGCAGCGTCGAAACAAACATCGGTTGAAGGATCACCCTCATCCGAGGAGGCGCAGCCAAACACGATGCACTGGGCGGCCACTGCATTACAATTGGCGCAGGCATTGACCTCAAATGACCCTGGAAGGAAAACCGTTGTCAGCCACGAAAGAGCGGTGCATCCGTTTTCCGCATAGCAGCGGTCATGATCAGCGCAGCAACGAAGCGTGCAGCGCGTATCGGGAAACATGTCACAGCCGGGATTGTCTCGCGGGATGGCGCCGCCCACGCCGAATAGCTGCCCAGCAACGAACACGGCCAAGCGGTTCATGGCAAACTCGGAGGGCTGGCTGCTCAGCGGCGTATTGAAAACGATGGATGCACTGCTACCTCCCTGAGTTGGAAAGGACATTGTCACGCCATCAACTGTCGCAGATGCCTCAACCAGCGTTTGCCCAGCCTGATCGACCGTTGTGGTGCTTGAGCCGCCGGATTGCACGGTCTTCGCGCTAACTTGAAAACCGCCGTTAGCGAAGGTGACGGGTTGACCGGGGCCGCCGCCTGTGGGAGGGAGTTGATTATTGCCGGGCGGAACCTGGCTGCCTGGGCAAGCGCCGAGTAGCGGGAGAACAGCAATCATAATAGAGCCGACTGCAAGCCGAATGTACTTTACGTGACCGGTGGAATTCAAATGTCTTATCATCTCAATCCTTTCTCTTAGAAGATGTGGCGGAAGCTGATATTGCTGAAATGCAACTTGGATCAATCGATGCCGCTTCTTCAAAATATCGTTGGGCCGCGGCATGATCTTTGGTTGTTTGCAAAACGGTTACCAGCAGGCAAAGTGTTGCAGGATTGTTCGGATCAATATCGAGCTGATGGCGGAGGACGGTTTCGGCTGCCTGCGCATCGCCGCGTTGCCAAAGCAATGATGCGTAGAGCAACGCTGGGTCAGTGCTGTCCGGATGCTTTCGATGAAGTTGGTCGATGGTCCAGCCCGCGGTCATGAGATCGTGGGTTTGCAAGCTCGCCCGCGCCAGCAGCGTCAACGCCGAATCGTCTTCCGGATGAGATCGAGCATAGTCGACCAGAAGCGTCTTTGCGGACACGGGATCGTCGATGGCCAGGTCACATGCCGCCAGCAGTTTTCGCGCCGATGCCGCATTGGGAGCATCGTTTTTTGCAAGCGGCTTCAGCAAACCAATCGCATCTTCAAAACGACTCTCTTTCATGAGAAGCGAAGCAAGTTGCTCGTGAATGAGCGCATGATCGGGCACAAGGGCCAGTGTTCGTTGGTAGCGCGTAATCGCGCCTTCACGATCGCCCTTTAGTTCCGCGATGTGGGCGGCAAGAGCGAAGACGCCGGCGGCCGCATCGAGATGGTCCGCTCTTTCGTCGAGCAAAGTCAGCGCTTCATCAGCACGCTTCGCATTGACCAAACATTCCGCCAGTGAGATCAAGTAATCGGAATTCGCCGGGTTGAGTTCGACGGCCCGCTGATACTCAGCGAGCGAACCTGCGGTATCGTCGCGGAGTTCCAGAACTACGCCGCGAAGATAATGCAGCTCCGCGGACTGGCAATTTTGCGCCTTCGCCGCGTCGAGGGTCTTTTCCGTCGATGCTGGTTTGCCTTGTTCCAATTGCGATTTCGCCAGGACTTCATAAGCGCCGGGCAATTTCGGATCGAGGCCGATCGCTTCGGCGGCGCTCGTCGCGGCGTCGTTGAACATTCCGCGAACACATTGCTGATTCGCGAGCTGGAGCTTGACGCGGGCACGAACCTCACTCCAACGCTGCGTGGCCTGCTTTTTCGCGGCGTCATGGTTGATCGTTTGACAGCCGCAGGTAGTGAGCATCGCTGCGATGAGCGCGAATCTCCCCACAGCCAGACAAGGTAAGCGAAACATCTGCTTTTCACCGTGGCCACGTATTGAAATGTTTGTTTTCAATTTGCTCATGGTTGCACTTCACCGGCTGACTCGGTGGATTCCGGACGATTGAAGGGCATCGGCACATGGTTTTCTTTGGCGATCAGGTGATAAATAAATTCACGACCCGCAGTGCCGTCGGCTTCCCACGTGTGCTCACCATTCAATCGATCCTTCAACTCGATCGCGGGCGTCATTCTTGGATTGCAGTGAAGGGCGAGATTTGTGTAGAAGAGCGCCTCACATTCCTCGCCGTTTTTCATGTGCTCGAGCGCTTTGCGATAGTTGTGCTGGGCCAGACGCTCTTTGCCGTGCCACATGAGACCCTCACGCAATCCGACGCGCATTTTTTCAACATCCTCAAATGCCTTGCGCGAGGCATCGACGTACGCGTCCTGGTCTTTCACGATGTGCAGCGTAAGAAGGATGATGACTTCTTCGCGCTGGCTGGAATCGTTGTTTGACCGAAAGAGCTGTCCGACGCCGGGAATGCTCCCCAAGCCCGGAATCTGCGACCGGCCATCGGTGGTCAATTCGCGGAAGAGGCCGCCGATGAGAATCGTGTCGCCGTCGCGCACCATCACATTGGTCGTGACTTCCGTGGTTTGTTCGGAGGGAAGCCCCTGTGCACTAACGAATCCCACGCTGTCTTCGGGATGAAGCTCGACGCGCACGTATCCGTCGTCACCGATGAAGGGGCGAAAGATCAATTGGGTTCCGGTTTCCAGATATTGAACGGTCTGGACGGCCTGAGTTTCAGTCACTGTGGTGGTGAGAAATCCGTCACGCCGACCGACGATGACCTGACCCTTTTGCTTATTCAGTGTTAGAACTTTTGGATTGGCAAGCACTGTCGTGTCGGTGACCTGTTCCAAGGCCTTGAGAAACACGGCGACTTTATCCTTGATGATTCCGATGTGCAGGCCGCCGTTGGGTACGTTCTCGGTGAAGCCGGTGGTCGCGGATGCATTGCCCAATTCAAAACGGTTTTGCGGCAATTGACCGAGCGTGACGTCCTGAACGCCGTTCGATGTTGCTCCGAGTTCTTCCAGATCGACTCCACCGACCATCGTAAAATCGATGCCCAATGCGTTGTTATCTTCCAGGGTGGCGCGAAGAATCGTCGCTTCAATTAACACCTGGCGCGGTCGTACATCAATCTCCTTGATAATGCGGGCCACCTCAGTCATCACGGTATGTTTCGTTGTCACGACGACGAAATCGTTTGACGCGTGGTTTTGTCCGCCGCCTTCGTTAACCTCACTCTTGATTCCTTTTGCAGCGGGCTGCGACGCCGTAACACTGCCATCTTTGCCGATCAGCGGATCGAGAATCGGCTTCAGCTCTGCGGCGGTGATGTAATTGAGTGAAAAGACTCGTGTGGACAGTTCCTTATTGGAGGCTTCCGAGATTTCCGCCAGCTCCTCCTTCGTATTGACAAAAATATAATTGCCGACGTTGCGGTAGCCGGCTCCGTTGGTCACGAGAATTGCCTGCAATGCTTCTTCAAATGTGCTGTCATAGAGGTTCGCGGTGACCGTGCCTTTCACCGCAGGCGAGGCGATGATGTTTCGCTTCCCCTCCATGGAAAGAAGCTGCAAGACGGTGGCGAGCGAAAGATTCGAGACGTGCAGCTCAACGGTGCCACGGTCCGTCACCGCGACCTGCGGCGTACGGCTTGATGGCAAAGTTGCCGGTGCAGGCGGAGTGACCTCCTGTGCGGAGACGGTGCCTGCCGCCACGCTGAATAGCGCGAGTGCAATGCGATGTCTTGCGTCATGCAGGCTCAATTTGACAGCGGGTGCCATGCGTGATTATTGCCCCGAGCCGTTTGGCGCGGCGGCATCAGCCTTGTTATCCGTGCCGACCATTCGCACGTTGAGTGTCCCGTTCTGCAGATCGTGTCGAAACTCGCCGAGCAGGGCGTTGGTCCGTTCGATGGCGTCAAGGATCTGCTTTCGCTGCAATCCGGCATCGGGAATCTGAGCCTCCGCGACGGGAAGAAACGGGCCCGGCGAAACCCATGCTCGCAGGCAGCTCAACAGCACAAAGATTCCCAAAATCAGGCGAATCCAACGGAAGTTACCGTTCGCGGAGTTTCGACGCGTATCTCGTTCAAGCGATTCCATGATTCTCTCCTTCGTTGGTATACGCATCCCTCGCGCACGATTGTTTGCGCTTTTCTGGGACGTTCTGTGATTGCGCATTGGAGACGCAGATCACCAAGCGTTTATCGGTCGTTTGACGGGGAAGGCCAAGTTGTGTCGGTAATCATGCGTCTCCACGCGGTAGAAGCCATGCCCAATGCTGGAAAACTCGCTTCATCGTGTGGTTTTGGTTCGCCCAATCGGAATCGTCGAAGCGCCGACGCTCTCTGAACCCCAGGTTCCAATTGCCCGTGAAGCGGAATTGAACGTCGGAATTGGTGCCGCAAGAAAGCAAGGAATCGCCGCCAGCATTAACCATGTCCCACTGTCGATTGAAGAATCTCCAAACGCGCACCAAATGACAAAACCTACCAATACTCCGGATCCAAACGTCGGCAGGCCGAGATTCGCTTTCGATGTTGAACCGGTCCTCTTGCCGCGCAAGTGATGCCCGGTGCTCACGAGGCAAACTGCTAATGGCGCGGACGCGAAGAAACATGCAAAGAAGTAAGGAATCCAAAGAATTACGGAAGGAATCACAAATTGGGAATGAAGAGTGCGCCATGAGGCAGATCCAAGCGACGCGATCATGGGAAAGGCGATAATGACCAGGCCGCAAACAAACAGCATGATTGAAGCTGCGGACGACGACAGGCTGTCAAACAGGGGACGCCGTTCTTGCAACTTCGACTTGATTCGGGATGAAATCCGCCGGCTCATCCAGCGGCTTGAAATGAGCAACCCACACCAATTCCTGAGCCGGGGTCGCGTAATGATCGCGAGCGGCAGCGAAATGAGCATTGAAGCCCAGGTGACCCTGGCGTATCCGGCCACTTCCATCCGTTTTGCATACACTTCGGGAAGTTCGCAAAACACCAGAGTAAACGACAGGCCAAGCAAGAATTCCGGTACCGCGAGAATCAGTGCTTTGAATATCCGACGGATTGGCCAACCCCTGAAACTCGTGCGTTGGGAATCGAGATTTGCCGAAATCGCGTTTGGACGGGCCAGCGACTTGGCACTGTTGGGTTTCCGTCTGGGTTGAATTCTGCGAATGGACGGAGGCTGTGAAGGAACTCGGACTCGGTGTGGCAAGTGGCGCGGCCTCCTTGTTTCGAACTGGGCGTATTCAATCGTCCATGGGCCAAATCGTCCAACCGGCAAAAAAGGCAGTTCTTTTGGTCAAGAATGGCACTTGACGCGAGTAATTGCAATATGATATTATTATGATATAACATGACTAAAAGGAGACGATGAAAATGAATACACGGGAAAATGAGCGGTCAGTACTCAGCGGGTGGATTGTGGTCGGATTGCTTTTCGTTTCGGGAATTGGACTTGGCTATTGGTGGGCGAACCTGTCGTGGCCGAATCCGAATCCATGGGAAGTTGGTGCGGTTGCGATCGTCAGCGGGTTGTGGGGTTTCGTCTGCGGCGGCTTCTTTACGTTGCAGCCAAACATGGCCGGCGTGTTGACGCTGATGGGTCACTACACGGGGACGGTCAAGAAAAGCGGCTTCCATTGGGCGAATCCACTTTACATCAAGAGAAAAGTCTCGATGCGTGCCCGCAATCTGAACGGTGCGACTCTCAAGGTCAACGATCATCGCGGCAATCCAATCGAAATTGCCGCGGTCATCGTCTGGCGCATCACCGATACGGCGCAGGCCGTCTTCGATGTTGAGGATTTCGTGAATTACGTGACCATTCAAAGCGAATCGTCATTACGCCACTTGGCTGCCGCCTACCCCTACGACTCGACTGAAGACGGTCAGCTATCGCTGCGCGGGAGCATGGATGAGGTCTCACTTGCGCTGCAAAAGGAATTGCAGGAGCGCATGGCGAAAGCCGGAGTCACGGTTGATGAAGCTCGTCTGAGCCATCTTGCCTACGCCCCAGAAATTGCGGGAGTCATGCTCCAGCGTCAGCAGGCGGAGGCTGTCATTTCCGCAAGATCGCGAATCGTGGAAGGTGCCGTGGGTATGGTTGAGATGGCGCTTCACAAGCTCGAAGAACACGCAACTATCAAACTCGACGAAGAACGCAAGGCTGCGATGGTGAGCAACCTTCTCGTTGTGCTTTGCGGCGAACGAGCTGCTCATCCTATTGTGAATGCAGGAACGTTGTACAACGGATAAATGACATGAAAGGCAGCAGCCGCGTGCCGGATTATTGTACGCGCCGCCGATTGGCACCGCATGGCCGAGCGAAAACCATTTCTTCTCCGACTGCCGCCGGACTTGATGGACGCGCTCAACACTTGGGCGCGAGATGAACTTCGCAGCCTGAACTCGCAGATTGAATACGTCCTGCGAGAGGCCCTGCGACGGCGAGCGAAAGGCGCTACAACTTTGAATAAAACCGATGAAAATGCGGTGCTAAACAACCTGTCGAATGGCGATCGCCTCAAATCCACCAGTTGAGACCGCTGATTGCGCGGAAAACGAAGAGGTTTGCTTTGTGCGGTTATAGGACGAGGGATTGGGGGAATCAATCTTGACCTGCGTGGGCCTGTCGCGCACAATGCTGCCCGTGAACCGGCGATGGTCGCCGGCAAGGAGATCATGCCATGGGTCTACATAGGACGCACAGACGGCGGATGGACCGCGAAGAGGCCGCGCAAACGAAGGCCGATAACCGCGTTTTCAAAGACCGTGAACGAGGTCGGCGAGATACGCGGATGGTGGCTTCGCTGAAATCGGGTTCGTATCCGTACCACCCGGCGGTAATGAGCTGGTTGAGCCGGAAGCTCGACAAGCCGTCGACCAAAATCACACCCCAGGACATCAAATCTGTCTTGACCACTGCCTAGCCGCGGCGAATGGAAGCGCTCGGGGAATCGCCCCGAGTGGAAGTTGTCGTATCGAGCAGAGCCGGCGCGGGGCTTCGCGTCGGCTACTTTTTTATGCACACGGGAAAATCGCCGGAGGCGACCCCTAGTTTTGCGGGTTCACGGTCTGGTCGATCGCCGACGTCACGAGACTAGACAGAAACGATGAAAGCGTGCTTCGGGCGGCATCACCAATTGCCAGATTTACACCGCATCCCATGATGAACATGACGGATACGGCCAGGGTGATTTGAGCGAGAGATCGAAGTTTTTTCGTCATATTTTAGTCTCCATGAAAAAGGCAGGCATTCATCGGTTGCGGATTCAACCAGGTTGAGGAGGTCTCAGGTCATAGGGTAGCATCGTAGTCTCGTAAATTTGTATTGGACCTGAGCGGATCATGCGCGAAGACGATTGATGGCCGTGGCGAAGACAGCTAAGAAAATATCGGACATTTACAGCGTACACCCCGGCGTGCAGATGGTGCATGATTGGGTTGACAGATTGAAGGCCAAGACGGGTCGCACGCTTGAAGAATGGGTGCGTTTGGTCAAGAAGGACGGTCCGAAGTCGGAAGCGTTGCGCCGCGACTGGCTCAGAAAAGAGCACGGCTTCGGGACGAATGCGGCATGGTGGCTGGCGGAGTGGACAAAAGGCAAGGGGACTGAGGACAGCGATCCGGAACTGTATTTGAAAGCGGCTGCTGAGTATGTCGAGACTATGTATTCGGGCAACAAGGCCGGCCTGCGACCCATTCACGATGAGCTGATTCGCATGGCGCAAAAGCTCGGCAAAGATGTCCGGATTTGCCCGTGCAAGACGATCGTTCCGCTGTATCGCAATCAGGTCTTTGCCGAGATCAAGCCTTCGACGAAAACGCGAATCGATTTTGGATTTGCGTTTGGAGATATGAAGGCTCGAGGGCGTCTTGTTGACACCGGCGGATTCGCGAAAAAGGATCGTATCACGCATCGGATTCCGATCACAAATCTCGACGAGATTGATGGCGAAGTGTGGAAATGGCTGAGGGAGGCGTACGATCGCGACGGCAAGCAAACTTTGCGAGGAAGCGTAAACAAGGCGTCAGGATGATTTTTTCGACCGAAGATGCGTTCCACCCGGTGAATCGGGAACGACGGCAAAAATCATCCTGACACCTTTTCAGTGTTCGTAGCGAAGTACGGATTGGACGGGCGTGTTTCCAACCTGGCTGCGGCCGTTGAGATAGGCGAGTTCGAGCAGAAACGTCGCCCCGATCAGTTCGCCCTCCAGGCGTTGAATGAGCCGTGCCGAAGCGGCGATTGTGCCACCGGTTGCCAGCACATCATCCACGAGAAGAACCTTGTCACCCCGTCGAATCGAGTCGCGATGAATTTCGACGCGATTGGTTCCGTATTCCAGGACGTACTCCTCGCCGTCTGTCGCCGCCGGAAGCCGACCGGCCTTGCGAACAGGCACGAAGCCCGTCGATAGATTTTTGGCGATCGCGGCCCCGAAGATAAACCCGCGCGACTCCACGGCCACCACCAAATCGACTTCCAAATGCCGAAACGGCTGAGTCATGTATTCGGTGGCCAGGGCGAATCCGGCGGCATCCGCGAGCAGGGGAGTAATGTCCTTGAAAATGATGCCGTGCTTGGGGAAATTGGCAACATCGCGAATCAAGCCGCGAAGCCTGGCAAGTTGAAGGCGATCGTGGGAGTCCATGAAGTTGTCGATGCTCGATTCTGAATAAACCGTCCGACCGAGACGTCCATCGTAAGCCATGGCGCACAATCTGCAAATTCCGAGGACGAAGCCATTGGGAAATTCTCTTGCAACCGCAACTCAATTGGCCAATCGGTGTAGAATTCTTGAACGTAAGGCTGGACAAAGCGGAACGGCTGACGAGAATCCTGTAATTGGCGTCGGTCAGGATTGTCGCCTCGTCTTTGATACGCTGAGCACGTAGCTGGAGATCGGCAACCACGCATGATGTTCGCGCAATTCGGACTCGCAGTGTGCTGTTTGTTGGCGGGCGCGCCTTCGGATGCGCCGACGGCGTCGCCGATTGCGGGCATCAAGGCCCATTTGCAAGCGCCGACCACGCATGTTCCCATCAATCATCCGGTTCTCGTGCAATTCTCGATTGAGAACACGACCAAGGATGCAATTACGTTGACCGTGCCGGGGACTGACCCTGCGATTCCATCGCCGGAAATGGGGCTGCCAATGTCCCATGTGCTCAGCGGCGCGAATGCAAGCGGTTTGATCATCGTTGGGGAGTCGGGACGTCGTTGGGATCAGGCGGTCGGCTGGCGCGCTCCTAATGAGGCTCCAATTCTTCTCCTCGCGCCGCACAGTGCCGTTGGAACGACGATCGATCTTCGGGATTATTTTCCGGCCCTTCGTAGCGCCGGGCAGTATCGCCTCACGTGGAAACCGTATGGAGGCGCGGCCGTCAGCGAATCATTGCTGATTACAATTGCTCCGCGAAAACAGGTTGAGATCGTGACCGATCAAGGCACGATGACGATATCTCTTTTTTATGATGACGCCCCGCTGAATGTGGCCAACTTTCTGGAGCTGGCCAAGACAAACTTCTATACCGGAAAGACGTTTCATCGACTTGAGCCGGGATATTTGCTTCAAGGCGGCTGTCCACGCGGTGACGGAACCGGCATCCGGTCGGACGGCAAGCGGGTGCCCGCGGAAATCAATCATCATGTTGAGCAAAAGGGCAGCGTTTCCATGGCGCTGCTCGATGAAGATCCGGATTCTGGAAGTTGTCAGTTCTTTATTTGCAACACTCGAGTGAAAGACTGGGACGGAAAATACACCGTGTTTGGTCAGCTTGTCGGCGACAACTCAATTGCAACTCTCGATCGGATCATGGCCATGCCGGTAGATAATCTGGGCAGGCCTCGGCAAACGATTTACATGCGAAATGTTCGAATCGTCGATGCTCCGTCTGATCAACCCACGGATCTCGACTTAAAGTAGCTCGCCCACAATTCCTTCAACGCAGCGGAGCACATCGAGCTTTCTTAATAATTGAAGAGACATGCGGATGTCGTCGCCGTAGATGCGATCCGATGGCGCGTGCGAAATGCTCTTTCGTATTTGTTCATAGGCCGCGCGCGGACCGAGGCCGGCTCTCAGTGGAACACGAAAATCGAGAGCCTGGGCCGCACAGAGCTGCTCGATTGCGAGAACAGTCTCCGTGTTTTCGAGAATCGTCATGCATTTGACCGCCGCTCGTGCTCCCATGCTCACGTGATCTTCCTGTCCGAGCGACGTGGGGATCGAATCGACGGATGCGGGGGTCGCCAGCCCCTTGTTCTCACTCACCAGGGCAGCAGCTGTGTATTGAGGCACCATGAGGCCACTGTTCACACCCGGGTTCGGGGTCAGCAGAGGCGGGAGACCGCCAGCACCCGACAAAAGCAAGAATGTGCGGCGCTCGCTGATTGAGGCGAGTTCGGAGAGCGCGATGGCAAGATAATCCAGAACTATCGCGAGGGGCTCGCCGTGAAAGAGGCCTCCGCTGACGACATCTCCGTCATCAAAAATGATTGGGTTATCGGTTACAGCATTGATCTCAGTTTCGACGACTTCACAGGCATGACGAAGTGAGTCGCGAACCGCTCCGTGGACCTGCGGCACGCACCGGAGAGAGTAAGGGTCTTGAACCCGATTGCAATGCCTGTGCGATTCGACGATTTCGCTTGCACGCATCAAGCGTCGCACGTTCCCCGCCACCTCGATCGCTCCTTGATGAGGACGAAGTTGCTGCAATCGCGGGTCAAACGGCCGGATGCTTCCGGCAAGTCCCTCGAGAGACATTGCAGCGACAATGTCGGCAATCTTCACGAGATTTCGCGCGCGGACGGCAATTGCGACGGCATTTGCAGTCATGAATTGTAGACCATTGACCAGAGCGAGGCCTTCCTTGGGGCCGAGCGTGACCGGTTTGATCTCAAGTCCAAACGATGCGTCCGCGGCGTTGAGCTCAACACCGTCCAAGCGAACGCGCCCATGCCCGAGCATCGGAAGGACGAGATGTGCCAGTGGGGCAAGATCGCCGCTGGCTCCAAGCGAGCCTTGCATGGGCACGACCGGGAGCATGTCGGCATTGAGCGCCTGCCTCATCCATTCGATCGGAGCGTGGGAGACTCCGCTGACTCCCTGGAGTAGGGCCTGAATTTTCAACAAGAGCATCAGCCGCACGATTTCTGCTGGCGCCGGGGGACCAACACCTACGGCGTGAGACAAAACAAGATTTGATTGCAGCATGGATACCTGGTCGGGCGAGATTCGTTTTGTGCAAAGATGTCCGAAGCCCGTGTTGATGCCGTACGCCGCTTCTGGCCCTGCCGCAATGCGGTTGACGGCTTGATGGCTTTTCTCCAGTCGGCGCCAGCCGGCTTCCGCAATATCCAGATGGATTTGGCCGTGGCATGCCGGAACGAGAATTTCAAGAGTGAGAGGGGAGCCGTCGAGGATGAACGACGCGCGTTCCGCACGGTGTCCATCGGCGTTGAGAGGCGATGATTGCGTAGGCATCATTGGAATTATAGTCGACCCGTGAATGAATGCTGCGGCGCGCAGACCGCCCGAATCACCTTATGTCGCGAGCAACGGCAAGAAATAAACAAGGCCGTGGATGAGCGCGCAGGAATACAGCCCCGCGATCACGTCATCTCCGACCACTCCAAGTCCGCCCGGCCAACGACGTTCGATCCAATTTGCAGGCGGGATTTTGGCGATGTCGAGGGCGCGTTCCAGCAAGAAAGCAATGATTGCCAGCGGCCACGTAAACGACAACCCGTAGACGGCGATAAAAAAACCGACGAGTTCGTCCCATACCAGAACAGGACTGTCCTTTGTTCCGAGAATCCGGTCGCCAACGTCATGAATCAGTATTGAAAAGACCGTCAGTGCGGCAGCGACGGCGAGATATGTTGACGACGAAAGTAGAGATGACATCCAATAAATTGGAATGCCAATGATGGCGACAGTGAATGTGCCTGAGGCAGGCAAATGACCCAGGGGACCCATGGATCCGATGGTCAAGAAAATCTTGTCTACAAAGCGAAGTTGCGAATTCATGTGACGGCATGGTGACGCAACGAGCGATAGTTCGCAAATCCACGTTCCGGCAAACACAACAGCGAAATTGGGCGTGAAACAGGGGGGTAACATCGGGGTTATCCCGTTGCTCATATTCGCCGACACGGGATATAACCGCGATAGCAGATATTGCACATAATTCGAATGCTCACTTTTTTGCCCGGACGATGGATCCGGTGTTTTGATGATATCGTGTGAACCAAAATCTACTTGAATCGGAAACCAATGAACTCACGGAAAAGGATTGAAGGAGGTAGGATCGCAATGAAACGAAAAACATTCAGCGCAACAGTCGTCAGCGTTTTGGCGCTCGCGATATCATTCGCACTGGGCAAGCCGCCGGAGGGAATCAAGACGCAACCAAGTCTGGGTCCGGCAGCACAAAACACTGCCACAACGCCGCCGCCTGCCAAGCCGCAGCTACCTGAAGGACCCAAACCAATTCCCGCATCCGAGGTCAAGGGACCGCATCCGGTCATCACGCCGGATGAGACGACGCATGACTTTGGTCCGTCGTGGATGGGGCCACCCCTCAAGCACAGTTTCAAAATCAAGAACACCGGCGACGCGGTTCTCGAAGTCACTAAGGTACATCCTTCATGTGGCTGCACGATTGCCGGCGAATATCCGCACAAGCTTGATCCCGGGCAAGAAGGTGAATTTCCATTTTCGCTGATGAGCAACAAACTGCATGGCGCTTTCGAAAAGTCCATCACGGTGACGTCGAATGATCCAGTCACTCCTGAAGTTCGCTTGAAACTGCGCGGTGAAGTGAAGCGATATGTCGACGTCACGCCGCAGGCCGCAAATTTTGGAAAAGTGCTTACCACTGAACCGGAAACACGCGACCTGATCGTGACCAACAATACGGACAAGAATCTCGAACTCAAATTGGGTGAGTCATCCGACAAGCGATTCAAGTTTGAAATCATCCCCAAGACGCCGGGTAAAGAATTCACCATTCGAGTCACCCTTACACCGACTTCCGATCCGGGCAATTTGCGAGCCCAGGTGAACTTGACGACCAACATCGATGATCAAAAAGACGTGCAGGTGGATGCCACGGCGACGATTCCGCCGCGTCTCGAAATCCAGCCGCAATCCATTGCATTGCTAAAGCCGGCGCCGGGTGTGGTAGCAGATCAAGGCACTTCCCGAGTCGTGCGTTTCACGAACTACGGCAAAAAGCCGGTGAAGGTGACTGAGGCGACCTGTGATGACCCGACCGTGAAGGTAACGGTCAACGAACGAAAGGCCGGCGAGCAATACAACATCAATGTCGAATTGCCGGCCAACTATGAGCCGCCCACCGAAGGCCGAATGGTTACGCTCAACACTGACGATTCGGAAATGCCCACATTTAAGATTCCAATTACTTCCGCAGGTCAGGCAATTCCAAAAACGGTCGAGGCCCCGAAGCCAGTGGAAGCCAATTCATTCGTCGGCAAGTCAGTTCCGACCTTTGCGCCGACGACGACGATCGACGGAAAGCCTTTTTCGATCGACACGATGAAGGACCATGTTACGGTGGTTGATTTCTTCGCGCCCAATTGCGGCTTCTGCAAGAAGCAAATTCCACGAATGGAGGCCATCCGCAGCCCGTTTGCGGACAAGGGTGTTCGTTTCGTGAACGTCAGTCAGAAGATGGGTGAAAAGGAATTCAGCAAGGATGAGGTTCTCGAAATCCTCAAGGGTCTTGGCTTCCACGGCGAAGTGGTGCTCGATCATGAGAACAAGATCGGGCCGCTGTTCGGCGCCAATAGTTTCCCAACGATGGTTGTCGTTGGAAAGTCTGGAAAAGTCGAGGCTGTCAATGTTGGCAATGCTGCCGACCTTGAAACGAAATTGACAGGTCAGCTCGAAGCATTGCTCGCAGGCAAGCCGGTTCCCGGCGAAACAGCAGCTAAGCCGACCACCGCGCCAAGTGCGCCGCCAGCCGCTCCAACCGCACCAGCTGCGGCACCCGGTCAAGCTCAAGCACCGCCACCGGCGCCACCTGCAGCTCAACCTCCGGCCGCTCAGCCGCCTGCCGCCGGTGGAATCGTGGGTAAGCCTGCTGCTCCATTCAATCTGAAGACCGGCGGCGGCAAGCCACTTTCGAATGCCGAGCTGGCAAATTCTCCGGCGACGGTTTTCGATTTCTTCGCCGTCAACTGCGGCTTCTGCGGCAAGCAAATCCCGCGGCTCGAGACCATTCGCCAGGAATTTGAAAACAAGGGTGTTCGATTCGTGGCTGTCCAATGCAAAATGGGCAAGGAATTTTCTGAGGATGAGGCCAAGGACAAGTTGAAGGAACTTGGCTGGCACGGCGAACTTGCTCGCGACATGGACAACAAGGTTGGCCCATTGATGGGATTGAATGGTTTTCCGACGATGGCGGTTGTCAGTAAGAGCGGACGGCTCGAGGCAATCAACGTCGGAAATATTCCTGATCTTGAGACCAAGGTCAAAGGACAACTTGAGGCCCTTGTCGCCGGCAAGCCAATACCGCCGGAGTTTGCTTCCGCGCCGCAAATGCCGTCAGCTCCAAGTGGTCCGGATGCATTGGCGGGTAAACTGGCGCCGTCATTCGAGTTGGCGATGGCCGACGGCAAGAAGGTCACGAATGCCGATGTCAACAGTTCATCGGCGACCGTTCTCAATTTCTTCGCGGTCAATTGTCCGCACTGCCAGATGCAGATTCCGAAACTTGAATCCATCCGCAAGGCGTATGCGGCCAAGGGCGTTCGATTCATCAACGTACAGGAGACGATGGGTCCAAAGCCTCCGACGGACGAAGAGCTCGCCAAGAAAATGAGCGACCTAGGATGGGGTGGTGAACTTGCAAAGGATCCGCAAAACCTGATCGGTCCGAAGTTTAACGCAAACGGGTTTCCCACGATGATCGTGTTGGGCAAGTCCGGCAAGGTTGAAGCCTCGAATGTCGGAGACGCCCCGGATATCGAATCGAAACTCAAGGACCAACTTGACGCGATCATTGCCGGCAAGCCTGCACCGACAGGTGGTTCGCCCTCGAGCGAAGCTCCGGCCCAGCCCCCTCAACGACCGGCCAATGCTCTCGCCGGACAACCGGCGCCACAGTTCGCTGTGGATACGCTCGACGGCAAGAAAGTTTCAAATGTCGATTTTGGTCAACATCCCGCGACCGTGTTGAACTTTGTAGCGCCCAATTGCGGCTTCTGCAAGAAACAACTGCCTACCGTTGAAACTATTCGCAAGGATTATGAGGCGAAAGGCGTGCGCTTCGTCAACATCTATCAGCAGATGGGCGAAAAGGCATTCACGGTCGAAGAAGCCACCAAGGTGTTCAAGGATGTGGGTTCGCAGCTTGAATTGGCCCGCGACGAAGGCAACAAGGTCGGACAAACATTCAAGGCTGTCAGCTACCCCACCATGATGGTGGTTAACAAGCAGGGAACGATTGAGTATGTGAATATCGGCGCGAAACCGGACATGGACACACGGCTTCGTGGTCAGCTCGATTCGATGATGTCAGGAAAGAAATGGGCCGATCCTGACGCGGCGGGCGGAGCTGTTCAAAAATAGCGGCGCTTCTGCGCGAATATCGTCGGGCATCATTGACCGACTCAAGAATTGATCGCCCTGTCGTCCCCTTGTGGACTGCGGGGCGATTCTTTTGTACGTTCAGTCCGAGATACACGGATTGGGTTGGTCTTCGTGGGGATCAATGGCAAACATCATTTATGCCGCTTCAAGTGAAGGTTTCGGACATGCGGTTCGAGCGCATGCCGTCGGCGCCGGATTGTTGGCCCGCGGGCACGATGTGCAGTTTGTCTCAAGCGGCTGCACCATCAGGTATTTACGAGAGCACTTCCCAGATCGGCTGCACGAAGTCCTTGGCTTGATGTTGATCTTTGGGGAAAAAGGTAGTCTCAGCGTCCTTCGCACGATTGGGCACAATGTTTATCGGATGTGGGAGTTGTTTCCCTCGCAAAGGCGACTCGACGCTCTCATGCATAAATTCCAGCCGGACCTGGTGATCACAGACTTCGAGCCTTTTTCCGCTCATGCAGCTTGGCGCTGTGGCGTGCCTTTCATCAGCCTTGACAATCAGCATCTGCTGACACATTGCAAGCTGCGTCTTCCATCGGGGCATTCAGCCGATGCGATAAACGCCTACCTGACGATCCGGCTCTATTATGCGAATGCACGCCGTTATTTGATTCCGACCTTTATCCCCGCCGTCGTGCGCCACCATCCGACGACATTGGTGGACCCCATCCTCCGTCCGCATGTTTATTCCCGCCATGCGACCGAGGGAAAATTTCTGCTCGCATACAAAACAGGAGCGCTCGGAGGGGTGGGAATTTTGGAGGCAATTCGCAAGGCAGACCGCATGCCGATCCGGGCATACGGATTTGGAATCGTGGGACAGGAACGCCACATTTCATTTCATCAACTAAGCACGGACGCGTTTCTCGATGACCTTTCCTCCTGTGCCGGTGTCATCGCTTCGGCTGGACACAGCCTGATCTCCGAATGCCTTTACTTCCGCAAGCCGATGCTCTTGCTGCCGCTGGCGGGTCAATTCGAGCAGGCCATCAATGCATTTCATGTCGAACGACTTGGCGCGGGTCGCGTGGCTCGAGTCCTCGACCGAAGTGCCATCGATGCATTTATTGGTGAACTAGCCGAGTTGCGCCTGTCGATGCGCTCGATCCGCAAACCCAGTCTGGACTCGGTATTGGATGCCGTGGAGCAGGAGATTCCAGCCCTGCGGAGACATGTCCTTTCCGCGGAATTGCACAAATTGCCGCGATCTTTCCGATATGCGATATGACCTTTTTTCTGGTTGAAGATCAACTTTCATTCACCGACGCCATAATCGCACTGCATTGGCGGAGTCAAAAACGAGTCTCTCCCATTGGATTGTATTTCTCTTTTCGCCACATCCTGCACGAATGGTCAAAAGAGACGACCGCTACGCTCGAAAAGAGAGTAAAATGCGAAGAACCAGAGGTCTGGCGTCAGCAAAATTGAATTGAATGAGGGACGTTGACTGATCCCATAGATGAAAAGATCGCGCCGTGAGGAATTCGAAAGCTGAATCCGCCCTTTCCGGGCACCCATCGCATGTCGCACGAACTGGCGACATTTCAATTCGGCGGCAGTCGCCGGGTGGGCGTGCGGCAACAGAGTCAATTCCGAAGCATGATCCATCCAGCGGCATATTGCACGAGCGGGATCTCCTTTATCGGATTGCCATCGTTCGGTTTGTGCTGACGATTGCGAATGTGCCCGTCATCATTCTGGATCGTTCCGTGCCATCGGCGGGTACGCCGATGGCGTATACCTGGGCGTTTCTAGCGGCCGGGGCGTTCATCATCTATGCGGTGTCATTTCTATGGTTCGTGCGCCGACCGGTAGGCGTGCCCAATCGCATCGCCGTGGCCTCTCCATTGCTCGACGTATTGTTTGCGGCGTTGCTCATTGTGGCCACCGACGGATATCTGAGTCCATTCCATCTTTGGCTGGTGTTCGCGGTGGTCAGCGCGGGATTCAGTCGATACCGAACGTTGCCATTCGCGACGGCGTTTTTTGCGTTGGCGGCACACAGTCTGATTGCGATCATTCCACAAGAACAGCCGCTGGATGTTTCGATTTTCGCGGTTCGGGCCGGATATGTGTTCGGAGTTGCGGCGGTTCTGTCGACGATTTGTTCCTTCTTGACGGTCCAATCGTTCGCGTTGTCCAAGATCGAGGAAGCCGGCCGAAAATTTGCCGAGGCGATGTCAGAAACTGATATGCTGCGAATGTTAATTGAGCAGTTGGTTGCGGCGATCGATTTTGATCGTGTGGAGGTGGAACTCACTCACGGCGTGTCGTTGGCGTCCGGATCGATTGTCGAGAACGGTCGATTGCCCTCGTTGAGCATTGGATTGAGCGGAGCGATCGGCGTCATGCGAGGCTTTCGCAAAAAGGCACTGACGCGAACAGAATCGACAATGACGCGGGTTTTGTGCGACCGGGCGTCGGCGTCCATTCGGCGAATCGCAGTTACGCACGAGCTGGCTCGCGCTGCCGCCGTCAACGAGCGGCTACGAATGACAGATGAGCTGCATGATACATCGATTCAATCCCTCGCGGCGCTCGATTTCAGACTCGAAGCGGCGCGTGCCGCGGCCGAAGGTTCAAATTTCGAGCTTGCCCGCGATCTTTCCTCGATCAAGGGCATCGCGCGAATGGTCTCGTCCCAGATCCGCGACGCACTGACGGCCCGCGGAGATGAAGTGGTCGTTGGCGCGGATGTGCTGATCCGGTTGGTGAGGCAGCGATGGCCTGTAGGGTCCGAGGTGGCGATCGCACCCGAAATCACCCTTTTGCCAAGGCAATGGCACGTTGTCGACGCGTTCATTCGGACGGGACTCGGCAACGCAAAGCGGCATGGCGAAGCGCAGTGCGTGCGACTGGAAATACGCCAAATCGGCGACGGCCTCATCCATTGCACGCTGGAAAATGACGGAAACGCCCTGCAGACACCCGTCGAGTTCGGGTACGGTTTGCGGCGTCTGGAAGAAATGAGTGATGAAATCGGAGGCGTGATTCGGCTTGAGTCGCGCGATCCCGATGGCGCCAGACTCGTGCTGGAATTCGCGATTGACCCATGACAACAACGATCCAAGTGATGATCGTCGACGATCACGCCATCGTCGCGGAAGGCCTCGAGAAGGTCATCAGCGCTGATCGACGGCTGAAAGTCGTCGGTGTGGCCGGTTCATCCGCGGAAGCGAGGACCTTCCTGGAACGAATCACGCCGGACATCATTCTTCTGGATTTAAGACTGCCGGATTCGCAGGGATTGGATACAGTGACGGCGATCCGAGAGCGATCCGGTAACGCGAGAATTGTTGTATTGACAGGCTTTCCACAGATGGATGAGGCCGAGCTGATGGGAGTCGATGCGTATCTTGACAAGCAAACGGCGTCGGATGTGCTGCTGGGGACGATTCGCGCGCTGTTTCAATTAAATTCCACGAATCCTGGAGATCGATATCCAATGACATCGAGGGAGCTGCAAGTCGCCCAATTGGCGGCCGATGGATTGAGCAATTCCGAGATTGCTCACCGGCTGTTCATCTCCACCAACACGGTAAAAACACATCTGGCCCAGGTGTTCGCAAAGCTCGGCGTGCGCGACCGGGTTGATCTCGTGCGTTGCTGGCATGCGGGTGACGAGACGCGCGGGTGAACGCGTTCCGATTTGTCTCATTTTGATTGGGGCAATTTGCAACGTATCGGGCGAACAGCCAACTACGCCGGGGTCAAGCGTGAGAGTTCTTCCGCGTGGATCGAAGCCCGCGGCTCGCATAGGACCTTCATTACTCACATGTCAAATGACCCCTCAATTGACAGTTCGTTGTCGTGAACCGTGATTCAAATTCGACAAACTGAAGTCTTCCATCAACAATGCGCGGATGGAGCAGCCAAACGCACGTTATACGTTTGACCGAGTTGTGCGGATGGTGCTCAGCGCGATCACGCTGGCCGTCATCATCTGGCTTCTGCGTTACCTTTCCGATGTCCTTGTGCCCTTCGCGGTGGCCGTCGTGCTTGCTTACATCCTGAATCCGCTCGTCAACATCATCCAGCGAAGAGTGAAAAACCGTGGAATTGCGGTTGCGGTCATGATGCTGGGCATTTTCGTTTTAAGCGCGGTGCTCTTTGTGATCATTGTGCCCTTGATCGTCGATCAGGTGGGTCGTTTTCAGGACAGCATGGTTAGTTTGCAGAAGGACATTGCAAATTCCATGCTGCCATTGACACAAAAGAAAGAGCCGGCGTCGCCTGAGCAGCCTGTGGTCAAGCCGGAAACGAAGGAGCCTACAAGCCCCGGATCGTCGCCCGTCGAAGGATCTGATTCATTGAATTCCGAAAATGCCTCTCCAACCAGATTGGGATGGACCGAACTGGAACGCGGGTGGTCGAGATTTCGCGAAACGGCCAACACCATGTCGCGTGCGAAGCGCTTTGAAGAGCTTCGGCTGGCCGTATCCGGGACGTACTTGGGATATTGCGCGGATGAAGCCGCTCAATACCTTCGCTCCGAGGAGTTTCGCAGACTGTTGGCGTCGTCCGCGAAGAGCGTCGCGCTGGGCGGGCTCAATGCGATTGCGTTTTTGATCAGCATGATTATCGCCATCACGGGCGTGATCGTGGTGTTGATTTACCTCGTTTTCTTGCTGATGGATTATCCGGAATATTCGAAAACGTGGGTTGGGTTCCTTCCACCTGCCTATCGAGAAACGCTCGTCGAATTTTTTGTTCAATTCGATGACGTGCTGCATCGCTACCTGCGCGGGCAAGCCGTCGTTTCGCTGATCACAGGGACTTTGGAGTGCGTCGGATTCACGATCATCGGGCTGCCAATGGCCATACCGTTTGGGTTGTTCGTGGGATTGCTGACGATGGTTCCCTATCTACCGGCCATCGCGATCGCGCCGGCCGCGGTACTTGCGGCGCTTCGTGCAGTTGAGCGAGGCTCGAGTCTGATCGGATCATTGTTGGCGACGTATGTCGTGATGATGATGGTGCAGGTGATTCAGGACACAATCGTCACGCCCAAGGTGATCGGCAAGGCGACGGGTTTGCGGCCTGTGGCGATTCTGCTGGGCGTTTTCATCTGGGGAAAATTGCTCGGCTTTCTTGGTGTGGTGTTGGCCATTCCACTCACTGGTCTTGGCATCGCGTATTACCGGCGATACATTCTTCAGCGAGGAATCATCGGAAAAGCTATAGGCTCACAGTCAATTTTAGTGGATACGGGAGACTTGAAATGAACGCGCCTGCGACAACGATCGAGCGAGGGAACACGTCGGCCTATCAGCAAAAACTTGCAAACTTGCTCGGCTCGCGCGATCCGTTGACGGTGATGGCGGAGACCGCCGACGTTTTGGCGAAGATTGTTCGCGAAAACTCATCGGATCGGATGAAAACGCGTCCTTTCCCCGGAAAATGGACGCCGAATGAAATTATCGGCCACTTGTCCGACTCGGAATGGGTGTATGGTTACCGCATGAGGCTGATTCTTTGCGAAGACGAGCCGACGATTCTGGGGATGGATCAGGATCTTTGGGTGAGCGGTCAGTATCACAATGAGCGCACCCCCGCGGAGCTGGTGGAAATGTTTCGGCATCTTCGTCAATACAATCTTTTCCTATGGAAATACATGCGCGAAGCTCAACTGAAACGCGTCGGCAAGCACAATGAACGAGGGCCCGAATCGCTCGGAACCATGCTGAAAATGAACGCCGGGCATGACCTCTCGCACATCGACCAGATCACACGATATCTGGCGGCGATAAAGTAATCGTGTGTCGAAGAACGGGGTCGTATCACTTGCCTTTGTGCAGGTGAGGCTTGCTTATTTCCAAGAATGTAAGACGGTAAGACTTACCATCTGTGTGCTCGCCAACATTGGGTTGCGCGTCTATCGTTTCCTCTCCTCGTTCGTTCTTGATTCTAAAGGCGAAAGCGTCTCCTGTGACCCAATCACGATGGAGCCTGATTTCCGCAACAATTGTTGGAATTAGGCATAAGGGAAACGGGCCTCCAACAATCATATTATTCTCAGTGTCTATGGATGCTCCTCCATCATTGTCGGTGAAGGTAGGCTTGTGCCAGTAGAGCTTGCGGCTCGCATCTGCTTTATTCGGCAATTCTGCAGCCTTGGATGCACGCGCGAATTCCAAGGAGGCACCGCTGATACTTTCTCCTGACTTGACATCAGACACGCGTACTCGGACTGTTTGCCACCTTGTAATAAAGGCATCGCCAATACAGCCCGCGCTTGTCCAGCAAAGGCAACAGATAGTTGCCCAAGTGATGCATTGGCTTTTTTTCGATGTTTTCCCGTGCAAACCCATGTCAATTGGTCTCGAGGCCAGCCAGAATCCGGGTTCAGATTTCATGCCCGGAGCCGAAGATATTATGACGTTCTTATGCGGAATTAGAAGCACGCTCAATGGCCGCGAGGCGCTGGGGCAGGTCGTGGAAGAGCGCGACTTCTTCATCGGTGAGTTCGACATTTCGGCGCGACATGACGATGGAGGCCGTATCCATCGCGCGAAGATAATCTCCGGCCCGCAATTCCCCATTGGTGATCCATGCGAAGGAAGGAACGAATTTCGGAATCGCGCCGACGCCGGCGATGCTTGCCCCGAAGCCGATGACCGCGCCGGTTGGCAGGCTAGTATTGATGCCCAGCTTCGCATGGTCGCCGATCACCGCGCCGAAGAATAGCTGTTTGCTGTCCACTTCACGCCCATTGATTGGAACTTTGACGTTTGAATACGGATTCGTCAGATTGGAATTGACGGAGCTCGCGCCGATGTTCACCCAGCTTCCTACGAAAGCATGACCGAGAAAGCCCTCGTGCTGTTTGTTGGTGTAGCCATAAATGACGCTGCCGGTAATCTCGCCGCCCACTTTGCACATTGGCCCGATCGCATTGGCGCCGTGCAGCCAGGCGTGCGGATTCACACGCGTTCCTGCACCGAGATAGAGCGGCCCTTCGAGGACGGCATAAGGACCGACGCGAGCGTGATCGCCGATGTAAATCGGGCCTTCCGATGCGTCAATTACCGCAGTTCGATGAATTTGTACGCCCGTGCCGATGTGAACAGATCCTCGATTTTCAACAATCGAACCAGGCTGGAGTTCCGATTGAATGGTCGCGTCCTCGCTGGTCCAGTCGGCGCGAAGAATTCCCGAAAGATCACCGATTAAATCCCACGGATAAGTGATAAGATGTCCTGACACCGAAGTGCGCGGCACGCCGCAGAGCAACTTCCCGCAACGTATGCCGTCCAACAAGTCAGCTGTTGAAATGCGGCGCGCGAGAGCTGCATCACATGCGATGTAGGCGATGTCGCCGCTCGCACAGGTTCCGACTGCGGGCGATTTTACAAACTCAGTTTTATCGTCGAAAAGCCATCGCCCATTGACCAAAACAGTCTCTCCATCGAGAGACTCGTTCGCGGGCACGGAACAACGCTGCGAAGCGATCTGGCGCATCCAGTCACGCACCCAAACGCCGGAAATCGGCGTGTTGAGCCGCTGAGCGATGCGGTCGAGCATGATTTTGCGGCCAACCTGCAATTCAAAGATGGTGCGCCATGCCGTGAGCGGCAGGAAATTTGCAAAGCCTTCATCTTCGAATAAGACTATTCTTCGCATTGCGGATGGAGTATACCGCAGGATCGTGCGGCGATAAAAAAGGGCCTGCGTGAAGACGCAGACCCTGCGCGTCCGTTCAGTGCAACCGCCGCAGCCGGTAGGAGCTCTTGGACGGAACCCTTCGTTAAGGTGGGTGATTCACTGGCGCTCGGACCGCCAACCTCAAAGGGTCGGTACGTCGTTTCGCGCAGTCCGCGAATCTCCCGAGGTTCCTACATCGGTTCAGCCAATAACCGCTCCTTGTCGCACTCAGAAGCAGCACCAACCAGACAGACTCATTATACCTCGATCCGATGTCGCAAGAAACTTTTCTTTTGTTTTTTTGTCGTGGGAAAATCCAATTTCTTTTCGATCAAAATCTTAGCGAAACAAAAAATCGCCAGGAAATTGTATCGTCTGCCGGAAGTAATCTGCTAGAATAGCTCCGCTTTTGTCCGGCTGCCTGTCTCATCCTCCTATAGGGCCGCAAGTTATGGCGTCGGCGGAATCAAAGAGCGTAACGCCTTTCAACACATTTCCATCGGATCCGTAGAATTCCACGCCGAGAAGTTCGTACCGAGCGCCGTCGTCCCACGCGCTGAGGTCGGGCTTGGTGGCCGTATCCACTTCAAATGCCAACATTTGCCCCGGTGCAAGATCGTTCGGCATGTTTAGGCCTTGCGGCGAATTCATCGGGAGCTCGAGAACGATGAAAATGCTGGTTGGCGTGCCGCCAAGCAGGTCACTGGCCAGTGTGCGCTCTCTTGCTTCCGCGACCTGATCGATTCGCACCCATTGGCGAACGCCGTAGGTTGCGGGGCTCTGACCATCCACCAATCGAAGCGCATCCAGCATGAACACAAGGCAATCACCGACTCGCGGCGTGCCAGCCCTGTAGAAAAGCATGCGCATCGTGACTTCCTGGCCTGCCTTGTAGGTTTGAGGAATCTCAACACGATAGGCGATTGCACCGGCATCTCCGGTCTGGCCATTCGGATCGCCAAGCGCGGGTTCTTTGATGGCAACGATGTTGACCGGTAGTGAACCCGGCACGTGATCCGCATAAGTGAAGAAGTCGTCCACGAACTCATCAATTCCACCAGTATTGTCTGTCCCTGCCGGTCCCTGAGGCCCCATTGGTCCTTGTGGACCGGTTGCTCCAGTGACGCCTGTAGCTCCAACTGGACCAGTCGGTCCCTGTGCGCCGGTATCACCCTTTGGACCCTTTGGACCGACCGGACCTTGAGGACCCGTCGCTCCTGCCGGTCCCTGCGGGCCGGTTTCCCCTTGTGGGCCTTGCGGACCTTCTGCTCCTGGCAGCGGCTCGCCCGGCGGCTGTTCGTTGTTGATTTGGTACTGCAGGTCACTGATTTCGCCGGTGAGCACGTCAATTCGGTGGCTCAATGCGAAGAACATCAGGCCGCCGAATAGCAAATCGCGCTGATAATCTTGTAGCCCAAGGAAACCAGCCGCGCCGCATCCCACGGCGTTCAGCCCCAATCCGCTTACAACCACAAGAGAAACGGCGCGCAACGTGATCCGATGTCGCATCTTCATAGAATTGCTCCCGCCCTAACCGGCAATTTCTTGCGCGCAAGTCCCTCTCTGACGGGGACGAAGGTGAATTCCTACGCCCAAGCGTAGGGACCTTTCCACGCGCGGGTTCGTGCAGGTTCGGTTCCGGCGGTGTGAGTCATCGGCCAACGAATTCGTCAGCGCCTGGTACGCTGTTGACCTCACGTCCTCGATTCGTCAATGACGAAAGCTCCGCCCATGCAAATCACGGGCGCGCACTCCCTATGAAACGACCGAACCCTACAACCCCCCACATTATTTCATAGCCGGTGTTTGATAGGGATTACAAGCGAAAATAAAGGATTGCGTATGATTTGCCGGAATTGATGCTCGTACAAACCTAGGAAGAAGCCACGCATCTTGACGATCAACGCCCGTAAAAAAGCCAGAAAATGCAAAATGGATCGCATTTCGTATGACCGCAAACTCATCAAAACCAAGGTTTGGCGTCCATGTGCGACTTCAATTGGTCGGCCCGATAACAACAAGCAATTCGCGATGCGATGCACCGTGGCGGTTTTTATGGTTGACTTTGTGCATGGCGAACTCGTACAAGAAAGAATCTCGGGCGGGGAGTTGGATTTTGCGCGCGTTTACGCCAAGGATTCATTGAGGGGAAGCGTTCGGCTATGCGACGGTTTAAGATTTGTGTCCGTCTATGTTTGATCTGTTGTTTAACTGTCTCGACAAAGGCGAGTCTTGCGCAGCTTATCGGAGTCGAAGAGGATACAGGTAACTTTTATTCCATTTCCACAACCGACGCATCTCTTCATTTGATTGGCAATCCCGGCATCACCGGACTCGGCTCACTCGAATTCAATTCCCGTGACGGTTCGTATTATGGATTCACCACCGGCAGCTCACCGACGCTTTATCGCTTTTCAATTCCATCATCTCTAGATTCAGTGTCCAGCCAATTGGTCGGGCCGCTCGACGTCGCATTTTTGTTTGAAGGCGGCCTGGCGTTTTCTTCCAAGGGCGCCGCGTATGCAGTGAATGGCGGCGTCACCGTCCCGGTGCTTCTCACGCTTGATCTGACGACCGGACACGCGACGCCCGTTCAGAGTTTCGATGGTCGCCATGATTTTGCGGGACTCGGATGGCGGAATGACGGAATGCTGGTTGGGTTGGACAGCACGGACAATGAACTTTACGCCATCAATCCGACGACGGCTGCGTTGACGCCTATCGCCGCTACGCTGGCGAATATTGGCGGCGTCGGCGGCATGGCCATGAACGCGACGAGCGCGTATTTCGTGACCGGCGGGCCAGGCGCGATTGACCCAGCGCCGGGTTCCAATGAACTTTATCGATTCGATCCATTCACGGGTGAGCAATTCTTGATCGGTTCGTTTGAAAATCAGATCAAGGGAGCAGGCTTCTCCGGATTGACATTTGTACCGGAGCCGGCGACCGTTGTATTTCTAGCGGTAGGTGGAATGGCCTTTACGTACATCGCATGCCGCAAGCGAACGTATTCGTAACGCTTATAATCGCGCCCCGTTAGCCCTATCTGAATGGGCGCGTCACGGAAACGTGTTGATGCTTGTGACCACATGAGGTCAACGCATCAACCGCAGTCCTTTCCGCACACCCACGCCGATGTCATGCCGCGGCGAGTCGCGCCGGTCAAACGCCTAGTTGATTGAGAATCACCGATCGGTTCATAATCGATGGTTTCCTAGGCATTTCCAAGAGTCGGTAGGGAGCCTCCATCGCTTCTCTTCGGCAGCGGTGCCGCTCTCGGCGCGTCTGCTACACAGGCTCGTCAAGAGCAACCGACTCACGAAGATGTCATTACGGCAAGAAACTCGCCATTGCCCACTGGGACGAGGCAGGTTGCAAACTCGGGATCAGCCGTCACTAGTGCGACGAAAGGAGCCATCTGTTTCATGTGGGACGTCGCGTTATCCACGATCAACAAGCCTCCCGAGCGCAAAACGCGACGCAAATGAGGCCACCAGCCGGGATACTCCGGACGCTCGGAATCGAGGAAGATCAAGTCGTATGCACCCGGATCACTTCGCTGCAAGTGACGACCCGCATCGTCGTGAACCAGTGTGATGAATGGCACAAGCCCAGAGCGCGCGAAGTTAGCCGAGGCAAGCGAGATCTTGTATTCAGCGAACTCCACTGTAGTGACTGAGCCGCCGATCCCCCTTGCAGCGTCGGCAAGCCAGAGAGTCGAGTAACCGTTCGACGTGCCGATCTCCAGCACCCGCCTCGCCGCGGTCGCGCGCACGAGCACAGCCAAGAATTCGCCGGTGTCGCGGGTGATGTTGAGCATGCGACGATGGCGCTCGTTCGTCGCGGCATCGTTTGCCTCGCCGAAGCGCTCAAGCTCAGCCTTCAAGGTTTCGAGCGAATCGTCCACGGTTGCCTCTTGATGTCAGCTCCCTCCGAAGTTACTCGCCTGTAGGTGAAGTGGTCCTCCCGGCGCGTAGTGATTGGTAGTAGCACTCCCACCTAGCGCAAACTTCGTCTTCGGTGAGGCCGAAATCGTAGGCCGGAGAATCGATCGGGTAAGCGCTTTGAATTCGCACCAAGACGACCTCGCGGAGGACGCTCACCCGGGCACCACGTTCCTTGTAGAAGGCGATCGCCTTGTCGTAGAGATCTCCGGATTCGAGAACGACGGCGACGCCCTTGAAGCGGTAGCCCATTCGGAGGAACGGATCGACGACGTTCACCTCCACGCTGGCATTCTGTCGGAGGTTTGCGAGAGTGCCCGGCGACCGGATGTTGGCGAAGACGAGGTGGTCATCGTCCCAGACGCGAGTGGTGCCCTTGGGAGAGAGATTCGGAGTACCGTCTGGGCAGACCGTCGCGACAAAGCCAAGGCGTTGCTCCTCGACGACTCGCTTCATGTCGGTAGTGAGAAGCCCCATGAATCCGCGCCCCCGAATGCCGCCGGACAATGATTCGATCGACCCGCAAGATGCGGAGTATCAATCAGCCTATCATCAACCAGTTCCTGGTCAACGCGACTATCTCGAAGGACAGGCCACGAATTGGATTGGCCGCATCGGATTCCAGTTCTGTCGCATTCTGCCGTCGTGGTTCTTTTACCTATCCGGCTGGTAGTGAAACAAGCCGATTCCGAAAGTGACCTCCACCAGGCGATCCCAGATTCTTCTGTCGCCATTGGCGACTTCAGAATGACGCAGGTTGATAGTAGCTTCTTGGCAGCGATCTGCATTATTCGACGCGAACGGCGCGCGCCGATATAACCCGCTCGGTTATGCTTGCTGTTGCGAATTTCACACCGCTTTTCGGGGCCGTGCTCATCTGCTGGATATTTTCAGTCTGCATCCACGAATTCGCCCACGCGCTGGTTGCGTATTGGGGTGGTGACGAAAGCGTGAAGGCAAAGGGATACCTTCGATTTGATATTTTTTCCTATATACATCCGGTCACGTCCATATTGATTCCGGTCTTGTTTCTCGCGATGGGCGGTTTGCCGCTGCCGGGTGGGGCGGTGTACATTGATCGGAGTTTGTTGCGGAACAAGCATTGGGGAGCGGCAGTTTCATTGGCCGGACCGTTGTCGAATTTTCTGCTGTTTCTTTCGCTCGCCTTTCTTGTTCATCCCCACACGGGCCTGGTTGATCCGATGAACGAAGAGCCGCCGAAATGGGCTATCTTGCTCGGTGCAATGTGCGTGCTTGAATTGTGGTCGGTCTTGTTCAATTTGATTCCCATACCGCCGCTGGATGGTTTTGGAATCATCGAGCCTTATCTTTCTTATGAAAATCGACTGAAGGCGCATCGACTCGGCTGGACCGGATTGTTCATCATATACTTCGTGATGAGTTCGAAGCAGGGAATGTCTATATTTATGAACATAACGGATGCGACCATACACTCACTCGGATTGCCCTATGAAACGACGTGGCGGTTCTACAATTATGCTTTGTTCGGCTCTTCCACTTGAGCTATTGGACTCGACCCATCAAGTGTATCAGTTTACCCCCCTCGATCCCCCCTTTACAAAGGGGGGAGGCTTTGTCACTCGCTGGGCTTCGGCAAAATCGCGAGCGATTTGCGTGTGATACAACGATGCGGAACCGTGCGAATCCGCGTCGCTTCGAAAATGCACTCCAATGGATTCGGTTCGAGCCAGGGCCGACGCTGCACACGCCTTCGCCACGGTGAGCTTGTTTTGCAATTCCCACCCGCTCGGCGAGTCGAATGTCTTGTCGAGCGTGTAATGACCCCAGAAATCAAGAATCTCCGCGGTCTCCGTTAGGCGTTCTCCGCTGCGAACCACGCCCACATTCCGGGTCATTAAGCTTCGCAACGAGTTGTTCACATCGACAATATCGAGAGGGGTCCGCAGCGAATCGGCAATATGGCTTGAAAGCGCCGCGATTTCGGGAACAGTTCGTGCTCCATCAGCGAGCCGGCCAGCCGATTCACCGACAATTTTCCCAAATACAAGTCCCTCAAGCAGCGAGTTACTGGCCAGGCGATTGGCGCCATGCACACCGTTGCTCGCAACTTCTCCACAGCAGAACAGCCGATCAACGCTGCTTTGGCCGTTCAGTTCGACTTCGACGCCGCCCACCAAATAGTGCGCACTGGGGCGAACAGGGATCAAATCTCGATGCACGTCAATTTGAAAATCTGCGCATAGTCTGGTGATGCCCGGAAAGCGCGTCGCGAAATTCGGAATATGGCGCACGTCGAGATACGCGCAATTCGAATGCGTGGCCGCAAGGTGCTCATGGATTGCACGACTGACGACATCTCGCGGGGCCAATTCCGCGTCATGATGTTTTCCCAACATGAAACGATTGCCCTCGCGGTCAATCAAATAGGCGCCTTCGCCGCGGACGGCCTCGGAGATGAGTGCGCGACCGGCGCCAGCGACGTATAACGTCGTCGGATGAAATTGCATCATCTCCATGTCACGAAGGATCGCCCCGGCGCGAATCGCGGCCGCCAGACCATCGCCCGTCGTGATGGGAGGATTGGTCGATTCGCGCCAAATCTGTCCGCAGCCGCCCGTCGCAAGAACGGTCTGCTTGGCCCAGATCAACTGGTGTCCGAATTCCTCGTGATATGTGACCGCGCCGAGGCATCGACCGTCGTCGGTCAGCAGGTCAATCAGGAAGCAATGTTCGAACACGCGAAGCCTTCGCGTGCCTCGGACGCGACGAGCCAGTATCCTCGTCAGCTCCCGGCCGGTCTCATCGCCGTGTGCATGAACGATGCGGTGAACGGAGTGTCCTCCCTCCAGGCCGTACGCAAGCTCACCCGCTTCGCGATCAAATTCGATTCCCCATTCAATGAGTTCCGCGATCCGTGAAGGACCTTCTTCGACCAGCGTGCGCACGGCTTGCGGATCGTTCAATCCGCATCCCACGCGCATGGTATCCTCGAAATGAGTCTCAAACGAAGCGGGATCGCCCTTGGCCACCGCGATGCCGCCTTGAGCGAAGGATGTGTTCGAATCGGTGAAGGCCCCTTTGCAAAGCAGGATCACATGGCAATAGTTGGCGGCCTCGACCGCCGCACGAGCACCCGCCACGCCGCTTCCGATAACCAGACAATCCGTGACGATGTGGCTGGTATGCACAGCGTCGAAATTGGTGAGATAGCGTCGCGTATCGAAAAGATTTGCCATTCTAAAGAGCATGTTAAGGACCGAATTCTGAACCAGCAACGCTGCTACACGTGGTTTTGCGGTAATGACCACAATATCTCCGGCAAAGGGGCGTGAATCTCACGCCGATGAACAGACATGCGAAAGTCCGCACGGTCCTATTCGAAGTTTCGATTTTCAACCATGATCTCATGGCTTTTGTCGACTTCGATAGTCATGGGGCAAGAGGAATCGCCTGATGCGAAAGTTGCTCCTGCTTCCCCAAGCCGGGTCGTCCATCGATTTGACTTTGATGAGCGGGCCGCGGGAAACCTTGAAGACGTGCCGCGGTACTGGGAGCCGCTTCGAATGGCGGGCTTTCCACGGTTTGCCAAGGGTGGGTTCGACATGACCACGGGGCACCTGGCCCCGCCTTCATTTCATCTCGACAGCCAGGGTCGCAGCGTCGCATATTCTTACGTTGGACCTGAGACTGCTGTCCGGCCTTCGAGCGATTACCGGATTGAGGCATACGTTCGCACGTCCGGCCTCGAACACGCCCGCGCGTGCTTAAGCGCATGTTTTCTCGATGAAAGCCGACAGCCGATTTTCGAGTCGCTTGTGCGGAGTGCGTGGCTTGGCGAATCCGACAAGGCCGATCCATGGGTGCGTGTGGAATTGTTCTTGTCGTCGGCTCCACCGGAGGCCGCAACGATTTCGTTACAGATGTGGATCGTACAGGATTCGATGTTGGATCCAGAGACCGGTCCAAAACCGATTCAACATTCAGATGTTCACGCGGAAGCCTGGCTCGACGAGGCGACAATCTATACATCGCCTCGTGTGCAGTTAACGACGGGTGTTTCGGGAAATGTGATTCGCCAAGATGATCCGCAGGAGTTGCTCGTGTCGTTCGCCGAATATGGTGATCGAAACGTCGATGCGGATCTTTCCATCACTGATGCGGCCGATAATACCGTATTTCATGAACACTTGGGATCTGATGAGACCCATGACGCTGAATTCAGGATTTCCGTGCGGAATTTTGAACCGGGGCTGTATCATGCGCGGTTGGTTGAAAGCGGTCCGGGCGGAGGTGCGCAGATCAGCCGAACCCTGACGTTTGCAAAGCTTGCGCCACCGATCAATCGGGATGATGTTCACTCACATTTGATCGGAATCGTATTCGATCCCGATCGAAGTGTGCCGCTGAATGCGGAATTGAATCTCCTTCAGCGACAGGCGGTTAGGTCCGTCAAGATGCCGATTTGGCACGACCCGGAAGCGTATCGCGAGGCCGATGCGGCAAGGATCAGCCGAGTCGCCAAGGAACTCGCTCGACACGGATATTCACTGATTGCAATGATGTGCGGGTCGATTTCGCCGGGGAATGCTGATGAGCCTTCTTGTGGAGAGAATTTACTTCAGGTTCTAAGGGACAATCCGATCGGCTGGCGAGAGATGATTTCGAACTTCGCAGCGGCCAATGCCAGCACTTTTCGGATGTGGCAGCTTGGTTCAGATGACACTGACATCACCGTGCCGCGGGAAGCCTTTCTGAACGGACGTGAATCATTGCGGCAAAGCCTGTCGGAATTCATTCCCGCGCCGCTGCTCGGCGCCGCAATTTCGATTGACATCGAGCCCGGCACAAAAACACTTCCGATCGCTCAGCCCACTGTTCGCATCGAGTCGAACGAAGCAGCCAAATCGCTCAAGGCGGCCTTGGAGCAGCAAAAATCATTGGGGGTTGAGCGGATTTTTGCGTACGTGGCGCCTTTGTCCGAGCGAGAATTCTTGCGTTTGCCACGGCTGGCGGATTGGACCATTCGATTGTTGACAACGCTGCGATCCGGCGCGGATACGGTTTTTGTGCCGCAGACTTGGCACCGCCGGACCACGCCAGCGCAGGAAACAGTCATTGAGCCGACCGAAGAATTCGTGGTGCTCCACACGATCGCGGAAATTCTCGATGGCACTCAACCTGGTCCGACGCTTGAATTGCCGGATGGAACTCACCTCATGGCATTTTTCTCCGCTGATTCGAGCGTCGTGGCGCTATGGAACCCAACCGCGCCGGAACATGGGCGCGATTCACATTTGCAGCTCGGCCATGCGTCCCGATCCTTCGATCTTTGGGGGCGAAGCTTCCCGCTGTCGCACGATGAAAAAGGCCGACAGACGCTTTCGTTGAGGCCTGATCCTGTGTTCGTGGTTGGCGTGGATCGGTGCATCATCGACTTGATGTACGCGGTCTCAATTTGCCCGGATCGCGTCAGTATAACGAATGGCATGGTCCGTCAGTCGATCGAAATTGATTACAAGGGGACACGGAATTTATCGGGAAGGGGAGTTATCCACGCACCGCCGGCGGTGGCGGTTTCACCCAAGGAATTTGATTTTCGGCTCATGCCCGGCCGCAGATATTCCTTCGAATTCGATGCTCGGTACGATCAGAACGAAGTCGGTGGACGGAAGGAGTTTCTGATTGAGTTGCACCTCGATCAAGAGGGCTATCGCCTTGAACTCCCCTTGTTGTGCGATATTCAGATGCCGGGCCTTGAAGTGACAGGTGAGGTGTTTGTGCAGAATGACAAGCTCGTGTTGCGGCATATCCTTCGAAACACAACCACCGCGGAGGTGAGTTTCCGAGGAATGGCTTCGGTGCCGGGTCGGGAACGACAATCCAAGCCGTTCATGCACGTCTTTCCCGGCGAGACGCAGATAGTCGAATATCGCTTTCCAGATGGCACTCCGCTCGTCGGAAGATCCGTGCGGCTCGGACTGCGAGAGATGAATGACGGCCCGCGTATGCACAATATCGACCTTGTCGTGCCCTGAGATGCCGCTTCCGTCGCCGAACTGTAAGATCCCTCATTTCTTTGACACTTAACAATCCCTAACATATATGCTACGAAGCGGTGCGCAAGCATCCTTGCATTCGGAGCGTGCGAATTTAATGAATCGAATCGCATTTCAAATCGCGATCCTCGGTTTCCTGGTCCCTTTTGCATCGGCGCAGGTTCCGCCCCCACCGAGCGGTAAACCGTCGCCGGCAGGCCCGATTCCCCAATTATTCGTGCCAGTACGTCTGAAGGATTTGGGGGCGATCCTGGATGGCGACAAAGTCAATATTTCGTGGACGATTGAGAATCACGGCAATGCTCCACTGGTGATTGATCGCACGGTTTCGACTTGCGGATGCACGATCGTTCAACTTTCGGATTCAGATAAGACAGTTCCTGCCGGCGGATCGTTGGAGCTCAAGGCCACTTTCGACAGCACTGGGCGTCGCGACACGCAGAATAAGGCAATCACCGTATTCAACAATGATCCGGTCGAGCCGGAGCTGAAACTACAGTTCAAAGCCGATATTGAATCGTTGGTGGAGATGGACCCCGACGGGCTTGTAAATCTTCGCCAAGTTCGCCGGGGAGACCACGTGCTGAAAGGTGTGGATTTCATCCCGAGCGGATCACGAAAATCAGTCACCGTCGTGAAAGTTCAGCCACCGGATGATTTTCCGATCCAATATGAGATTGAGCCGCTTGCAAAGAATACTGGCACTGGTCAGCGCCTGCGATTCGTCATTCCCGATACGGTCGCCCTCGGTACGATCAATACCATGTTAAAGGTCACGATCTCGATCGATGGGATCGAACGTGAAAAGGATATTGCATTGCGAGGCGAAGTCGTTGGCGAATTGGTGTGGACGCCAAAGCTGATTGATGCGACGCGTCAGCTATCCCTGCCCGGAAAGAAACTGGCCCCGGTGATTCTGAGTTCCACACGCTTCGCTCCCTTCAAAGTTGAGCGGGCTGACGCAGGTCCTATGCTGGAACCAAGTGTCGAAAAATTGAAGAAGGGCGGCGCCTCTGAATATTCCGTGACGGTGGCCATTCGTCCGGACGCGCCGACAGGCCCGTTCGCGGCCACCCTGCGCATCTTCACAGATGTCCCGGATCAGCCGGTTGTCGAAATCCCCGTTTTTGGCATTGTGCCGCCGATGATTGAGATCGAGCCGGCGGTGATCTTGTTGCGCGATGACGGCACACCGGCCGGGCGGCGGAGGCATGTGAAGCTCCAGGCTCCCACCACGATGGAACTGAATATCAAGGGAATCACGTGCGATGACGCCGCAGTGAAATTTGCGCTTGACCCGGCCTCGCTGACGTTATACCGTCACTTGCGATATTTGGATGTTGAGCTTACCGGCGTGGTGAAGGACGTGCGAAAAGCGAAGCTCACCGTAACAACGACTTTGCAAGGCGCGGAGCAAGTGGAGATTCCCGTCGTGATTCAGGCGGGACCCAAGGCTGAGAATTAAATTGTGATGCTTGATCGAGCTGGATCGCGATCGAGAATGGCGCCTCCAGCAAGGATTTCGGCAACCAATGGCAACACAGCAGATCATCGAAGAAGAATCAGAATCGAGGACGCCGACGATCTGGGACGATCCAAGTGTTCCCGTAGGCGATTCGCCGTCGCTCCCGGTTTTTCCGCTTGTGATTTCCGCGGCTGCATGGACGGTGTGGATCGGCTTTCTGGTGACGATGACCGTGCACGCTCTGCGAAGTCGTGGTGTCTAAAGATCGGCTCGTATCGCCACCCATTGTCGGCCGTGTTGAAATTCGGCATCAAGTTGGCAAGGAGGCCACGGTTCATGTTGAATGCCGCTGTGCTCCCCATCACCGAACCTGCCGCCAATGACATCCTGTCTTCCGCCTCGGCGTCGCCATCGAGCGATCCGGCCACGTATCTTCATAATCTGAACGCGCTACGTGCTTTTCAGCCCGCGATCGCGAAGATCATCGATCAAACGCCGATCCCTGCGACCGTTCGATGTGTGGAGGCTCGCGATCGCACGACTGCACTCCAATTGCAGGATCCGTCCGGGCGCATGATGTGGTTTGGCGGATCATCGATGCCGTCGATCAGCGCCGAAGAAATGTTCTCGACGGCCACCGATTCCGGCGGCAACGTCACGCTCCCTGGAATTCTCACAGGGTTGGAACCGCTTGTCCTTGCTCGTCGATTGCCTGAATGCCGGGCAATTTTCGTGGTGGAATCGAATCCGCTTTTTCTGAAGCTTGCGATGCGACTTCATGATTTTGTTGCGCTCTTTTCACGCGGGCGATTGGTATTGTTCATCGACGATGACTTGCCGAAACGCGTCAATGACTTCTTCCAGACCTATCCCGGCTTTCTTCTGCCGACGCAAATCTTTCGCGTGCCGCAACGGACTTCCGCCGAGATATTCGAGCTTCAGGGTCGTCTGGAAGCAATTGGCGAAAAGGTCGCAGGATTGCAGGCGGAGGCATTGAATGCAGCCGTCGGGCGGATCTCGCGCCGCTCATCGCCGGAAATTCCTGAAAAGCCGCGAGTTGCGATTTTGGGAACGGATGCTTCTCCTGGGTCATTTGAACTTGCGGACCGTATCGCTCGCGGCCTGAAAAAATTGGGATGGACTCATTCAGTTTGTGTCCCGGAATCGCCCGGAAAGTGCCATATCGTGGCCCGCGTGAACGCAATGGCCCGAATTGACGCGGACGTTGCTTTGTGGATCAACTGTCGATCGGGTCCCGTTACGTCGCTCGTACCGTCGATTCCAATGGTTGCCTGGTATTCACTGGATGCCTTGATTTCACTGGTTGAAAGTGACGCTCATTCTAGCGAATTGCTGATGATCTCTGAGCGTCAGGCGAGAGGATTCGACTCAGCCATCGCGAAAACATGCATTGAAGTCATGGCGCCGGCCGCGGATGACACTGTGTTCCATCCGTTGACGGCCGATGAACGAGACGCCGCACTTGAAATTGATGTTGCAATCGTGGCGAATTTACCGGATGATGATCCATATCATTGTGGCGTCAGCTTGCCGAGTCTTGTCAGTGTATGGCAGGTCGCACAACGAATGATCCAACGCGATCCGGATGGGTACGACGCATCGCTTGCAGCTTCGATCATCGAGCAGGCCGAGCGCGAATGCGGCATTGCATTTCAGGATGCAAAAATTCGCGAGCAGTTTGAAAGAAACGTTCGAGATCGAATTGCACCAACCACGATCGCGCGTGCCGATGCCGAAGCAATTGCCAACGCGGGATTCCGTGTATCCATTTGGGGCGACAACTGGAAGGACGCCTCGCTGAAGTTCGCGGTTGGGCACGGGCCAATTCCGTCTCCTTCGAAACTTAACCAGATCTTCAATGGGATGAGCATTGTGGTCATCCCGACAGGCGGGGATTCGGACACGCAGATCGCGCTCGATGCGATGTGTGCCGGCGCGTGCGTCATCATGCGCGGCGCATCTCCCAATGACGCTGACCGTGGCCTAATTGATCCGGCCTTGAACCCGTATTTTCATGGATATTGTTCACGACCGGAACTCATTGCGAATGCAAAGCGGCTCCTATCGGATCGGGATGGTCGAATGGCCTCGTCAATCGAAGCTCGCAAGCTCGTACTTTCTCGACACACCCTTTCCCATCGCATCACACAGATTGTGAACCGGTTGCGCATTCGCTGATCGCAGCTCTTCGGATAGACTGCAAGACGAGCCGCACGTGCTCGGCAGCGATTATGTGGTCAATACTGAACGGAACCATCGTCAACGTGATCACCGTGCTTGCGGGAAGCGCGATCGGCTTGAGCGCGGGCCGCAATCTCGGTGAGCGCTATCGCTCCATCGTGCTTCAATGTCTCGGCCTGATTACGATCACAATGGGAATTGATGCGTCCGTTCTCGATTTTTCGAAACTCGCGCAAGCCTACGGCCCGCGCGTGCGAGAGAGTCAGACCTACGGCGCCCGACTGGCTATGGTAGTAGTAGGGTCGCTGCTGGTCGGAGCAATGATCGGAACATGGCTGCGGATTCATGAGCGAATCGAAGGGCTCGGCGGCTGGATTCACTCAAGATTCTCTCAGTCTGGCGATGGCGGGAAGATGTTCGCCGAGGGATTCCTGACGGCCAGCGTAATTTTCTGCGTAGGTCCGTTAACTCTTCTGGGATGTCTCGAAAATGGCACGCATGGCAATCCCAGGCTGCTTTACATCAAGGCCTTCTTGGATGGTTTTTGCTCGATGGCGCTGGCGTCCTCACTCGGCTCCGGGGTTCTTGCGAGCGTTTTGACAGTGGGGATTCTTCAAGGCGGCCTTGCAATATTGGCCTACGAGGTCGGAAATCCGATGGACGACGTCTCAATTGGATTGATGACGGCGGTAGGGGGGATCGCTCTGTTGGGGACGGCCATGATCTTGCTGGATATCAAGCGAATCCCGGTAGCGAACATGTTGCCGGGTTTGTTCATTCCACCGTTGATTATTTGGCTTTCTCGTGGGCTCATGCCAGGACTCTTGTTGCCGTCGTAGGTTTCGCGAAGATAGAATGCATCGATTCTCATGATCGACGATGCATTGACATCTGATGATATGATTTCGTCGCCGCAGGCGGAGTTGGACACTCTGCGTAACGTGTCGCCTGAGTCGCCATGTTCCTATCTGCCGGGACGAATGGCCCGTAGTGAAGTCTACCGAACCGACCGTCTTGACAATGCGACGTATGAAAAATTGCTGGCTCGGAACTTCCGACGATCCGGACAGGTAGTCTACCGACCACGGTGTCGCGGCTGCCATGAGTGCAAACAGGCTCGCGTGTCAGTGGCCGAGTTCATGCCGTCACGCTCAATGAGGCGGGTCTGGCGGCGGAATTCCGACGTTGTCGTCATGACCGGAAAACCCCGCGTGAACGACGAGAAGCATGCGCTCTTCCGTCGCTATCTTGACGGCAAGCACGATGAATCGATGTCTCGAGAATTCGAACCTTTTCGCGAGTTTCTTTACGATTCGCCGACTGTCACGCAGGAAATCTGCTATCGGATCGAGGATCGACTTGCGGGAGTCAGCATCGTTGACCACTGCCCGAACGGCCTGTCCAGCGTGTATATGTTTTTCGACCCCATGTTGACCTCTCGTAGCCTTGGGACTTTTTCGGTCTTGTGGGAGATTGCGTATTGCCGGAAGCTTCGATTGCCTTATTACTATCTTGGTTTCTATGTGGCCGGCAGCCGGACAATGGCGTACAAGGCGAGATTTACTCCTTGCGAGCTGTTGGTGGCCGATGAACGATGGGTTACGCTACGACACTAGGACGCTCGTGCGTCTGCTGAATGACTGCCACCCTGAAAACCCACGATTTTCGCCGTATCCTGCTCATCAAGCCCAGTTCGCTTGGCGACGTGATTCATGCCCTGCCGGTTTTGCACGCGCTGCGTTTGCGCTATCCGAACGCGCGGATTGATTGGCTGATTAACAAGTCGCTCGCGCCGCTCATTGAGGGACATCCGAAGCTCAGCAATGTGATTGGGTTTGATCGCGGGCGATTTGGAGCGCTGCTGACCAAACGGGGAGCGATGGCCGACTTCTGGCGATTCATCCGCAAACTGCGGCAAGCCAAGTACGACTTGGTGATCGACCTGCAAGGTCTGTTTCGTACGGGATTTCTCGCCTGGGCGAGCGGGGCCGACGTGCGAATTGGATTTCGCGAGGCCCGCGAGGGATCTCGATTTTTCTACACGGATTTGATCGAAACTCCGGATGCCGATGAACACGCCGTGGATCGAAATTTTCGTGCAGTCGAGATGCTTGGGTGTGCGCGAAATGAAGTGAATTTTGATCTGGCCCTTCGGCCGGCAGATCATGCTAATGCCTTGGAATTGCTGAATTCGTCCGGACTCGACCCGTCGTCACAGTTCGCCGTTGTGCTGCCCGGTGCTCGGTGGGAAACAAAACGCTGGGCCGCTGAACGATTCGGTGCGGTAATGAACGAACTCGATGACGCCGGTGCCATTTGTGTCTTGCTGGGCTCGCCCGATGAGTCCGATCTTTGCGAGCGCGTCGCGAATAGTTGCCGCCGCCCGCCCATCAACCTATGCAGCAAAACTCCGCTGCGGACCATGGCTGTAATCATTGAACGCGCCGAGATCGTAATCTGCCACGACTCCGGCCCCATGCACATCGCCGCGGCCTTGAATCGACGGCTTGTTTGCATCAACGGTCCCACGAATCCGCTCCGCACCGGTCCGTATCACCGATTGAACGACGTTGTCCGACTCGATATTCCGTGCTCACCGTGCTATTTGCGAAAGCTATCACAGTGCCCGCACGATCATCGCTGCATGCGAGAACTAGACTCCGATCTTGTGATAAATGCCATACGCGACCAGGTCTTGGTCAGATGCTCTTGAAGCGATTACGTCTTGACGCGATCCAGCAGCACCATCGCCACAGTTCCGAAGATGAAGATTGGGATCCATGACGGCAGGGCCGATCCGCCTCCGGCGTGCACGCTTTGGGCGATAAAGGCCACAAGATAGCATCCGCCGCAGGTCAGCATGCACTTGCCGGCGTCACTGATCATGTTGACCGGGGCGCGATCGAGAAAAAACGGCAGCCCAAGAAGTAGAAGCAACAAACTGACAATCGGGCCCGTCGTCCGCGAATGCCGGACCTGCAGGATCGCGGCATGATCGGCGGAATCCGCGCCATCCAGTTCCCGCAATTGTGACAAACTCAAATAACGAAGCCAGCCGGCCGATTGCCGGAGCTGAATCGATTCAGGACTCAGATCGCTTTCGTAATAAGTGGGAAAAGTGACGACTTGGTCTTCGCGCGGCCCCAAACCGCCCTCGGTATGCACGACGCGGGAAACTTGCTTTCCTCGATCCAACCGCCACCGTCCTCGCGGCTGCATCTCCGTCGGCGGCTCCCACGTCGCCCGGTCCGCTTCCAGAGTCCGAGTCACGTCGCCACCCTCATCTCGGATCAAAACAAGGATGCGTTCGAGGTCGCGATTCGTGGGATGAAATCGTCGCGCGGAGAGAAGCGCACCGTCGCGGTCGCGAAGAAAAAGAACTTCATAAGCGCGATTGCCTTCCACGTCGTCATGATCGCGCGAGAGCTTGTGCGCAACCCACGGGATGCACAGCTCAGTGTCGATCACGAGCAACGCCGTCGCCGCGATGCCGAATGCAAGGATCGGGCGAGCCACGCGATACAGGCTCACGCCGGACGCCATCACCGCGGTCAGCTCGTTTTGTTTCCGCATTCGCCCCAATACCGCGAGGCATGCAAACGACGTAATGACGCCCGAAAGCTGCGAAAAATACAGAAACAAATTGGGCCAATAGTAATCGAAAATGTTTCGCATGACGGCGAAAGCGGGCAGGTCCGTCTTCGTGAACTCATCCATGTTCACGAACATGTCGAGGACAATGTACAGGCAAAGCATGACGGCCACTGCGATCAAGTAATTGACCACCAGCGAGCGAATCAGATAGCGATCAAGCACCGTTAACATCTGGTTTATCGCCGCAAGACTTTCGTAAGCGTGACCACGTCAATCACCGCGACGAGCGCAATGCCCGCCCACATCAGCATCAAACCGGTGTCGTGCGTCCGCGCATTGATCGCCATCTGCCGACCCATGACGATGCAGAGAATCACCACCAGCGAAGGGATGAAACTGATGCCGAACGCGGTCAGCACATGCGCTCCACGAAAGATGATTCCGAGCGCGGCCCCAAGGATGACGAGCACGAAAATGCTCACGCTGAAAGCCGAACGCTCGTGCATCGTCGCGATAATCCGGCGTTCGAGCTCCGAACGCTCATCCATGACTTCGGCGCGACGTTCGGCCACCGCATCGCGGGCATGGAAGGACGTTTGCTGGGCTCCCGCCGGCGCTTTTCCGACGCATCGAATCAAATCATCATTCGATTTTGCGGCGACCTCATCAATCACCGATTGCGGAACCGCGAAAATGCCGAATGCTTCCTTGCTGATTGCAGGAGTGTTTCGGTCGCTCGACCGCACTTCGTAACCTTCCACGCGAAATCCAGTCTCAGACGGCATGTCTCCTCGAACCACTTCGATCAGAACTCTCCCCGCGTTGAGTTTTCGCACATGATCGCCCCGACCCTCGATGATGCCGGCCTCAGTCATTTCGACACCGCCATCGTCCGAAATGAGGGCGGCGACGTTGCTGCGAAGTGCGAGCGTTCCGCTGGAATTCGCCAGCGAAATCAACTTCTTCGCATTGAATTCATCCATCAAAGATTGGTAGGCGATGCGGCGACTCACCGCGAATCGAAGCCGCGTGAATGCCGACGCAACGTTGGGCCACGCGTCTGGTTTTCGCAAAAATTCGATCAGCTCGGAGAGGTTTAAGAACTTCACTTGTCGGCGCAAGAGCGTCGGCAATTCGCGGGTTGGCAGCCGCTCTTCCGCGACGTCGGCGAATCGCCGACCGTCGTAGATGCTTACGTCATGCATCGTTCCCGACACGGACAATTGTGACGCTCCGCGCGTGAATTCAAGATCAATGAGACGCGATGTGCCGTACCGAGTCCATTCCTGCCCGTCACTTTCGACAAATGCGACATGATGGAGCAGCACGCGATTGCTTTGATCGGGCAGGATGTCCGCGTCATCCGCGTGTACGCGATATTTCTCGGTGAGTTGAATGCCTCTGGGGTTCTTGAGTCGCTGGCGCACGAACATGCCGATGTCCGAGCTGACAAACTCGTTGAGATTTCGCACCATGCCAGGGATCAGAAAATTCGTGAACCCAAATGTAATCATTGCGGAAAGCAAACTGATTGCGATCGTGGGCAACAAAAGCACGTACAAGTTCACTCCGCTCGCACGGCAGGCAACAAATTCATTGTCCGCACTCAGGCGGCCATACGTTACCGTCGCACTGAACAGTGCTGCAATGGGGAGCGTGAGTGCCGCGGAAACGGGCAATACGAATGCCAGCAACCGCCCCAATTGCCCCGGCGTAACCTCCCCGACCTGAATCATCTGCAAAACCCCGCCGCCGAGCCCCAGCACCGCAGTCAATGCCAGTGCCGTGAGCAGAAAGGCCTTGCCGGTTTCACGAAGAATGTATTTCTGAAGCGTCCAGGGGAAGCCCATGAATCCATCTTAAGGGATGTGCGAAGATTGTGCATTGCAGGCGCGTCGTGCAGCGGTGGCTTCCCGCAGAACAGGCTACGGACCCTCATGAGAATTGTGGGACTGGCCAAGCGTGACCAGCGGTGTGCGCTTCAACGATCGAGAATCGGTCGAAGTATTTCCCGACGCATCCGGTGCTCCGGCGTGCGAACAATGACAGGAACTGCCGCAGCCGCCGGTGGTCATCTGGCGGTAGATCGACCGAAAGGCAAATGCGAGCGCGATAGCAGCGACGGCAATCGCAATGATATCTTGAGCGTTCATGGCTCTCTATTGGAATTATACCACAAGTTGTGCGTGAATGCGCCGGGTACGGGTGCCACTGGCGGCTTGCCCGCCAGTGCCAGAAATCAGATAAATCGAATCGCCACCTGGTACGTAATCAGCGCCCCCACATACGCCAGCGAGGTCATATAGACAAAGGTAAACACCGGCCAGCGCCAGGAGCGTGTCTCGCGCTTGATCGTCGCGAGCGTGGCCCCGCACTGGCAGCATAGGGCAAAGAAAACCATTAACGAAAACGCGACCGCGGCATTGAACACGGGTTTGCCATCAGGCCAAGTTGCCGATTTCATCTTCTCGCGGAGTCCCTGCGACGCCGCCTGCTTATCACTCCCCAGCCCGTAAATTGTCCCCATCGTCGCCACGACGACTTCACGGGCGGGAAACGAAGCGATCGCGGCCGTCCCGATCCGCCAATCCCACCCCAGCGGCTTGACTGCCGGCTCAATCCAACGACCCATCCGTCCTAACAAGCTCGTATTCAAATACTCCGACGCCTCATTGTGGTCGATCGCGGCCAATCGCTGGCTCAATTCATCACAGGCGACGGCGCTCGCAATCGCCGCCTGCCGGAGTGCATCATGCTGAGCCGCGATTGATGCGGGATGCGGATAATAGCCAAGCGCCCAGATCACGATCGCGACCGCGAAAATCATCGTTCCCGCCGACACCGTGAAGGCCTTGCCTTGCTCGAACACGCGGAAGAACACCGTGTGATAGGAAGGCCATTTGAATGTCGGAAGCTCCAGCAGGAACGATTGCACCGGCCCCTTCAGCACGGTTCTTTTGAGAATTATTGCCACCGGGATCGCAACGATAGCGCCGAGACCATACATCGCCAACAGCGTTGCGGCCTGCAAACTTAGCAGTCCTCCGAGTATCGCCGTCGCGGGCACGAATGCGCCGATCAAAAGCACGTAGACCGGCAGCCGCGCGCTGCAACTCATCAGCGGCGCGATGAGAATGGTGACGAAACGGTCCCGCCGATCTTCGATCGTGCGGGTGGCCATGATCCCCGGCACCGCGCATGCAAATGACGAAAGCAGGGGAATAAAGGATTTGCCGTTCAGTCCGATCGTTCCCATCCATCTATCGAGCAAAAACGCCGCACGGGCCATGTAGCCGCAATCTTCAAGAATCGCAATGAAAAAAAACAAAATCAGAATCTGCGGTAAGAACGTGAGCACAGCGCCGACGCCGGCAATCACGCCGTCCACTATCAGGCTGCGAATCGCACCCGCCGGAATCCAGCTCGCAACTTGTTGACCGATCGCAGTAAAGCCCCCGTCAACGAAGTCGCGAAGCGGCCCGCCGAGTGCGTAAACACTTTGAAAAATCACGGCCATCACAGCGACAAAAACCGTCAGCCCGACGATCGGATGGGTGAGAATTCGATCCGCAATTTCCGTTCGCGGGCGTGTTTCGGGTCGTTCATGAATGACAACCCGATCCACGACTCGCTGAATCCAGGCGTAGCGCACCTGGGCCTCGACCTCGACCACGGATTCGCCCGCGGTCGTAATTCGATGTCGCCGTTCGGCCAGTTCTTCCGCCAATCCGCGACCGCATCGCTTCACCAATCGTGATTCATGGAAGCCGCCGGGGGCGAGCAGCGTTTGCATGGCCTCCACGCGCGATGGAATGAATCCATCACCGGGCGCCGACTTCAACGAGCTGCACAACCCGTCAAGTTCCGCGCACACGCACTCAGGAAATGACGGACAATGATGTGTGCAATCCGAGTCGAGTCCCGCGACAATGGCCTGTCGCAACTCGGCAATTCCAGTTCCCTTGTTGGCCACGATCGGAATGACCGGCACGCCAAGCTCGCGCGAAAGTGCCTCACAATCGACGCGGATGCCCGCGCGATCGGCGAGGTCCATCATGTTCAGGGCCACAATGACAGGCGTACCGAGCTCGAGAATTTGCGTGGTCAGAAAAAGATTTCGCGAAAGATTTGCTGCATCAACGACGCTGACGATCAAGTCAGAATCCCGATCGCTGCGGCCAAGCAGGGCGTCCAGCACAATGGCCTCATCCTCGGCATGGACCGACAAACTGTATGTGCCGGGAAGATCGACAATCTCAATCGGTACGCTCGTCGTGGAATCACGCAGAAACCCCGCATGCCGCTCGACCGTGACGCCGGGATAATTTCCGACGCGCTGCCGGAATCCGGTCAGAGCATTAAACAACGTGCTCTTGCCCGTGTTCGGGTTGCCGACAACGGCCACGGTTCGGGTTCGCGGGGCGACGGTTAGTGGAATCACTGCTGGCATGAACAATCACATCGAACTGGAGCGTTGAACCACGACACGTTTTTGATGACCGACACCAAGCCCCACGTAGCTGTTTCCTACTCGAACCAAACAGGGCTTACCCGGCCGCAGCATTTCCACTACCGAGCCGCGAACAAAGCCCATGTCCGCAAGCCGCTTGGCCGACGCCGCATCCGCCTTCACTTCGATCACCATTGCCTGCGTCCCTGCGTCGAGGGATTGCAATGGCTCAAGAGGCGACAAGTTCACCGGCAACAGACTATCGGGATTGATCATTTCCATGGTAAATCAAGTCATCGCGGCCGCTATAGCCGAAACCATGTTACGACTTTCTTGCGTGCCGCGAGATATCCATTTTATCGCCTGATTTCAAGGCATTCCAGTACGGGAAGCGAGCTGGCACGCGAATTGCTGGAAGAATCATGTCCGCGCCGACGGGCCTTTGTAGGGCGTCAGTCAGATAATTCCCGTTCGCCGAGGACGAATGGGTACAATCGGAGGACTCCAGTGAATGCGCAACGGACAGCCTGGGCCTTGGGACGGTCCCGGGCTTGGTTGGTACTCGACCGTAACGGCAGCCATCAGCGGAGATTACGTTGTCGTCGGTGATCACGCGAACCCTGAGAATGGCACGGACGCGGGCGCGGCGGACATTTTTCATCGAGTTGGATCAAATTGGCAGTATTTGACGCGCATCATCGGATCCGATGTGGGGTTCGAGAGCACATTCGGGCTGACTTTGGCCATCGACGGCGACTGGATGGTGGTTGGCGCACCGCAACACCCCTTCGGTAGTGCGGGCAAGGGTTCGGCCTATATCTATCAACTTCAGGGGAACGCTTGGGTCGAGCGGCAGAAGTTAGAGACCGGTGGGACACAGGACGAATTGTTCGCCGATACCCTCGCGATGAGCGGAGATGCAATCGTAATCGGGGCGCCCGTTCAGGACGTCCTGACCGGTCGAGTGTACGTGTACCGCAGAAGTGGAGACCAATGGCTTCCGGAAGCATCCTTCATCGGAAACGACACCGTGTCCGGGGACTATTTCGGCCAAATAGTCGCCGTGAGCGGAGATCGCCTAGTGGTTGGCGAGAATCTTCCCGGCGTTGTCGGGTCGGCCTATGTGTTCCATTACGACGGTTCGAACTGGACGCAGGAGGCCAAGCTCACGGCGAGCGATGGCGTCGCGAGCGATTTGTTCGGGGATGCCGTCACGATCGACGGCAACTTTATTGCAGTTGGTGCGCGTGCCGACAGCGATGGGGGCACGAACTCAGGCTCCGCATATGTGTTCCGCTTGGCTCAAGGCCAGTGGACCCAAGAGGCCAAATTGACTGCGTCCGATGCCCGCGCGAATGACGGATTCGGGGCGTCGCTCGGCTTGCGAGGTCCGTGGCTTCTCATCGGATCACAAACCAAGGGTGCCATCTACCTCTTCGAAAATAACCTTGGTACGTGGTCTCAACAGAGCGAATTTATTGCGCACGGCGCCATGGCTGGCAGCGTTTTCTGGACTAGCATACCTTTCGACGGTTCGGAGGCTGCGATCGTGTCTGGACCTGTCACTGTCTACGCCGTCCCAAACGGACCCCCATGCATACCGGCGCTAGGAGCATCTGAGCTCGTAGTCTTCGCCATTGTTATTGCTTTCGGCGGAGTAATCATATTGTGCACAAGACGCCACCGAGCATCCACCGATTGCGTGATTTGACCCAATGGTGCGTGAATTCACGCACTCGCGCATTTCACGAGGCCATGCATGTCCTAATTCCGGATCATCTGGGCGTCGGAATTTTGCTCGGATTGCGCGGATCGTCAGTACTTGTCCCACAGCCACAACGTGGCACGCGGCTTGCATCATTGTCAGCAAACAAGACGACGCGGTAACGCCGCCTGCTATCCGATCCTCTGACAGAATGCACTTGGCGCGCATGATCTCAGAAGATCGACATTTCCGAAAGGGGACAACTATGTGCAAGGCCTTCTTCATTTCATTCACTGTTGCTGGGCTGGCGTTTGGGGATCTGCCTGACTTCAATGCCCCTCACCATCCAACCCAAATCCTGGTGCGATTTCAATCAGGAACATCGAATCAGTCGAAACAGACATTGCATCAAACGCTCGGAACGGGACCGGTGCTTCGTGAATATTCAATCTTGAGCGATCTGCAACTCGTTCAGGTTCCGGAAGGTTCAGTGGAAGATTCCGTTATGGCTTATCTCTCCGATCCAAGCGTTCTATATGCCGAACCTGATTACGAACGATCGCTGGGATCGGTCTGCAATCCTAACGACCCCAAGTTCAGCGTACAATGGGGAATAGCGAAGGTGCGTGCGCCCGAGGCGTGGTGCGTCAACCCAGGAAATCAGAATTTTCTCATTGCCGTCATTGATAGTGGTATAGGATACCACGACGCGACCACCGACATCGATCACGCGGACCTCGCTGGAAACATGTGGCGAAACCCTGGTGAGTGTCCAGGAGGAGCCTGCGTCGCCAATGCCCTCGACGATGATGGCAACGGATATATCGATGATTTCTATGGATGGAATTTTGAAACGCCTCAGTCGAATATCGCAAGTGATGATTTCCCCCACGGAACTGAGGTAGCAGGTGTCGTCGGTGCGGTTGCTAACAACTCCCTTGGCATCGCGGGCGTGAACTGGCAGTGCAAACTTGTCGCATTGAAATTCAATCTTAACCCGGACTTCGTTGTGTCATCCGAGTTGGAAGCGCTAGATTATTGTGCGCAAAACAACATCAAATTATCAAACAACAGCTAGGGAGGACAGGGACACTCGGTAGCCGAATGTGACTTCATCCAGCGAGCGGGTACCGAACACGGGCACTTGTTTGTCGCCGCAGCAATGAATGCATTTCCACCCTACGTGCCAAAGAATTTGGACAATAACCCCGTCTATCCAGCGGCATGCCCAATTGACAATATTATCACAGTCGCCGCCTCGGACGAGTTTGACAATCTCGCGAGTTTTTCGAACTATGGGCCAAACAGTGTGCATATCGCCGCGCCGGGAGTAGGGATAGACACTACCATATTCACCGGCTCGACGTCATCGTACGATTACAAGGATGGGACTTCATTTGCCGCACCGTTTGTCACTGGCGCCGTCGCCTTGGTATGGGCACAGCACCCCACGTGGAACTACCATCAAGTCCGTGATCACATTCTGAATACCGCTCACAAGGGACTGTTAGGCAACAAGGTAATCGCAGGCCGCAGGCTCGATATCGGCGCGGCACTGGTGGACTGCAACAACAACGGCGTGGTCGACGGACTCGACGTGTACAACCATACGAGCCAGGACTGCAACGGCAACAACATTCCTGATGAGTGCGACGCACCCGGCGCATTCGGTGCTTGTTGCCTGCCCTCCGGGGCGTGTGTGGATCATTACAAGAGTTACACGTTTGCCAGTGCACACGGCGATTTTTTGGGCACAGGGACTATGTGCGGCTGTTCGCCGGGTTGCGGTATTTTTGGTCCGCAGCCTTGAGCGAGGCTATTCGATTTTGCAAGGCATACGAGCGGTGAACCCCATCGCTCGTATGCGGGTGCGGTCGCGAATGAATGATATTGAGCACCGCAGGGCTCAGCTTTCCGCAGTTCGACAGTGTCATTTCGCGGCCGGCTTCTCAGACTTCGGAACCGCAATCGGATCAGGCTTTTCCGGGTTGATTTCAAGCGTTTTCATGGCGGCCGCAAGCCGGGCGCGATCGAATTTTCCGGCCAATGCCAATTGACGGAGTGCCGCAAAGGCGACATAGCGAGCATCGATTTCGAAGTAGTCACGAAGATCGGCGCGGGCTTCACTGCGGCCAAAGCCATCCGTGCCGAGCGTGTACAGCCCGCCGGGAACCCACTTCCCGACCTGATCGGGGATGACTTTCATATAGTCGCTGGTGGCGACCACGGGATACGGCTCGTCGGACAATACGCGCGTAATGTACGGCGTGCGCGGCGGGGCGTCGGGATGCAGGAAATTCCACCGCTCGCAGGCCAGTGCGTCGCGACGAAGCTGCGTATAACTCGTCACGCTCCAGACATCGGCCGAGACATCAAATTTCTTGTCGAGCAATTCCTGGGCCGCAATCGCTTCACGAAGGATTGATCCGCTGCCAAACAAGTGAACGCGAGGACGCTTTCCTTTCGCCGCTGACTCGCAGACTCTGTACAGCCCCTTGAGAATTCCCTCTTCAACGCCTGCCGGCATCGGCGGATGCGTGTAAGGCTCGTTCTGGACCGTCACATAATAGTAAATCGGCTCACGGGCCTCATACATTCGACGAATGCCGTCGCGAACGATCACCGCGATCTCATACGCATACGCCGGATCATAACTAATCACGTTGGGCACGGTCGATGAGATCAGATGGCTGTGCCCATCCTGATGCTGCAATCCTTCTCCTGCCAGCGTCGTCCGGCCGGACGTGCATCCCACGAGGAACCCACGGCAGCGCGAATCGCCTGCAGCCCAGGCCATGTCTCCGATGCGCTGAAACCCAAACATCGAATAGAAAAAGAAAAACGGAATCGTGTTGATGCCATGAGTGACGTTGGCCGTACCTGCGGCGATGAACGACGCCATCGAACCGGCTTCGTTGATGCCTTCTTCGAGAATCTGTCCGTCTCGGCTTTCGCGATAATACAAGAACAAATGCGAATCGACCGGCTCATAGCGCTGGCCTCCGTGAGCATAAATGCCGTATTTGCGGAAGAGCGCGTCCATGCCAAATGTGCGCGCCTCATCCGGGACGATGGGCACTATCAATTTTCCCAACGCCGGATGGTCGAGTAATTTATTGACGACGCGCACCATGGCCATCGTGGTTGCCATTTCGCGATCGCCGCTACCCTTAATCAGCTCATCAAAAAGATCAGGTGGAGGAGTCGCGATGGGCGCGGCCCGCACGCGGCGCTTCGGCACGAATCCGCCGAGGTCCATGCGATGCTCGGTGAGGTACCGGATCTCGTCGCTGTCTTCCGGTGGCCGATAAAACGGTGCATCTTCAAGCTCATCGTCGGGAATCGGAATATCGAAGCGGTCGCGAAAAGCACGAAGCTCATCTTCGTTGAGTTTCTTCTGCTGGTGCGTGATGTTGCGACCTTCGCCGGCTTCGCCGAGGCCATAGCCCTTGATCGTTCGGGCGAGAATCACCGTCGGTTCGCCTTTGTGTTCGACCGCCGCGCGAAATGCGGCATACACTTTCACCGGATCGTGTCCGCCGAGGCGCAGGCGTTGAAGTTGCTCATCGCTTAGATTTTCAATCATCTTCACCAGGCGCGGATCGCTTCCAAAGAACTTCTCCCGGATGTACGCACCCGATTCAACGACAAGCCTTTGCCATTCTCCGTCTACAATTTCGCCCATTCGTCGGGCAAGCGCTCCATCCGTATCGGCGGCGACTAGCGGGTCCCAGTCCTCACCCCAGATGACTTTGATGACGTTCCAGCCGGCCCCGCGAAATGCGCCTTCAAGCTCCTGAATGATGTTTCCGTTGCCGCGAACCGGCCCGTCGAGCCGCTGCAGGTTGCAATTAACGACGAAAATGAGATTGTCGAGTTCTTCGCGAGATGCCAAGGTGATGGCACCCAGGGCTTCGGGCTCGTCCATTTCACCATCGCCGAGAAACGCCCAGACTTTGCATGCGGATGTATCTTTCAGCCCGCGGTCGTGCAGATAGCGGTTGAATCTCGCCTGATAAATCGCGGTGATGGGCGAAAGACCCATCGAGACCGTCGGAAACTCCCAGAAATCGGGCATCAACCAGGGATGCGGATAGGATGAAAGCCCGCCCCCGGGCTGGAGTTCGCGGCGAAAGTTCTCAAGCTGACGCGTCGAAAACCGACCGAGCAGGAATGCGCGGGCGTAAATGCCTGGCGCCGCATGGCCTTGAAAAAACACCTGATCGGCCACCTGATCTTCGGTATGACCTCGGAAAAAATGCTGGAAGCCGACCTCGAGAAGCGTGGCTGCGGACGCATAGGTTGAAATGTGTCCGCCAATGCCCGGCGACCGGCGATTCGCCCGCACAACCATCGCCATGGCGTTCCAGCGGATCAGGCTCTTAATCCGCCGTTCGAGTGCCCGATCTCCGGGGTATTCCGGCTGCGCATCGCGGTATATCGTGTTGACATACGGAGTATTCGCAGTGAATGGCGCGACGACATTATGCCGCTGACCCCATTCAATCAGACGGCCAAGCAGGAATTGGGCACGATCATGGCCTGAGCTCTTGGCCGCCGCTCGAATTGAGTCCAGCCAATCTTGGGTTTCGATTGGATCAACGTCTCGCATATGAAATTCAGACATGGAAGGCAGGATAGCTGAAGTGCGATTTATTACCAGATTCCACGATTGCCAATTCGCTGACGGCTTATTACGTGCAGCTATCTTTTCGGGCTTTTCGTGGTTTGGATTTGAATTCCTTCCTGAACGAAGTAATGATGAAGGGGGTGTCTGAATGGGGGCTATCATGCCAAAACGTAGTCAGGCGTTCAATTTCGGGGTTGGCGTCCTGGCCTGTTTATGTTCGCTGGCTGAGCAAGCCAATGCCCGACCCACTCAAATGCTGCGCATGGGGAAGGCCGGTTCACTTGTTACCGTCCAGAACAATCCGTTATCGCAAAGCCAAGCCAAAGCCGCCACGGCGACCACTGCCACAACCTTTCCGCATCCGAGCCCAAGACTTGCCGGATTTCAGCCGTTCGTGGTCGTGACCACGTCGAGCAAGACAGCAAGTGGTCAAGATAATTTCGATCAGCAGATCGAACCCGCGTACGACTGCGTGCAGAATCAAGGGCCCGAGGCGTTTCCATGTGGAGCCTTGAATCCGCCGGCTAGAAGCAACTTTATCATTGGGATTCTTGATAGCGGATCCGTTTCCAATCTTTTCGCAGAACCCTTTGCCGACACCATTGGCTTGAGCGATCAATTCCTGACCACAAATACGATCACATTGAGCGGCGTTGGCGGACAAAGCGTTGGCTATGTCACGCAGCCTGTTGGCTTTTATGTCGCAGGTCTTTCCGCAATCAGCCCACTCGCGCAACTCGACATGGGTCGCCTCGTCGGTCAATCAAACTTCGCAGCTGTCTGGACCCCGCCGATTGTTTGCGCCGATGTATTTGCCGTTTCGGGATTGGTAGGAACACCCCTGATTGCTTATTTCAACGTGACAATCAATGTGGACAACCCCCAACGGTTCACGCTCGACGAATTCACTTACAAGGGGCCGGACGTACACGTCCAGGATCCACAGATCCCGTTGCCAGCGTATGCGCACAGCTTTTCTTTGGATTTCAATGACTTTGGTGCGGTTTCGACGGCCCTTTATCTTCCTGGGGATATTCTAGGGGGAGCAGAGGGACCTGCTTCGCCCACGACTTTCATTACTTCAATCTTGGCCGGGGGAAGCGTGTTCATGGCGAGCGTTCAGCTACGTGAGGGCCCTGCAGGCGTCGACAATCAGCCCATTTCAGTCAAATTAATGCTCGATACCGGCTCGCAAGCATCAATCATTAGTCGGGGAACGGCGGCGAACCTCAGTTTACCGATTCAGCCGGATTTTATGACCGAGGTTTGCGGCGTAGGTGGTGATGTCATAAGCGTTCCTGGATACTACATTGATTACGTCAAGATCAATGCGTTTGGAGGAGCGCTTGAGTTCTCACACGCACCGTTTGTCGTAGAGGATTTGCCAGCTCCGGATGGAAGCGTACTTGATGGCGTGCTAGGGATGAATTTCTTTTGGAACCGAAACGCCGCTTTGGAGCCGTCATTGTCCGGGAGTTCCTTTTTTGAGGTTTCCGACCCGATCCCATTCGCCTTTGGCGATTATGATGCCGACCGCTACGTCGATTTGGACGACATGTTCTTCTGGTCGGCCTGCCAGACGGCACCAGACGGCAAAGTTGCGCCTGATTGCATTCAGTTGGATGGGGACGGCGATGGGGATGTCGATCTAAAGGACTTTGCCGGGCTGCAACGCTGCTTTAGCGGCCTCGATTCGCAAGCCGACCCTGCCTGTGGATTTTGAGCAGGCCCGAAGCGAGTGACATGCACGAATCCATCGATTATAGCCTGTACATGCCCGATGAAGGGTGTATACTTAAGTAGACGATACTGCTCCTGCCGATGTAATCTTGGGGGCAAATGGAATCGTACCTACCTCCCACAGGCCGGCTGCCGTGGGATAGAGTTTGGAACCTAAGGAAAGGAACCAGCAATGAAATCACACCAGGTAACCTTCGCGATGGCGACCTTGTTCGCCGCTTCTATCGTTTTTGGACAAACCCCCGAGCAACCGAAGGCAAAATCTCCTTTGGCGGCGGCAACGACGGAGAAAACCACTGAAAAGACAACCATCAATACGCGGGAAGAAGCGGCCGACGCTGCGAAGCTCCTCAGTCAATATGAAGTCCTTCCCCCCGCCAGCGATTCCCGCGTCGTGGAAACCATGCTGCGAAAGCGCGTGGATAACATTGACTGGACCGACAAGACGTTTGATGACGTGCTCGATTGGCTCCGCGAGCAGGGCGAAGGACGCGTGAACATTGTTCCTCGTTGGCAGGCTTTGGGAATTGAAAACGTCACTCACGACAGCCTGGTTTCGCTACGCCTCAACAACACCACCGTAGCCGATGTGTTGAATGAAGCGATCAGCCAATTATCTGAAGTCGGCGACATTCAATATCGCGGCATCGGCAACAAGCTCACGATTTCCACCAGGCCGGACTTTGAAAAGAAAATGTACGTCCGCGTCTACAATGCGGTGGACATTCTTTTCACGGTTCCCGACTTCGGCAGTGAATCCCCTCGCATCGATCTTGCCCAGCAGAAGCAGAGCGGCGGTGGGAGCGGCGGTGGCGGCGGGCAATCGATCTTCTCCGGTAGCGGCGCGCAGCAATCGCAAAATGAAACGGGCGTTCAGGCCGAACAACGCATCACGCTCAAACTCACGCAATTGCGTCAGACTATTGAGCAAGTAATTGCGCCTGACTCTTGGGATCCCTCCAATCCTACGGGTGCGGTCGCCGTGGGTGGGCAAGGTGCAGCTGCATGGAACGGCAAAGGCCGCATCCGCGTTTACAACACATCGCTGATTGTGCTAAACACGATCGAAGTCCATGAAATGATCGCCGGTTTGTTTGAATTTGGTGGATAAGGGGCAGAGCCTCGAATTCGCTATCTGCAAGTGGTCGTCTCGCGTGCAGGAATTCCCAACCCGCGATTGTCGCGTTCCACGGGTCCTCAATGAAGCAGGCAAACCGAGGCGAACCGGAAATCCGGCGTCCTTGAATCTCATGGCGGATTTTGCTGGAACTCTCTGGAAAGAAATCTAAGGAACTGTTGTCAATCCCGTTGTGCTTCCCGAGATATAATACGAATCCCAATAATTATTGGCGCTACCTCCGCGGTGCCATGGGCGGCTTGTCCGCCCGTGCCAGTACTGGCAGGCAAGCTACCAGTGGCACTCACTGAAACCGAACCGCGCCATTAATTTCTGGAATTGGTATAATTGGCCGGATCGAGCAATTGCGACAAAAAATCCCTCCCGCCGCTCGACAAGGCAAAGTGCCAGTGCGCGGAACACGCGTCGAAAAGTGAACCCCCGGCGAGAATTACAAGCATTGAAACCAGGCGCCATCCCTTGATCGCGACTGGGGTTCCAAAACGAAATCTCGCATTTTCAGAGGCATTCGGTGTTCTCATGGTCCCTCCGTGTTGGGAACTTGCGATTCCAGGAAGCTTTGGTAATTCACAAAGGTGTTCAGGCCGGCGAAAATGCTCGGCTGCTCCGAACCTGGCAAGAGAAATGCGTCCACCGCGACCCCGCCCGCGACGCCTTTGCTGCTGAACGCGCGAAAAATAACGGTATCACCGCAATTAAAATTCCCCTGATAGAGATCAAGTGGATTCAAGTTTGGAGCCGTGACGCCGAAGCCCAATGCGCCGGCGGATCCTTGACCGCCTACGAAAACCACTGCGTCCGTTGGAAGGAGGTTGGCGCCGAGCCCTACTTTGGTAACGGGATTTGGGTTGCAAGAAAACAGCGTACCAACATCGGTGGATTTTCCAGTTGAGCCAGCGTCTAGTTTGACCGTCTGACGTTCAGGACGAGTAACCGGCAGACCGGTTGTTTGGTCGTACACGAAATTTCCCTGATCATCCGTCACAAGTACTTGCCGCTCAATAGTGACAATAAACTGCACGTTTTGCGCAGTCTCATTGCGACCCCGAACCAGCACGAATGCCGCCCCAGGTCCGGGAGTGACCGGATATACACCTCCCGAAGTGGAATTAATGAATGCCGGATTCAAAAGTCCCGTACAGGCGGTACCGAGCGAGATGAGCGCCGCCACGCCTATGATCTGAAGCCGCCGAATCTGGAAATGGAGACTACGACGACGGGCAGATTTTGGCATTTGATTCCACATTCCAATTTTACTCATCATCATTGCACCGATACGAGGAACTTGTAGGTGCCTCCAATTTGGGCGATGGTCGGCGTGTCCGCGACGTCGTAACTCGGATCTTGGGAAACGCCCGTCAAAAACGGCACCGTTAACGTGCCGATGACAACCACCATGACCGACGATCCACAAAGTACATTTGGAGTCGGGCTGAGCACATCGCGAACGCCGATGTTGCGCGCCAATGTGACATTTCCGTCGGCGTCAACGTCATCCACTCGAAGCGACAAGAAACCAGGCGGCGTCTCCGCGGTTTGGGTGAATCCGGTGACCAATCCGCCGGCAGCGTTTGTAGACGTGTTAAGCGTAAATTGTTTGAGGGCAACAGGGATAAATACCTCGACATTCGTCCCCGGTTCCAACTCCACCCGCGTTACGTCGCACTGGACAACCGCGTTGTCGAAGTCGTTCTGGCTCAAGTCGGTGGTCGCTTGTGCGGCAAAGGCTGGGTCGATGAAGTTCTTGCTGCCAGTCAAATACTCGATGGTCTGAAAGGTGCCGTCGATGAAAGTAATCCTCAATCGCATGCGAATCCGCGGCTTAAGGGCCGCAATTTCTGCATTCGAGAGTTGCAGTTTCGGGGCCAGATAGCTGACCAGCCGCTCGTCCACGGCCGCATTATTCACCACCCCGATGATGGCGTGTCCCGGCGCATTGGGTACGGTGACGTAATTCGACTGACCGGTTGCTGAGATGGCGCTCAAGAACGCCGGACTAGAAGCGCTGCAACCTAGGGCCAACAATGCCGGCGAGACAAATAGCAGAAACCGAATAGGTCGTACCAACGCCGAATCGCGTCTCGCACTTCCGCTTTGCACCAAATGTACCGCGGTTCGCATTTCAATTACCTTTGATTTAGTCCGCAGAGCTTTCTTCAACCGCAAGCTCAACCGAAGCCTGCAGAGAAGTCGTATTATGGTTGTTTCGCGTTCCGGGAACGCGGGGTCAGTCCCTGCTTAGGGACTCTTCCGAGAAGTATCGCCATGCAGAGTGTCGCGTCAACTTTCGGTTCCGACCGGGCCGTGGTGCTTGCACCTATGCGTTCAGAGTTCGAGCAACCATGCCCGTGTTGGCGAGAAATGAGCTTTTGCGACTCCGGTGTCTTCTGCCGAAATGTACTGCTGTCGAACGAACTTTGACCTTGATCAGCTCATTCGGTAGTATGCCCAAAATCCTTCCGGAGACCTCTTCCGTATGATTGATCTGCGCAGCGACACCGTGACCAGGCCGTCCGCGGCAATGCGTCGCGCCATGGCTGAGGCTCCCGTCGGCGATGACGTCTTCGGGGACGATCCGACCGTCAATCGGCTGCAGGAAAAAGTCGCTGAACTCCTCGGCAAAGAGGCAGCGATTTATGTCCCATCGGGCTCGATGGGCAATCAAACTTCGATTCGCGCCCAAACGCAGCCCGGCGACGAGATCATAGCCCACGCGGACAGCCACATTTATCACTATGAAGCGGGCGCCCCGGGTGCGATTTCCGGGTGTTCGTTGCGTTTGCTTCCCGGTGAAGGGGGCTTATTCGATGCGGCGGCGGTCCGAGCGGCCGTGCGGCCCAGCGATTCGCACTATCCGCGATCGGCCCTCGTGGTGGTTGAAAACACGCATAATCGCGGCGGCGGAACGTGCTGGTCGATCGACGAAATCGCGGCCATTCACGGCGTCGCTGAGGAGTTCGGCCTGAAAATGCACCTCGATGGGGCCCGCCTGATGAACGCCTGTGTGGCCAAGAATCACAAGCCAACCGAGTACGCCAAGTATTTTGACACCGTTTCGATTTGTTTCTCGAAAGGTTTGGGCGCGCCGGTCGGTTCGGCCGTCGCCAGTACAAAAGACACCATTCGCCGCGTCCACCGATTCCGCAAAATGTTCGGCGGTGGAATGCGTCAGGCGGGCATCATCGCCGCTGCGGCGTTGTATGCGCTCGAAAACAATGTCGCCCGCTTGGCCGAAGACCATGCCAATGCCAACCGCCTCGCCACCGGAATCGCAAATATCCCGAAATTAAGCGTCAACGTCGCGTCGGTCGAAACGAACATCGTCTACTTCGACGTCGATCCTTCCTATGATCCAGCCAAGACGCTCTGTGATGCTGCCAAAGAAGAGGGCGTGTGGATTCTTTCGACGGGTCCGCAGCGAATCCGCGCGGTCACGCATCTCGACGTCTCGACGAAAGACATGGATCAAGCAATCGCGACGCTCGATCGAATCATTCGGAAGCGATAGCAGGTGTGAATCGTGGGCAAGGGATGTGTTCCGTCTTTGCCGAGCCGCGACTGTGAGGGGGCGGACAAATCCGAACCCGGAGGGCAAGCGAGGGGCGGTCAATCAAACTGTGTATCGGAAGCCGCCGACTCGCGCCTCAAATCTCAAATTTCAAATCGTGCATTCGCAGACTCCCATTCCCTTCTTAAATCTCAAATTTCAAATGACGCATTGGTGGACTTCCATTCTCTTCTCAAATCTCAAATTTCAAATCGCGCGATCGCCGCCATGATCCTCGTCTGGCTCATCGCCTTGCCCGCGCTAATCCCGCAGGGATTCCACGCCATTTGGCCTTCGCACGAATCTGCCGCTTCAGCATTGCCCATTCCGCTCCAGCAAACTCTCGACCCCAACGTCGCCCCTTGGTACGAACTTTCCGCGCTTCCCCGCATCGGCGACAGCCTGGCCAAACGCATTATTGAATTCCGCAACACTGCGTGCGCCAACGGCGCGGAACGCGCCTTCGAAAATCTCGCCGACCTCCAACAAGTTCGCGGCATAGGCCCCAAGACCGCCGCCAAACTCGCACCGTTTATTCGTTTCGAAGCGCGCTGCGCGGGCGCTATAAAGGAAAACCAAGGGCGATAGTTCGAAGCCCACAGCGTGAGCTGTTGTGATTGAGGAAATCAACTTGAAGCCAATTTGTTTCATCCTTCGTTGGCTGCGATTGATCGTGATCTGGTGCTTTGTACTTGCTGCGATATTTATCGCGTTTGCATGGCTGTTGCCCGGAAAAATAGCGGGAGACTCTCGCCGTATTTCAATATCCGACAGGGCAGGGTATATCGAGATGCACGCATGCTTCGATGGCCACAATTATGCACTTGGAAGAGGTGACTACATTGATGGAAAGGCGTGGTTCGGCGGGCAAATAGAGATCGACTGCCGAAAACCTCAATTTGAAATCAATCTTTTTTGGTCGGTGAGTCACTTCAAGGGAATATTTCGTCATTGGTCGATAGGTGACTTCACGCTCGCGCATGGCTATGAGCCGCCGCCACGAATTAGGGAGTTTCCGAATGTGTACACACTCTATGTTGAGGCCCCCTGCTGGTTCGTCGTCCTCGCTTTGTCCGCCTATCCGACGCTCACCTTCGTTCGCGGCCCTGTCCGTCGTTGGAATCGGCGAAGGCATGGTCGATGCGTGAAATGCGGCTACAACCTGACTGGCCTCCCCGAGCCGCGCTGTCCGGAATGCGGCACGTCGTCGGGTGCGGGTGCCCCACCCCTTGGGGTGGGGGACTGATTTCCAGAATGTATTTGGGATGACTCGCCCTCATGATCCGCCGTCACAATGCGGCCAAGTCTTCGCAGCTCCGGAATCCAGAACATCATTCCAAGCACCACAAGAATCGTCCCAATTCCTCCTGAAACGACGCTCGTGACGGCTCCAAACAGCTTGGCAACAAGCCCGCTCTCGAATCCGCCAAGTTCATTCGAGCATTCGATGAACACGGAATTCACGGCCGACACACGGCCTCGCAGATGATCCGGCGTTCGGACGCTCACCAGCACATGTCGAATCACCACACTGATATTGTCCACTGCTCCGAGTGTCCCAAGCATCACCAGCGACAACACAAAACTCTTCGAAATGCCGAAAATGATCGTGCAAATTCCAAAACACGCGACCGACCACAAGAGTGCCGAACCGGCCTTTTGAAACTGCTGACGATATGCAAGCACGACGGCCATGAGCAGCGCACCGACAAATGGTGCGGCCTTCAGCGCCCCAAGTCCGACCGGCCCGACGTGCAAAATCTCTTTCGCATAGACCGGCATCAGCGCCGTCGCTCCACCCAGCAGCACCGCGAACAAATCCAAGGTGATTGCCGCGAACACCATCCGCTCGCGGCGCACGTGTCGCACACCTTCGAGCATCCCCGGCAAGAGCGATGATGGTCGTATAGCGTCGCGTAGGGATGGTTTCGCATGCGAATAGGAATGTCGGTCTTCGTGAAACCGAATGAGTGACGCCGTCGCCGCGAACCATAGACACGCAACCGCGGACATCAGATAAACCGGCCAGGCGACGCCGGTGATCCAGATCATCGCTCCAGCGATCAGCGGGCCGGCCATCGCCGAAAATTGAAACACGCCGCTGTTCCACGTTACGGCGTTGTGAAAGATCGGGCCGTCCACGCCGCCGGGAATGATCAGCGGCAACAGGCTCGCGCGGCTCGGGCCGTTGAATACCCGTGCACAGCCCGTGAGGGCGATCAGCAGATACATCGTTCGCACGCCCCATGGGCCGGTGCCGAGCCAGCCATTGCCCCATGCGATCGAGCCAAGAACGAGCATCAGCGCTGAAATCACAAAACCCATCTGCGTTGTGATCAGGACTTTTCGGCGGTCGATCAGATCGACAATTCGACCTGCCGGAAGCGCCAGCAGAACCGTCGGCAGCGCCCGCGCCAGCCCGACAATTCCAAGAGAAAGTGGGTCGGATGTGCGTTCATAAATCTCCCATGCCAGCGCCATCGCCTGCGCTTGCAGGCCGATCGACGCCGGCAGCCAGCCGCCTGCATAGAATCGATAATTTCGCACTCGAATTGCGACGAACGGATCGTGTCCGTTTGGAATTCCGCTGCCGACAGGCTCTTTATCGACGACTTCTTCTTCTCTAATTTTCACTGGATTCCGTTCCGTGCGCACTCCTCTCCCTTCAAGGGAGAGGTAGGGTGAGGGTCATATTGTTCGGCCTTCAATTCCACATTCGCCCCGTCAACAGCCGCCATTCACTCTCGCGAACATCCATCAACGTCCACATCGCGAGAGTGACCGTCAACTGCACGATCAGTAGTATCATTGCGATTGAATCGCGCGTCGAATCTTCTTCCGCTGACAACGTATTCAATCGAAGCGACGAACGGCGCACGGCCAGCCCGATGAGCAGAATTGGAATGAACGGAATCCAAAGCCGGACCGTCTCGCTGTTGTTCGCGAAGAAATACGAATACGTCATCACCGCCGTGGCGCAGACCAGAAGAATCGCACCAAACCGCGCAGTCGCATTAACGACGTTTGCACGAATTGCGGCCAACTCGATCCACAAACATGGCCCCGCGAAAAGCAAGAAGAGCGGCAGGCCCAGGAATGTCCAATACAACGGATCAGTGATAATCGGCAATTGAATTTGGCCGTAACGCATTCCGACGCGATACGTTGTTAACATGATGTTCCAATCGAGCGCCAAATAGAAAATGAGCGCAGTCGCCGCGCCGCCGATTCCACATGACACCAAACCTCGTGCCCAGCCCCGCACTTCGTCACGATTCGTCCGAATTGCATTAAACCCTGTGGCCGCACAGACAATGATGAAAATCCACGCGTGAATCAGTCCGATCGCAATCCAGAAATACATGATGCAAAGGACTGTGAAAAGCTGCATCGTGTCTTTGCCCGGCGTGAAATTGACCGTGGCCGGATTGAACACGCACGCGAACGCAATCGCCGCAGCCGCCGTCGGTGAGAGCCATAATCGGCACAATGAAAACGCCGGCCAAAAGCTTAATCCCCAAGCAATAGTCATGAGGATGGCCAAGCACAGCGCCGCTGCAAAGCGACCTTGTTGCTCGCTGTCGCCGAGCTTTGCTAGCCCGAACGAGTCGATAGCATATTTGCGCATTTTCGGCGACGCTTCCAAGATATCGTTTAGCGATACGCACAAGGCCGTGATCCCTGGAGGATTACTGAGCACTCGGCGTCCTCGCATCTCATTCGGGGGCTTGGCCAGATGTTCAAAAAAAACGCGCGACACATATTCCCGAACGGATTTGACGCTTTGAGCTTCGATAATGAAGGCTCCCTCATGCGAAGGTGAAAGCAGATTGAAGAGATGCTGCTCAAGCTCGAGCTGGCCAGTCGGCGGAGGGAGTGCAAAAACAGTCCACCAAACAAGTGCGACAAAACATGAGATTGCAATCGCTCGCAGCGAACGTGCACGAAGTACGAAAAAAGGGACACCACGGCTTGCCCCCCAAAGTGCCAGAATCCCCAAGACGCAAATCACCAATGCGATGACTGATCGCTCGATGCGCAGTGCCACCAGTGGTGAGTATCGCAGGCGAAAATCCGGCTGGCCGATCGGAATTTTAAAAACAAATAGAATCAGCAGAATAGTGAACGGCAGCACGCCGACAACGATCAATTTTGTGCGAGAAGCCGCAGGTGGGGGCGCTATATCTCCGCGCGATTTCAGATTGGATTCAGATTGCAGACCGAGCCCTGAGCGAAGTGTGCCCAGCGATTTACTCCGAGAAGGTCGCCTGGAAGTCGGCGAAATCGAACAAGTCCAAGTCGCCATCGCCGTCCGCTTCGAAGCACTTGCAGTTGTTCGCCAGCGAGCCGCCGTTGGGTCCGGTCATGCAGCCGCCAAACGTGGAGAAGTCGAACGAATTCACGCCGCCGTCCGAATTGCAATCGCCCGGCTCCAGCGCGAACCAGAATCCGCCAGTCAGCTCAAATTGACCGCCTGCCAGCTTTCCAGCGTCGGGCTGGCCAATCGTTCCCTGCAATTCGAACTGTCCTCCCGTGGACTTCCCGCCGCCGCCGTCAATCGTGAACCAGGTGATTTCAAAATTGTCAGCCGCAAGTACGGCCGCGCAGGCGGTGCAAATGATGGCGAATCCACAAATTGGCGAGGATTTTCGACGCATGTTTTCAGCCTCCACAATTGCAAATCGACCGAAAGCGATTATATCACGTGTGTAACCCGCACACAAGCAAATTTCTGCACCTGCCAGCCAGGCCTTTTTGACGCAACGACGTTTTCGAGGATACTTCGGGATTCGACTCATTTGACCGAGCCCGGTGACATTGGCCAGAATGAAGGAAATTCGCTTACTTGTGCTTGACGTGGACGGAGTTCTCACGGATGGAACGATTCGTCTCGACAAGGATGGGGACCATGCAAAGGCCTTTCACGTCCGTGATGGTTGGGCAATCAAGAAATGGCTCAGGCAAGGGGGCCAAATCGCGCTGATATCGGGTCGCAAAAGCCCGGAAGTTCGTGAGCGTGCCCGCGAATTGGGGATTGAGTGGGTTCGTGAAGGTGTGTCAGACAAAGGCGCTGCGCTCGATACGCTCGTGACATCGATTGGCATGTCCGCTAGGGACGCAGCCTTTGTGGGCGACGATATTCCCGACCTTGATGCGATGCGGTTATGTGGATTTGCGGTCGCGGTTGCTGATGCATCACCGACCGTGAAGCGCGTCGCAGGTTTTGTGACGCGATCCAATGGCGGTCACGGCGCGGTGGCCGAAGTCATCGAATTGCTGCTTCGCAAAGAAAATCGCTGGTTGCCCGCAGCACGGAGCAATGAATCTGGCCAATGAATCGAGTCCCTGTCAATGTTGATGAGCAACTCACGCGCGACGAATTCGCCTTACGTCACTCCTCGTTTCGTCGAGCAAGCGGCATGACGCGGACTCTGCTCGTCGCGGCGTCTACGCTCGCAATACTCCTCGTCGCGTTCTCGGTCTATCAACACGGGCAGATGGAATCCGCCGATCAAAAGAATTCACGCGGCGTAACCGCGGCACCTCCGCGTGGAGTTCGACTGCCGACCTCTCCCTCAGATATGCCTCGATTGAACTCGCTCAATTCTGACGCCGCCGCTTCGTCTCTCGCGGAAGGATCGAACGCTTCCGCAAAGCCAACAGGCGACACGATCATCGGTGCGGGTCGAAATATCACCATGACCATCTATCCCCGCGAAGGCACGAAGGCGCAGATGGAACTTTCTGTCAGCGACTGGGCCCCGAAGGACGGCGCGGATCACGAATTCGTTCTTCGCAATCCGGAAGTGCGCATGCACACGCGCGACGGAAATGACGTTCGCGTCACCGCGAAGGAAGGTCAACTGGACGCCCAGCGGAAGGGGCCGGCGAGTCTCGATCCGAAACGTGGCCGGCTGAATGGTGACGTGGTCATTGAATTCGATCGCAGGACAGAAGCAGACAAGGCCGCACTTCCGCTCGAGCAACGGAACAAGCCCGCGCCGGGCGACTTGGTGCGAATCGAATTGGACGAGGTCCAATTTGACCTCGAATACGATCGACTCTGGGCCCCGGGGACCGTGAAACTCATGGCCAGGGATGCCGAGTTTCAGGCCGCGGACGTGGAGATTCGATTCGAACACGGAACCGGACGAGTGGACTCCATGCGCATCGCCCACGGTGGAACGATCACATTGTTCGACCGGCCGGAGAAATTGGGGTTGGCCATGCCAGGTTCCGACACGCAAAAGCCGACTCGAATGACCATTTCCGAATGGATGCGGGCGACGCTCGAAGCCAAGATTCTTGCGTCGGCCACAGCGGCCGCGCGGGCTGAAGAACACGGTGCTCCAAGTAAAAAACACGAGCAACCATCCGAAGAAGATGGTGTGCCGGTCTTCCGCGTGCATGACCAGTCGAAGAAGACATCCTCGGAAGGAAAAGAGAAGGAAGCCGTTTGGTACCTCGCGAAATTCCAGGGCGACGTGGACGCGCGACAACAGCTTGGCGATGTCACGCAATCGCGATTGCAGGCTGAAGAATTGGAAGTTCTCCGCGACTTCGGTGGTAAGGACAAAGAGCGCGCCAAGTCATCAGCAGGCAACAATGGCTCGAGCCAAACCGGAGCCTCGGGTGCGGCGAAACCGCCGGACAAGCCTGAAGAATCAAAGTCGGCTGTTCCAGAGCGAGTGGTCCTTTCATGGTCCGGTTACATGACCCTGGCCACCGTCGAACCTGAAGGGAACTCCCAACTGCCCCGTGCGCGAGTCACGGCGTCGGGGAATCCTGCACGCGTTTCCGCGCCTGACGGCGAGGCCATTTGCGATAAATTGACGTATCTACCCGATGCAGGCGAAGTTGTGATCGACGCCGAAGGCGACCATTCGGCCATCCTTCGTTCCGCAAGCCAGGGCGCAGTGCGCGGCCGGCAGGTCCGACTCCGTCAGGATGAAAAATCGCTGGACGTAAAGGTGACAGGTCCAGGCACTGTCGAAGGAATGCTCACGGCGGAGAATGACGCCGATCGCCAGAAAGAATTGAAGCCGATGACAAGCAACATCACTTTTCAGGGCGATCTGAATGCCGTCGGCCGGCGCGAAAAGAGCACGAGGGTAGATTTCACTGGAGCAATCATTCAAGAACAGTCTCGCATTCTCGACCACGCTGAATTCAACGGACGCACGCGAATGCAGACGGACAATTCATCGTTCGAAGCCAACCGAGTATTGCTCGCCTTCGCGACTCATTCTGCCAAGAGGGGCATTTCGCAATCGGTCGAACGGATGCACGGATACGGGGATGTCGTCATGGAGACCGCCAAGGACCGCCTTGAATGCCCCGACCTTGACGTGACGTTTGTCGCCGACGCGGATGGTCGAAGTCGGCCATCACAAGCAGTCGCCTTAGGCGAATTCAAAGCGCAACAAGGCCAGCGCACGCTCACGGCCAAAGAGAAATTGATTATGGACTTCGAGCGTGTGGCGATTGACACACCGGCGTCAGGCGCGTCCAACAACAAGCAATCGAAGTCGGCGGCTCTCGCGAATCAGCCGCTCGAAGCGACAACTCCAACTCCTCGCCGTTCCAAATCTGTAAGCACGCTTACAGGCTCGACTAGCGAGAAGGTTGTTGCGCGACGTCTTCGTGCATTCGGCGATGTCACAATTCTTGATCCCAGCCCACATCAGCAAGTCGAATTACAGGCCCAGGAGTTGGATTGCACCCTCGCCCCAGCGAAGGACATTGACAAATCCGGTATTGAGAAAGCGGAGGTCGTTGGCCGTGCGGACAATCCGGCGAACGTGCGCCTCGAGACATATTCTGTCACGGGCGAACACATCGGCATCGATGCCATGAACCAATGGGCCGACGTACCAGGCGCGGGGCGCATGACGTTCTTGTCCACGAAGGACCTCGACGGAAATAAAGTCTCGGAGCCGGTTCCAATCGCCATCACGTGGAAGGAATCAATGAAGTTCCGCGGACGCGAAAATCGCGCGACATTTCTCGGCGAAGTCCACGCCACGAGCCAAAGCACGACGACATTTGATTCACAGCAGTTGCTCGTCGAATTTGATGACGCGACGCCGATTCAGGCGAAGGAATCGGCGAATCCGATTCAAACCTGGCTCGCGGAGCAGAATTGGCGAGGGCTATTCGGCGTCGCGAAGCTGTCTTCGAAGCATAATCCTGAGCGATCATTCGGAAAAGATGTCGCAGCTTTGCACGCCACCGGCAATGTCGTTGCTCAACGATCGGAAATGGATTCAAAATCAGGCGAGCTTGCCAGCCGCTCAAGAATCAGCGGGCCGAAAATGTCGCTGAATCTTCGGACGGACGTGCGAAAAATGCTCATCGAAGGCGCCGGCAATCTCCAGATCGAAGACTTCCGCCCGCCCGCGCCGACGCCGGGTACTTCGCTCGCCGATCGCTCGCAAGGCGACCTTTTCGGCACCATCGGCGACTCCGGCGCATCGAAAACGCTCATCGAATGGAAGGATTTGATGTGGTACGACTTTTCGATCGAGCAAACTCGTTTCGAAGGCGGCGTTCGACTCAAGCACTTGAGCGGCAAACAACTTGAGAAAGTCTTCGGCCCCGCGGCGCCTACCGGAAAGCAACTTCCGCCGGGGCGCTCCACGTTCCTGAACTGCGATGTCCTCACCGCCGACTTCCGGGAAGAAGGCAAACGAGCCCTCGCTTCCGACGGAGGCCGCGTCGGACGCCTGAGTTCCGAGCGAATGAGGCAGTTCGACGCCGCCGGGTCGGTCACGTTGCAGGATCAAAGCGAAGGACTGGCCGTCACGGGCGACCACGTGACTTACGAGCGAACCCAGAAAATCCTCGTCATTTCCGGCACTCCGCAGCGAGTCGCCACGATTACCACGCAAAAACCGGGAAAAATGCCCAACAAGGTGGCCGTCGAACGCCTCTTCTACAACCTTGCCACCGGCGAAATGCAGTTTTACAAGACGACCGTCACCGGTCGCTGACGAAAACTGCACAATTCCACCAAGCCTACCGATAACTGGGAATACGGTTGAGTTCTTGAAGTGCGCGCAATTGTCGGAGTGGCCGATGGCGGAGAATCGAAACAATTTGAATCTTGGGGTCATCGGCCTTGGCCATTGGGGCCCGAATCATGTTCGTGTCTTTGGCGAGTTGGATCGTGCGACCGTGACTTGGTGCGCGGATACCAATTCGAAACGTCTGACCCAAATCAAGAGTCGATTTCCGCATCTGCAAACGAGCAAAGACTATAGCGACTTGCTCGCTGATCCTGACGTGAACGCCGTCGTAATTGCCACGCCGACTCACACGCATTTCAAGATCGCGATGGAAGCGATTCACGCAGGCAAGCACGTGCTGGTCGAGAAGCCCATGTGCATGACGACAGAGGAAGCACGCACGTTGACGCAGGCCGCGGAATCGGCGGGTGTCGTGCTCATGGTTGGCCACGTCTTCGTGTTCAACGCGGGGATCGTTCGACTGCGGGAATTCATCGAATCCGGCGAAATTGGCGAGATTCATTATCTCGACGCCGTGCGGACGAATTTGGGGCCTGTGCGCGGCGATGTGAATGCGTTGTACGACCTCGGCACGCACGACATCAGCATTTTCAATTACCTGCTCAATTCGCGACCGGTCTCCGTGTCCGCGATCGGCAGTCGCATTTCGCAACCTACGATCGAAGACGTCGTGTTCGCCACGCTGCAGTATCCCGGCGACGTGCTCGCTCACATTCACGTGAGCTGGCTGAATCCCAAGAAAGTTCGCACGCTCACCGCCGTCGGCGATCGCAAGATGGCCCACTGGGACGACGTCGATCCGCAGGACACGCTTCGGCTCTATGACAAAGGACTGGCCGAGCCGCCGACGTACAACTCGTTCGGCGAGTTTCAGTGTCTCTTGCGCAGCGCCGATGTTCACATTCCCAAACTGCACGCTGCGGAGCCGCTTCGCACGCAGGCCGAAGCGTTTCGAAATTGGGTGCTCGATGGCAAACCGTGTCCGGCCGGACCGCGCGAAGGCGCCGAAGTCGTCGCGGTACTGGAAACAGCCATGCACTCCATGCACAATGGCGGTGCGATGCTGCCGATTGTGTATGACGATGTTCGCGCAGGACCGATCGTCAGCGCGGAAGCCAAAGAGATTGCGGCCGTAAGCACCGGCGCTCGAAGCAAAACGATCACAGAAGCCAATAAGCCCACTGTCGCAAAGATATCATGAATTCGGCCTCGATTGATTCCAAGCCGTTCGTGCATCCGTCGGCCATTTGCGAATGCGAGAGTGTTGGCGAGGGCACGCGTATCTGGGCGTTCGCTCATGTCATGTGCGGTTCGGTCATTGGTCGCGATTGCAACGTCGGCGATCACGCGTTCATCGAATCCGGCGCGAGAGTCGGGGATCGCGTGACCATCAAAAACGGTGTTGCAATATGGAACGGCGTGACGCTGGAGGATGACGTGTTCGTCGGGCCGTTGGCCGTGTTCACGAACGATCGCCATCCGCGCAGTCCGCGCTCGCTGCACGCGCGCGACCGCTATGCACACGTTGAGAATTGGCTCAGCCCAACGACGGTGAAGCAGGGCGCATCGATTGGGGCCGGCGCGGTGATCCTCTGCGGAATCACCATCGGTCGCTTCGCCATGATCGCCGCCGGCGCCGTCGTCACCCGCGACGTGTCCGACCATGCGCTGATGCTCGACAACCCCGCGCGACAACACGGCTGGGCGTGTGTTTGCGGAAAGGCTCTCAAGATTTTGGCTTGTGAATCGTGCAATCGTCGTTACGCAGAATGTGCGTCAGGCCTCAAGCTCATCAATTAAACATGTACAAGGGAAAGTCCATCATCGCCGTCATTCCCGCTCGCGACGAGGAGTTGAAGATCGGCCGCGTCGTCGAACGCATTGATTTTGATCTTGTCGATGCGGTTCTCGTCGTCGATGACGGCTCGACCGATTCGACACCCGAAGTCGCCTTGCGGCGCGGCGCCAGAGTGATCTCCCTAGGTCGCATTTGCGGCGTTGGTGCGGCGATTCGTGCCGGTTTGCAATTCGGTCGCAGCACGGGGCACGATCTCGCTGTCATCCTCGCGGGAAACAACAAGGACAATCCCGCGGAAATCCCGCGCTTGCTCGATCCGATTTGCGATAACAAGGCCGACTTCGTGATGGGCTCGCGGTATCTTGCGGGTGGCAGCGCCGCAGGTGACATGCCACTCTACCGCCGCCTGGCCACGCGCTTGCACCCCTGGTTGATGAGCCGCTTCGCCGGCAAGCCCCTCACCGAAAGCACCAACGGCTTCCGCGCATTTAGGTTGAGCATCCTCGACGATCCTCGCATCGACCCGGACCAACGCTGGCTTGACTCCTATGGCCTGGAAGTCTATCTGCTTTGGAAAGTCATCACCCTCGGCTATCTCCACACCGAAGTGCCTTGTACGAAAGTCTATCCCCCGCGTTCGCTCGGCTTCACCAAGATGAAACCGATCATCGACTGGTGGACCATTCTTCGCCCGATCCTGCTGCTGGGATTGGGAATGAAGAGCTGAGGCCGCAGCAACCTTCACTCGCCCGTCCAACGATTTGAGCATCTGTGAGCGGAAATTATCGGTCGCTCGCATTTCATTGACACTTTCAAATGGGTTCGTTTGGCAAGGATAATTTTCACGAATGTCATGGCGTGGCACTGATTGGAATGGGGAATTTCGAATAGCGAAGAGCGAATTTGGATGCGGAATTCGGGAAACCAGAAGAGCGAAGAGCGAATGGCGAAGATCGAAAAAAGGCAACGAGGCAAGCGGAGAAACGTCGAAAAGTCGAGAAGTCGAAAAGTCGAAATGGCCGGAGGCAATAACGCAGCGAGGCATAGACGGCGGCTGGTTTCATTGCATGACCCTTCCACGATGAACTCGACCGGCGCAGAGTTTCGCGATCTTGTGGCATGGCAATTCTCCACGTGCTATAACTTGAGCAGCGCTCTATCAATAATGATTTGCTAGTGAGCGCCGCCGTGTTGCTCGAAAATGGCACTTGCAAAGCGTGAGACATGAGAACCCGTATCCGGTTTGTTATTTGCCCGCTTGAAGCGCGGGTTGGCGGGGACAGAGGCGTACTCGCTATCATCACGCTGATTCTCTACATTGTAACGCTATTGGGGTTCGCCATTGTGCTGGCGGTTGCATTGGTCACGGCGGATGTCAGCCTGACTCAAATCTGCATCGGTTCGCTGGGCATAGTGATCGTAGCGCCCATTCTTTGGGCGTATTGGCGAGCATATCGTCGGCGGCATCCAAAATCAGGCGGCACTCGCAGGCGGCTAGCCCGGCTTGAAGCAATCGAGGCGAACCTAGCCGGGGTCGTACGGTTGCCGCATAGGGTTGTCGAACACGCATTGCTGCGGGCCGGTGACGGTTGGGGACACCGCATTCGGGAGATTCCCGCGATTCCGCTTGGCTTCACGACAATCATCATTGATCGCAAGAATACAAACGCACGAGCAATGTCAGGCCTTGATGTCTCATTTGAACCGGTTGATTTTTGGAATGAACCCGATGCCGCCGACCTTTTGGCGCGCGTTGATGAAAGATATTCGCTGTCTGCGAAAAAGGACCCGATTCCCACGGTCAAATGGTGGCACTTCCCCCGACACATGCGAAACCCAACAGGGTCGTTTCTATTCTTCGCCGCTCAAATGTGGGTGTGGTTTTCCGTTTGGGAAATGCTAAAGGGCACTTTCAGTTGGCGGCGCGGGCTTCTCTTTGCTTTCGTGATTGCGATCATCGTTCTGCAATGGTTCGTTCCGTTAATTTATGACCGCCGCTGGTGGCTGGTGCCCGGCGGTTTCGTGCGGCAGGAGGATCGGGCGTGGTGGCGTAGGCTAAGATTCTCTATGTTTTCACCGGAGACACATCACTTAGTTCTGGATTTTCGTGGCACGGGCGAGGGCTGGCTCTTTAGCGACAGCCGTCCGATTTTCATAAGATTCCTTCCCTCACTTGGGCCCTTGCTTGCGGCGGGGTGGACTTCAACGGCGCGCTCGCCGACTGACGCGGAAATTCACTCGTTATTCGGAAGTGCGGAGCGTTGAAGCTACCAAAGTCGCTCTACGCCATATTTCTCAAACACGCCGTCCGAGCTAATGAGGATCAGTCCTTCGCTCAGACACTGCGCGGCCAGCAGGCGGTCGAATGGATCACGATGGTAAAACGGCAGATTCGCAATGGCGTACGTGTGCTGCGGACGGATTTCAAGCAACTGTATCGAACTAAGCTCAAGTTGGCTTTGTATGAAGTCCGCGAACGGATGCGGCGCATCAAGTCTCCTAAGGCTGATCTTGATGGCCATTTCCCACAGGCTGGCGATGCTCAACAGGATCTCATTGTCGGAATCCTCAATATGATCTCTTGCTTTGGCAGAAAGCCGTGCACTCCCCTCGACGAACCACAGGAAAGTATGCGTATCGAGAACTAATCGCATTATTTGTAGTCATCGAAATCGGAAATGGGCGCATCAAAATCATCGCCGACCTTGATCCGCCCGCTGGCGCTCCCGAAACCGGTCCGTTTGCCATTTGAGCCAGCTTTGGTTTCGCCACGAATTACGACTTCAACCGTCTGGCCGTCAGATAATTCCGGCAACAAGACTTCCACCTTGCCGCCTGGCTTGACCGTGGTTTTTCGTCGCCATTCCCAGATCATCTTCGATTCATCCCTTGCAGCGAAAATACACTCATGCCCAGTCAATAGTCTGCCATATTCTACCGTGGCCCAGAGAAGCAAACTACTCCCACGCCAGCGCATTCTCGCCCACGTCGGTAAAGCGGCGTTGGCGTTCGACCATTTCGCGGTACAGGCCGTCGGCGGCGAGGAGTTCGGTATGCGTGCCCAGTTCGACGATACGGCCAAGGTGCAGCACGACGATCATGTCCGCGTGCGTCACCGTGCTGAGGCGGTGGGCGATGACGAACGTCGTGCGGTTGGAAAGCAGCTCGGCGATGGAGGCCTGAATGAGCTGTTCGCTTTCCGTGTCGAGATTGCTGGTGGCCTCATCGAGGATGAGAATTTCAGGATCGGCGAGAATGGCACGAGCGATGCTGATTCGCTGCCGCTGACCGCCGGAGAGCTTTACGCCGCGTTCGCCGATGATCGTGTCGTATTGCTCCGGCAGCCGCTCGATGAATTCGTGCGCGTTGGCGCGACGGGCGGCGTCGAGGATCGCCTCGTCGCTCGCGCCACGGGCGCCATAGGCGACGTTCTCCTTCACAGTGCCGTCAAAGAGAAACGTCTCCTGTGGCACGATCGCGAGGCGATTGCGGTAGCTGCCAAGCCGCAAATCACGAAGATCGATTCCATTGATGCGGACGGCCCCAACCGTGGGATCGTAAAATCGAGCCACAAGATCAGTGAGCGTGGTTTTGCCGCCGCCGCTGGGGCCGACGAGTGCCACAACTTTGCCGGCCGGAACGGTGAGCGACACATTGTGCAGCACGGGCAGGCCCGAGCGATATTCGAAGCCTACGTCGTCGAATCGGATTTCCTCGATTGGGAACGGGCACTCGATTGCGTTCTGTCGATCCGGCTTTTCCTGCGGGCGTTCGAGGATATCGAAGACGCGTTCGAGGGCCGCGAGGGCTTGCTGCGTCGTGCTGAACGAATTGACGATCAGCGAAAGTGGGTGCAACAGCATGATCGCGTACATCTGGAACGCGATAATGTCGCCCACGCTGCCCATGCCGCGAATCACCAGATACCCGCCGACTCCGACGATCGCGACCGTCGTCGCGGGCACGACCAGTCCCCAGCCCGCATTGACGACAAGCTGCAATCGCTCTGCCAGGAGGTTCTTGCGAATGATTGTGTGATGGCCGAGAGCGTAATCCCGCTCCTCGCGTCGCTCGCGGCGAAATGCTCTTACGACTCGAATGCCACCGAACGTCTCCGTCACGCGGGCGTCGATGCGTTCGCGGTCTTCGGCCATCGTGCGATATATCGGGCGAACCTTTTGAATCCAGATCAGGTTGATGAGCACGATCGGCGGGATCATCAGACTCGCGACCAACGCCATCCGCCAACTGATGAAAAAGAGCACGCCGACGGTGAGGATGACGCGCATGGCCGCGACGCCCGGCGTGATCAGTCCCATCTGCACCATGCCGGTGACTTTGTCGGTGTCCTGCGAGAGGCGCGAGACGATTCCGCCGGACTTCAGTTCCGAAAGGTCGCTGAGCGGCAGCCGCAGGAAACGATCGAAAAGCCTTTGCCGCAGCCGAAAAATCACCTTCGCATTCAGGATGGACATAAGGTACGAGCGAAGCGTGTCGATGCCTTGCGTAAATGTTAGCAAGGCTATCATGCCCGCGGAGAGCCAGATCAGTTCGCTCAAGCGCTTGGCCGGATCCCCCTTCACATTCGGAAGAATGTCATCCACGATGTATTTGGTGGCCATCGGGAGCACGAGATTAAGCACGGCGCTGACGAGGGCGAGCACGAATACGGTGGCGAGTCGCCAGCGATATGGCCAAAGCCATTTGCGATATTCGCGTAGATATCGCTTGCGGACACCGCGATCTCGAACGGGACGTTCACTGCTCAAGGATGGCGAAGTGCGCAGCCCGCCGCGCATACGCTTTTCGCGGAATTCACGGTACCGAACTTTGGATGATTGCAGCAAGCTTTCTTCCTCGCAGTGCCGATGGAAACCCCCCTGTGTCCCCCCTTTTCAAGGGGGGAGGCAATATCATCGAGGAAGGATATGCGACACGGAATTATTATAGCGATTTATTATAGACACGAAGGTGCGGCTTATTCCGCGGCGAAGAATCGGGCGCGGGTGCCTTTGGGGCCGACGACCAGGCGGACCTTGCGGCCGCACTTCGGGCAGCGACCTTCATAAGCGCTCGCGTCAGCGTCGCGATACACGCGGGTGTACACGCAGCAGCAATCGAATCGCACGCCGACCCACGGACGTTTGCCGTCACTTGCACGAGCCGATTCATCGCCGTGTGAAGGCGAGAGGCCTGGAATGTCCAGCTTGTAAGCACGGTCGTCAGACATCGAAAGATATATCGACCGGAGCGTCAGGTCGTCTCAAGCGTGGAGCGTACGAATGACTCGATGTTCCGCCTGGATTCCCGGCAATGTCCCAGAATGGCGTCGAGCTCTCTCGCGATCCTGGATTTCACGGCATGATCCACAATGTCGGAGAGGTTTGTCTGAACCATGAAGCCCGCGGCAGTAGCCGACGCCTCCGCCAGCACAGCAACAACGCCAAGATCGCTCAGTAGGCGAGCATTCAATCGATCGCGAAGCCCGTCCAGCATGGCAAGCAGACGCGACGCAATCGCCGCGATCTCCATCGGGATGGCTGCTCCCGCCATCAGCGCCTGTTGGAATGTCTCACGAATCTCGTTCAATTCATTGGTCTTCATGGACTTCGCGGCCGAAGTGATTTCTTCATACGCCCGAGCATCTTGCGTGATCAAGGCTCTCATCAACTCATCCAGACCTCGGAGCGATACAGCAGCTTCTTCGAGCGTGGCACGCGTTTTGGGGTCCGCATTTTTTCCGATGGAATATGCGGTGACCATTCGCGCCAACGCGCAGGCACAAGCCCCGGACGTTGCGGCGACACTACCTCCGCCGGGCGTGGGAGTACGATCGGCCAATCGATTCAGGAATTCATCCAGTGATAACCGAGCCAATTCATCCATTGGATTCACTCTTCGGTGCGATGCAATCAAGCCGGCCACTCAATGGATCGGTTCCGCAGAACTGTGAGAAAATGCTCCGAGCGAGGACAGGTCTCGCTGATGACGTTCGAGGATTCTCGCCGCGAGCGATTGCGCTCTTGGGATCATCGAGAGCCGCGGCACAATCTCTTCGTATTTTGCCACCAGGCCCTTTTGATATTCTATCAAGCGGGGAAGAAGAAAGGCCAAATCCTGAAAATGTAGATCGGCCGTGATCGTGTCGAAGCGCCGCGGCGTCGGACTGCCGCCGAGATCGAGAATCAAATCCGTGAGCTGCTCACAGTGCTCGCGATTGGTCCTGGCCATTCGCTCGACGACGCGATCGGCCTGCATTGAATCCGAACCGACATAGACGGTGGATTCGACGAGCCGGGCGGCGTAATTGGCCTGTTCGACAGAAAGCAGTTCGTTCAATAGATCGATTTCGTCCATCAACGGTGCTCTTGAGTCGGGGGAATTCGTTGAACGTAAATTGGAAACAATGTGTCGTCCGAATCAGACACGCTCAATGACTGAATTGAAGTTGACGCGGGTGCATCACCTTGCGTAATTTTCGCAGAGGAGGTTGAGTAGAACGAATTCGCATAGCGATCGGCGGCGGCCCTCATCGGCTGGGCAAAGAAGAACATGATCAGGAGCATGGCCGCACAAGCGTTGACCAGGGCGACGCCGCCGATTGGACACTTCACTTCGGGCCGACCATCGTCCCGCAGAGTCATCACCACGACGAGCCGCATGTAGAAATACAAACTGATCAACGTATTGATCGCCAAGACCGTGATCAAAATCCATGCCAGCGGCGTTCCTGTGCTTCCGAGGACCAGGAGGATCCACCATTTTCCAAGGAAGCCGGCCAGCGGTGGAAGTCCCACCAATGACACCAGGCAGATCACCATTGGAACCGCAAGCCACGGTGCGCGACGAATCAAGCCGGTAAATGAGTCGATGCGGTCATTGCCCTCGTGCCAGACGATCATGGCCGTCACGCCGAACGCGCCCAAATTCATGAACAGATAAATCACGATGTAAATCAAGAGTGCTGACGCGGGGGTTGCATATTGATTCGTCGCAGGATGCAAAAAAGCGGTCGCCGCCATCATCATGTACCCCGCATGCGCGATCGACGAATAGGCCAGCATTCGCTTGACGCTGACTTGTTTATAGGCAGCGAAATTGCCGACGGTGCAGGTTACTGCGGCCATGAGTCCCAAGGCCCACGCCAGTGGTCCCAAAATGGACATGGCTCGCGGAGAATCGATGATGCCGCTGAAGATCGATACAAGCCGCGCCAAAAGAATCAATCCCGCGGCCTTGCTGACGACGCTCAGCCATGTCGTCACTTCGATCTTAGCGCCTTCGAACGCATCCGGGCACCAGAAATGCATCGGCACGGCGGAAATCTTGAACGCGATCCCCGCCATAAAGCAGAGGAGACCCACGATCAAGAGCAACGGTGGACCGTCGGCGAACTTGGTAATTGAATAATGGGCAAGATCGACGACGCTAAGGCTTCCCACGAGACCGTAAAGCAGGCTCGCGCCGTAGAGCATGATGGCCGCGGAAACCGCGCCGAAAATCATATACTTCAGCGAAGCCTCGGCGGCCACACGGTCGCGCTTATCGAATCCGACGAGCGCGTAACTCGGCAGAGACGCCGTTTCAATGGCCACGACGATGCCGAGTAAATTGGTCGAGCTGACCATCAGGGCCATGCCAAATGCGCTGCCCAGCAGGAGAATGAAAAATTCCGGGGCATTTGACTCTGTTTCGACCGAGCCGATCCACCAAAGATACGTCACCGCGGCAAGGAACAAGAACAGAATGATCTGAAACGCCGCGGACACGGAATCAACAATGAGGAGTCCCGCCGCCGGTTGCAATGAGAACCCGCTGGTGCCGCGGCCGACATGCATAGCCACGCGAATGGAAAGGACTAGGCCGGCGGCGATTCCCATGACCGCGACTCCGGCAATCGTTCGAGATCCGCGTCCGGCGACGAGTGGCGCGCCGACAATCACGAGCATCGTCGCGATGAGCGCGATCATGGGCGAGAACAGGAACAAGTGCTCGCCAATGGGAAATGAGGACCAGGAATTCATGTTCAAAAGTTACCGTAAGTCAGGCCGAGCGAAGTTCGAAGACTGAAGATAGAAGAGTGAAAAATCCACTTGAAACGCCGTTTGACTGAACGGAATCAGGCGCCTTTTCCATATTCTCACTTCTAACTTCAGTCTTCACTGTCCGCCCGTCACATGGGCCAACACCTGATTCAACGTTCCGTTCGTATAGTTGAACACGGTCTGCATGGGCAACACGCCCATTGCGATGCACAGCGCCGCCATTGGAATCAGAATCAATGTCTCGCGCGGGTCGGCGTCGGAATAATCCGCATATTCCTCGCGCTCCTTGCCGAGATAAACACGGCGAATGAGCCAGAGAATATATCCAGCAGTCAAAATCACGCCGCTCGCCGCCAGGATTGCCATCGGATACGCCCAGGTGTACTTCGCACCGGCCTGGAACGTGCCAATGAGCACCCAAAGCTCACCGATGAATCCGCACATGCCCGGCAAGCCCAGCGACGCGAAAAAGCCGATCGTCGCCAGAGTGCCATATCGCGGCATTGTGAGCCACAAGCCGCCGAAACGATTGATCTCCCGATGATGGGCGCGGTCATAAATCACGCCGACCAGAAAGAAGCACATCGGCGAGCTGACGCCGTGAGCGATCATCTGGAACATGGCCCCCTGGAATCCTGTATCCGTCATGACCGCAATACCGAGGAGCACATAGCCCATGTGCGAAACGGAACTGTAGGCCACCAGCTTCTTGAAATCGCTTTGGGCCATCGCACAGAGCGCGCCATACAGAATGCTGACGACCCCGACCGTCGCGAGCGTGAACGCCCAATACTTCCCGCCCTCGGGAAAAATCGGATAGCAGACTCGCAGAAAGCCATAGCCGCCCATCTTCAAGAGCACGCCGGCAAGGATCATGCTGATCGGCGTCGGCGCTTCGACGTGTGCATCCGGCAGCCAGGTGTGTACCGGCACGCTGGGCAGCTTGATGGCAAAGCCGATGAACAAAAACATGAACATGATCGGCGCGATCGGATATCCGAGGAACAGCGTAGTCTTCGATGCGAAGGAGGCCTGGATCGCCGGATTCGTCGCCAGCTCGATCAAATCAAACGTGCCGTGCGTGATGTTGACCCCGTGGCGATACACGCTCGCGACCAAGCCGCCGGCCTGCTCGATCGCCGTCGCACTATAGAAATACATCGCCACGAGGGCGACGAGCATCAGCACTGAACCGGCCAAAGTGAACAAAAAGAACTTGATGGCCGCATATTCCTTTCGCGGCCCGCCCCACACGCCGATCAGGAAATACATGGGCAAGAGCATGACTTCCCAGAAGATGTAGAAGAGGAAGAAATCGAGCGAGACGAACACGCCGAGCATTCCCGTCTCTAGCAGCAAAAAGAGAATATAATAAGCCCGCTCGCCTTTGTTGTTTTTCCAATGATCGAAATTCCAACTAGCCAGGCACGCCAGAAAAGAGACAAACGTGGTCAGGACGAATAATGGAAAACCAAGCCCATCGATGCCTAGGAAATACTCGATCGTGAATTTGCCGGGGACTTCGATCCACGGGGCGCGCTCGACGTGATGCAATGTGCCATAGCGTTGCCCGAAAACGGAGGACGGGTCGTGACCGTTGCCTAGAAACGTTTTGAAAAGGGTAAGCGAAAGCAAGAGCGCGACGACGGTGGTAATGACCGCGACGCCACGAATTTTCCGCTTCGGTGCGAATAAGCAGAGAAGTGCGCCGATTGCGGGAACAAATACCGTCCAACTGAGAATATGGTCCATAATCGATTTCTTTGACTACGGCGTGACGGCAGTTGCCGATCGCACGCCAACCCAAAGGAGCAAGACAATAATCATCGTCGCCGCGCCGGCGGCGAATAAGACATAGTTGCGGATACGACCCGTCTGTGGGCCGCGAAGCACATCAGAAACGTCCATTGACGTGCTGGCCACGCCATTGACCACGCCGTCCACGCCGTGATTGTCGAGGACCAGCCCGGAGAACGCGGCCAATCGCTCGGTGCCCGCCGCAAGCGTATCGAAAACGAGATCGACGATCCAGGTGTCAAAGAACCTGCAAATGTTCGCCACAAGCAGGCAGCCCTTTACCCAGACGAGATCATAAATTTCGTCGATGTAGTATTTGTGGACGAGCAAAGCATGCACCGGCCAGACGAAGAATAGATTCTGAATCCGCCGTGCGATCTCCAATCCTCGCGCATAGATTGCGATTGCGAATATGAAACCGATTGCGAACGCAAAACCGACGCCGTATTCGAGCCAGTGATGCGCTGCGGAAATTGCTTGCGTATGCACAGCGCCATCTGTCGCCAGAACCATTGGCGCGGCACTCGCAACGGCGGAAGCATCCGCGATCAATGGCCGGAACAGAAAATAACTGGAGACAAGCGTGCCGCCGGCGAGAACAATGAGAGGGATGAACATCAACGAGCTTTCGTGAGCATGATGATGAACGTGCTCGTCGCGCGGCTTGCCCATAAACGTCATCCACCACGCCCGCATCATGTAGAAGGGCGTAATGTAGGCCGTCGCAATCGCCAGCCAGAACATCCAGGATGGCAGCGGTTTCGTGCCCGCGAAGATTGATGCCATTCTGTGGGCCGAATGCTCCGGCTCGGTTGTTTCCGGCGAGGCGGCGGCAGCTTTGTGTGGCGGCTCATCGCTCACGAGGCGGAATTGTTCGCCCGATTCGATCTTCGCCATTCGCACTTTGCTCTTTGGATCATTCAATTCGCCATTCTGTTGGGGTGTATTTTCCGTCGAATGATGTTCCTCGCCGCCGCGCTCATGCGACGATTCGAATTTCTTCACGTCGTCCCACTGAAACGCACGGGCATATGCGACCGCGAGAATTTCATCCTTGGAAAAAAATCCGCCCAGTCCGATCGACGTGCCGGGGATCCCAAACCCTGCAATTGCCAGCACGCCGATTAGAAATGTGATTCCTGTCACGGGCATCTTTTTGATCAGCCCGCCCATTTTGCGCATGTCCTGCTCGTGATGGCAGCCTTCGATGACCTGGCCCGAGCCGAGGAAGAGCATGGCCTTGAAAAATGCGTGCGTGATGAGATGAAACAAGGCCGCAATCCACGCCCCGCAGCCCAAGCCGAAGATCATGTACCCAAGTTGCGATAGCGTTGAATACGCCAGACATTTCTTGATGTCGGTTTGCACAATTGCGATCAATGCCATCAGGAATAGCGTCAGGCAGCCGATCGTGGAAATGAACATCAACGCATCGGGCGTCATCAATCGGAACACTCGGGCCACGAGATAGACGCCGGCGGCCACCATCGTTGCCGCGTGAATGAGCGCGCTAACCGGAGTCGGACCGGCCATCGCATCAGGAAGCCAGACGTGCAGCGGGAATTGAGCGCTCTTGCCCATCGCGCCGCAGAACAATCCGATGCCCATCAACGTCGGTAATGCGAAGCCGAATAACGCAAACGTGTTTGCGAAAATGCCAGTTCCTGAAGCGTGCTGAGCCGCAAAATTCCTGGCGGCCTCATCGAGATCGAGCGTGTGCAAATGAAAATACACGAGCATCAGCCCGATGATGAAGCCGAAGTCGCCGACTCGATTGGTGATGAAGGCCTTCATGGCCGCCCGCGTGGCGTATTGCCTGTCGAAATAGAATCCGATCAGCAGATAACTGCAAAGGCCAACAAGTTCCCAGAAGATGAATAGAAAGAGCAGGCTGCTGCTCACCACCAGCCCGAGCATCGAGAAGCCGAACAGTGAAAGATACGCGAAGAAGCGATGGTATTTGCTCTGATGATCTACTTCGTCGCTATGACCGGCCATGTAGCCGACGCTGAAAAAGAAAATCCAAAAGGCGATGAACGTGACCATGAAGAACATGGCCACTGTGAGCGAATCGAGCTTGACGCCGATCGTGACGGGCACACTGCCGAGATAGGCCCAGTGCAGGCGAATCGCGTTGACGGTCAATTGTGCGCGTGCCGCCGCATCCAGGCCGAGCCACCCTAGCAGGACATACGCGGCCATCGCCAGTGGAACACCCATGCCGAGAATGACGCCGAACCAGCCGGCAATTGGTTTCCCCATTCTTGGCCCAAGGAAAACCAGCGCCCAAAATGAAAACAATGGCGAGAGGACGCCTGCAGCAAGAGCGAGTTCGTATGAGTGACCGTTCATCAGTTCCTGTGGGACCGACTTTCTAGTCGGTCACAGCATGACAGGCTGGAAAGCCTGTCCCACAAAGGGGTTCATCCCTGCAGCCTTGTTGCTCGATCCACATCCACCGTCGAAAGGTTCTTATAGACGTTAATGCAAATTGCGACCGCAATTGCTGCTTCGGCGGCAGCAAGCACAATAATAAACAGTCCGGTGATCTGACCATCGACCCGGCCTTTGCCAAGATAGCGATCGAAGGCCACGAAATTTAGGATTGAACTCGTGAGCACCAGCTCAACGCCGATGAGAATTCCGACGGCGTTGCGCTTGGTCATCATAGTGAACAGGCCGCCGCAGAAAAGGACGGCTGCGACGACAAGATAATGTGTTAGACCGATTGTCATCGATTTCAAGAAAAGCGAAGTGCGAATGGCGAAGATCGAAAAATACAATTCGATCTTCAGTATTCGTTCTCCGATCTTACTCCTCCTGCCTTGCCAAATGAGCCGCCCCGACCATCACGATCATCAGCAGCACGCCGGCCACTTCGAACGGAACCAGGTACACGTTGATCAACTTCTCGCCGATCGTCGCAAGCGACGCACCCGGCGAGACCGATTCCAAGCCGGACCAGGTCGTGCGCAAGAGCACGGCCCATAGACTTACCAGCAGTGTCACGCACACGACACCCGCCGCGATCATTTCAACCAGAGGTGCTTCCCAGCGCACCCACGGCGACTTGCTCGTGAGCATCACGCCGAAAATCAGCAGCACCAGAGTGCCGCCCGCGTAGACAATCAACTGGATCGCGCCCAGAAAATTCGCCGCAAGCATGAAGTACAACATCGCCACGGAACCGAGGCAGATAAAAAGCCAGACGGCCATTCGCACGATATTGCGGCTCACGCACACGCCGATCACGGATGCGACAACACCTCCCGCAACCAAGTTGAACAGAAGCCATTCGAGCTTTCCTGCGGGAGCAGCGGTCATAACTCCCCGATCGATAGCTGTTCCCGCGCTCGCGAAAGCAGTGCTTGCGAACGATAGGAAAAGCGCTCCGACCGAAAAGCAAGATCGAAGAGCGAATGGCGAAGATCGAGAGGGACAGACCATATGCACTGTTCCCATTTCGATCTTCAATCTTCGCTCTTCACTCTTCACGCTATGCTCCCGGCAGCGCATCCACCGCAAGACTTCCCGGTAGTCGGCGGCGATGGTAGAAGCCATACGCCGCGATCGCGATGAAACCAAGCACAAACACAACGCCGATCGCGCCCAAAATCAAATTCACCACGCGAGCCATACCATCGTCAGCGGCAGCATGACCTGCACGCAGCTATACAACACCTGATCGATTCGGATTCGCGGCAGCGTCCATCGCAGCCAGATTTGAACATACAGGAAGAACACGCATTTGACGAGGAACCAGATGGGCCCGCTGAACAAAACTCCGTTGATCCCACGCGCGATAACCTGATGATCGCCCAGAGCCGTCGCGATCGCATTTCCCCATGACGACGGCAGCGGCGAGTTCCATGCCCCGAGAAACAGAATCGACGCCAGCCCGCCGACGATGAACATGGCCGCATATTCGGCGAAAAAGAAAAAGCTCCAGCGAAGCCCGGAATACTCGGTGTGAAAACCTGCGACAAGTTCACTCTCAGCCTCAGGCAGATCAAATGGCGCTCGCTTGCAACTTGCCAGTGACGCGATGAAGTAAACAACGAAGGCCGCAAATGCGAACGGGCTATTGAATGCAAACCACGAGAACCATCCGTCGGATTGGAGGTCGCCAATCTTGCGGAGGCTCAGCGTGCCCGCGGTCACGACCGGCACCATCAAGGCCATGCCCATCGGTATCTCGTATGACACCATCTGGCACGCTTCTCGCATTGCGCCGTATACGCTCCACTTATTATTCGACGCCCAGCCGGCGAGGATCACGCCCACGACTTCGATGCCGAGAACGCCGAGGATGAAAACGAGCGCCACGTCGAGATCGCGGAACACATATCGATCGCCGAACGGAAGAGCGACGAAGCCTAGTGCCGCGGGGATAATCGCCAGATACGGCGCGAGTCGAAACAGAATGGAATCAGCGTCCTTCGGAATCAAGTCTTCTTTGAGCATGAGCTTGATGCCGTCGGCCAATGACTGCGACCAGCCGTGCCAGCCCCCGACACGCATAGGACCCAGCCTCGATTGAATGCGGCCAGCAACTTTCCGTTCCCACCAGATCGTATAAATCGGAATGATGTTAAATAATCCGAAGATTGCACCGAGAGCGATGAAATCTCGCAGAATTCCGAATTGCACAGGCCACAAAAGATATTTGAGAATTCCCGCCGCGCCCTTTGCCCAGCCGTCGCTACGAACGATATAGGTATCGATTACTGACGGCGTCAGGCCCCAAGTCGACGGTGACGTAAGTGCCGCTACAGGCAACGCCACATGATCTGCGGCCGCCGGCTCCAGAATCCGCACGTCAACGTACGCAAAGGCGAGGGCGTGAATCCAGACGACGAAGCACACGCCGATGATGGCGCTGATCAGGATCGCACCGGGAAACCGGGCAATGATCGGCCCGAATATGCGGTAAATCCCGCGCCCAATTGCGATCAACCCGCGCGCGGTGGCACCGTATTGAACCTGCCGATCAACCTGCCAGGGTACTGAAAACTGCGTCACGCTCGCCTGCGCTCCCGTTTCGCACTTTGAGATTGCGTTATACGACAGAACTTCGTGAAAACTGTCACGAATGATAACGAAGCGGTCTTTCCACGCAACCGCCGAAATCCCTTGCAAATTGTGCCCACGCGGAACTTTTCCACGCGTCCAGCATCAAACAATGTGTCGGATCAAGGTGTTCGGCGACGAGCGTTTCACGACGCGTCAATCTTTCGCTGTCAGGAGACTTGCGATGGACCGAGAAAAATCACAACGAGTGGCGCTGGGATTGGTGGCGGCATTGGCGGTGGGAGCGGGAGGGTATTGTTTCGTATTTCGCGATAGCGGTCACGCGGATGTTCAGTCCACGGTCAACGAAGTGTCCCAGCGGCGGACGGCGCCGACCGAGCCTTCGTCTGGATTCAAACCAAAAGCCGTCGAAAAAGAAGCAGTGACGTCTCCTGAATCGATTCATCGCCCGGAACCCAAGGAACCTCCGGACGAAGGTATCGGTGCCCGACGCAAACCTCAAGGGGGCGAAAGGACTCGAAAGCAAGGTCATACTACGGCTGCGTAATATCGGTTTGTTGCGGCGCAGTCTTACAATGTGCATACAATAGGAAAGGAGCAGCCGCTTTTCTAAGGGACATCGCTTATGGCCCGCATTCTTATTGGCGTAACGATCGCGGGGATTCTGGCGTCTGCATTCTTGACTGCATGTGCTGACGATCTGCCTACGGACTTTAGCGATAGGGCCGGACCGGCCATTCCAATTTCCAAATTGCCTTCAAATGTCATTACACCTGATGGCCAACTAACCCTTTTTGCCGACTTCAATGATCACCGTCGCGGAGGCATCGTTCTTTATCTCGTCAATCGAACGCCATACTGGATTGGGTTCGCGGCACAGGATGGCGACTTGTTCATCAAGCTCGAAGTCTTGAGCGGCAACGGCCTTTGGGAGAGAGCGCAGGATCATTATTACTCATGGTGCGGAAATAGCTACGACCAATATCCCTCATTGCGGCCCAGTGAATTCTTCCGATTTCTTGGGATTTATCCAAAATCCGGCGCGCCCAGCATGCTCCGCTATCGCGCCTATGTCGATCATGTGTTCATCGCGAGCGCCGGACCTCCAGTTCCAGATCGATTTCGGGGTCATCAAACCGGGAAAATTCCGATTGAACTGATCAGCAATGTCGGATTGGGGCGCGTTTATCGAGGGGCCGTGGAAAAGGCCAAATCTGACAAGATGGGAATTCAACATGCGAATTTCAGAGCGCTTCGGGATGCATCATTGCGCGGGCGCGTCGATGCGATCACACAACTTGAACGATACCCAAGCGAGGAAACAGCAATTCTCCTGACTTCACTTCTCGGGCATGACAATGAATCCGTCCGCCAGGCGGCACTCCGTACCCTGGCGAGAACTGGTTTGAAATGTCCAATGGCCGAAACCCAATATCAAAAGCTCCTGCATGACGGCGACGTCGGAATTCGCGCAGCGGCCATCATGCAGTTGGTCGATCGCCCGCCGAGTCCGGATGTTGTCCGTGAAATGGCCGGTTTGCTTGAACAGTCTGATTCCAACCTTCGCATTGCCGCAATCGTGGTCCTCGCCCATGAAGGCAAAGATTATCTCGAGGCACGAAGACTAATCCGAAACCACACTGATGACCCAGACGAGAGGATCCAAAGGCTCCAAAAAATCTACTCGGAGAAAATCTATTCTTGTCCTGACTCCGATCGCGGTACGTCCATCAATTGATTGTCACGCCGATTCCGCAAACAACGGCGTCGATAGGTAGCGATCACCGCCGCTGGGGAGGATGGCCACGATGACTTTGCCTTTGTTCTCCGGCGCACGGGCGACGCGGTCGGCCACGCAAAGAGCCGCGCCGGAGGAAATGCCGCAGAAAATGCCTTCTTCCTTAGCGGCTTTTCGGGCCCATTGATAGGCATCCTCGTTGGTCACAAGGGCTACGTCGTCGATCACGTCGAGATTCAGAATCTTCGGAATAAAGCCCGCGCCGATGCCCTGGATCGCGTGCCGGCCGGGCTGCAGCGGCTGACCCTTGCGAATCTGCGTGATGACCGGCGAAGTCTCCGGCTCGATGGCGATGCACTTGAACGACGGCTTCTTGGATTTGATGACCTCGCCCACGCCGGTGATCGTGCCGCCCGTGCCAATCCCCGACACTAGGATGTCGGCCTTGCCGTCGGTGTCATTCCAGATTTCCTGCGCCGTGGTCTTGCGGTGAATTTCCGGGTTCGCGGGATTCTCAAACTGCTGGGGCATGAAGGAATCCGGAGTTTCGCGCATGAAGCGTTCGGCCGCGGCGATCGCGCCTTTCATTCCTTCCGCCGCGGGCGTGAGCACGAGGTTCGCGCCAAGCGCCTTGAGGATCGAACGCCGCTCCACCGACATGCTGTCCGGCATGGTCAACGTCAGCTTGTAATGTTTGGCGGCACAGACGAAGGCAAGGGCGATTCCCGTGTTGCCGGAAGTCGGCTCAACTATGGTCGTCTTTGGAGTGACCTTGCCGGCGCGTTCACCCGCTTCAATCATGGCCGACCCAATGCGGTCTTTCACGCTCGATAGCGGATTTTGAAATTCGAGCTTCGCGTACACCGTGGCCGGTGCATTGATGATTCGATTGATTTTGACCAGGGGAGTTCGTCCGATCGCTCCCACGATATCCGCGTATGGTTGTGCCATGTGAAATCTCCAGTTTTTATGTGGTTTCGGGAGTCAATTCAACCCCAACAATTTATGCCGCAATCACCGGCAATGCAACATCGCCGGAAACTGCGGAACCTGCCACCAGCTCAGCCATGACATGGTTAGCAAGGAGGCGGCCACGACGGGTCAGACGGATGGCGGCATCATCCCATTCGATCAGGCCGGAACTGCTCAGTTGGCCCAGCGGCTCGGCGAAAAGTTCTCGTGGATCGACGCCGGTACGCTCGCGAAAAAGCCTTAGGTCAAGTCCTTCATTCAAACGCAATTGCATCAGCACAAGTTCATGAATGAGCGTTTCGCGGTCGATGGCTTCGGACTCAATTTCCGCCAAACCGCTTGCACCGATCATTCGCACGTAGCCACCGATATCGGAGACATTTTTGTATCGGCGATTGTGAATGCATCCCGCCGCCGACGGGCCGATGCCGATGTACGGCTCGTTCCGCCAATACAGAAGATTGTGGCGGCATTCGCAGCCCGGTTTGGCGAAGTTGCTGATTTCGTATTGGTGAAAACCAGCAGCCGCGAGCACTTCGACGGTGCATTCGAACATCTCGGCCTCAAGGTCTTCATCGCACGACTGAAGTCGCCCGGTTTCGCGTTGTGCAGTCAGTCTCGTTCCGGGCTCGTAGGTCAATCCATAGCAAGCGATGTGGTTCGGTTTGAGTTCGATGGCGCGGCGCAATGATTCTCGCCACGTGTCGAGCGTTTGACCCGGCACGCCGAAAATCAAATCAAGATTGAGTTGTTTAATGCCGTGACGGCGAAGAGTTGCAACCGAGGGTGGAATGTCATCAGGTGAATGCAACCGTTCGAGCGATGCGAGTTCGCTGGGAATGAACGACTGCGCGCCCATCGACACTCGCGTCACTCCGCTACGCACGAGCAACTCGGCCTTTGCGTCATTGACTGTGGCAGGATTCGCTTCCACTGTGAATTCGACGACTTTGGATAGATCCACCGCATCGCGTGTCGCCGCGAGCAGTGCCCCAAGTTGTTCGATCGGAATGACGGTCGGCGTGCCGCCGCCGAAGAAGATCGTCTGAATCTCGTATCCGGAATCCGGCACTCGAACGCCGATCTCGCGGATCAGAGCATCAATGAGCGGGCTAGTATCGCGGTCTTTGATCGCAACAGAATAAAAGTCGCAATAGCCGCATTTACTGTCGCAGAAGGGGACGTGGACGTAGAGCCCGGCGCGAGACGCGATTCCCAGAGAAGTGGATTGTCCGGCATGCGGCAAAGGAATTCTCGCTATTCCAGGTATCCAAGACCCTTTAGACGTTCCGTCACTGTGGCATCGTTCTCGGCTGATTCGAGCACGGCGAGCTCTTTCTCAATCATGTGAACAATGAACTCGTCCGGTCCCGGATAGCCCGCTTTTTCGGCGATGGCCTTCACTCGCTCGTATAGAGCGGAATCGATTTTTATCTTGGACATCTTAATTTGTTCCCGCAATTGGTTCGCCGGTTTTCGCACCCTCGAAGATACTTGATCCGCGCATAAATTCCGGCTTGGGAAATTTGTACCTCTCCAAAATCGTCGGCGCAATGTCCATGAGCGAAATGGGCCTAGCGGCGATCGCACGATTGCTGAAGATGACACCCGGCACTTCATCCGCGGCGATGCAGTGATCCGCGCTCCAGGCCGAGTCATTATCGCTTACAACATCCTTCGTAATCTCGCCGAGCGTGCTCGCCCACGAAACTCTGTAGCCGCGATAGTAACCCACAATCAAATCCGGCCCCGCGGCCGCATACGGACCATGATACACCTGATCCGCTCGATAGACCTCTTTGACGATCGGTAGACCATTGGCCGGATCGCGAACAGACAGAAGCTTCGCGCTGATCTCATTGAGCAGCGCGTCTTTGTCGGCAGGCTTGACAATGCCGTCGCGCTCGCGGCCCTGAAGGTTAATGTATAGCCCATTCAGCCCGAGCGCGTAGGCTTTCGTCTGCAACCAATCCAACCCTGAGCTCGACGCGGTAGGGGCCACACTCTGGCAATCTTTCGGGCTCAAATATCCGTTGTCGCGGAGCCAGGTGTTGAGATTAAATTGCCGACGGAAATTGCAAAACCCGTGATCGGACATCACCAGAATCGTGGCCTTGTCGCCATATCGCTTCACGACCTCGCCGACGATTGCATCGGCCTCGACGTAGAGCTTCTCGATCTCGTGATTGTATTTGCGTGCGTCGGCGTGAGAGCGCTTCGGATGACGCTCGTCGCCATCCCACCAGAACATGTGAGCCTGAAGATCGGTGCTCGAGAAATAGAAGAATAGAAAGCCGTTCTTGTAATGCTCCAATGCATACTCGAGCAGGGTTCGCCGCTCAGCCAAAACGTACTTCGCCTGGGCCAGATACTCCTCGTCGCGAAACACGCCATTGGAGAGTGCCTTGTGATCTTCTTGAAAGCCCGTCGTGTAAGACAAGCCCAGCTCGTCCGATATCTGCTTCACGAAACCGGTCGGCTCGGAAATTTTTTGATCGCCGGGGTCCGACGGGTTGATGTTCATCGGCGTCACGTAAAGGCGAAAATTGGGCCGCACCTCTTGCAGGTAAAATCGGCAGATCGCCGACGCGTGCGTGTCCGGCATGAATTCCGGCATCTCCAGGCGATAGTCGATCGGGATCCAATCGCTCCATTCGCCTTCCTTCAGCGTAACCGTCTTGTCCTGCACGTCGACGCGAATCCACGGCTGCGTGGGATGTCGAAAAATTTCAAATGGAACCTCCGCGCGAATTGGATTCACGAGCGCGGTGTTGTCAGGGCCGAACAACGTGGATTGGGCGACGTTGTTCGAGAAGGACAGTGGGCGACGAATGCCGCCGCCTTCATCAATCTGACGGGCCGCATTCGATGCAAACGCCTGGTATGTTCCATAGGTTCCCATCATGTCCGGCACGCCCATACCGCTCAGGCAGCACATGTGGCCATGATGAGATGGACTTGGCGGATAATTCGACGGAATATCGTAAATGCGAATCGGAATTCCCGCCGCATCAAGATAATCCCAGAATGGAGTGCCATGTCGTGTCAGTAGCGTCTGCGTGGGGTTCTGCATGAAAGGCCAGAACGTGAGCGGAATGCGATGATCGCCGACTTGCCAACCCTCTTCGCTCACTTTCGTCTCAGCGGCCGAGTAAACCGGTACGCCGGGATTCTTGGGATCGCGGTGCATGAAATCGAAGATGCCGTGCTCGCCGGAATCCGCGCCGGTAATAAAATTCGACCAAGCGACTGGACTTTGCGGCGGAATGCTCGTACCCAGCGGGCGATAGCCGCCTTTCTTCCGCATCGCGTCGAAATTCGGCATGTGGCCAGCGTCCATCAGTCGCTCGCAGAGCCGCGGATCCATGCCGTCAAAGCCCAATACGATGACATTGGGTTGATCGGATTTTCGACTACACGAACCAATGCTCATGACGGCGGCGACGAGCGCAATGAGCGCCGCAAATTTCAACAGATGCGGCGTCGCGAGATTGAGTGCCCATGGTTCACGCGACATGCGCTGCACGCTGACCCTTGGGAATGACTGCCACGTCCGCGACATTGAGCGGACGACCGTCCATGTACGAGGGAGTCGCGACGCCGAACATCTCCAGCACCGTCGCTCCAATGTCCATCAACCGCGGGTTTTCATCGCTGATGCGCCGATTGCAGAACATCACGCCCGGAATCAATTTCGGATCAATGCAGTGATCGCCGCTCCAGGCCTTCATGTTGTCGTGGAACACTTGGTCCGTCGTCTGCCCGATCGCCGCCTCCCACGAAACACGATAGTCCTTGTTGTACCCGATGATGAGGTCAGGCGCTTCTGCCGCATACGGTCCATTGTAGATGCGATGAGCGTTGAACGCCCGATTGATCGCCACCTCGCCGTTGGCCGAATCACGCAAGCCCGTCAACTTCTGAACGAGTTCGTCGCGAAGGGCGTTCGCATCGTCGGCTTCGACGATTCCCTGCGCCTCGCGGCCTTTCACGTTCAACCAAATACCCGCCAGCCCAAGGCAATACGCTTTCGTTTTCGACCAATCGACACCGGCCAGATATTTCTTCCCGCGGCCATCCGGTTTGAGGACAAGATACCCGTTCTGTTCCAGCCACACATTGAGATCGATGCCTCGTCGGAATGAATTGAAACCGTGATCGGAAATCACCATGAGCACAGTGTCGTCACCTTGACACTTCGCCATCGTCTTGCCTACCAGCACATCCATCCGCCGATACAAATCCTCGATGGCCGTGCGGCGCTGCCTGGGCGCTTGACCCTTGTGCGCCGGATGATGCGGATCAAGATATCGCCAGAACATGTGTTGGATTCGATCGGTGCCGTCAAACACGCACACACAAAGCCCGCGTCGTACTTTTTCCAGCGCGTCAAAGAACATTTTTTCTCGCTCTTCATCGGCCTCCATGCACTGATGAAGAAAACCATCATCGTCCAGAATCTTCGCGTTGAGGCCCCATGTGTCTTCGGCAAGTCCCAGCGTCGCGAACGGTCCCTGCGATTTCGCGAGATAGGTGCTGTAGATGGTCGGATGCGCGATGTTCATGGCCGGTCGCTCAGGATCGATCTGAATCGGCGTCACGTACAATTCGAACTCTGGCTGCGTGGCGATCAAAAGAAACTGACAGATTCCGCGAGCCTTCAAGCCCATCGCGGCCGCAAACTCCACGTGAACCCACGGCGTGTATTCGCCGCATGTCAGCGGAACCTGTGTGCCGCAGATCTTCAGACTCGCGTGCTCGTGATCGATGATCTCTATTTCAAATGGGCATTTTAGGTTTCCATCGACGTGGGCATTGTTCTTGCTTGTGTTTTCGTCGCTGTGAAGCGCAGCTTCGCTGCCAGCCGGCGGTCCGACCAACGCGGATCGAATGAATTTGCCATCTCGCGTGACGCGAACCTGCTCGCCGCCGATGTAGTCCTCTTCGACGCTCTTGCTCGTCGAGTAGTACGAAAATGTTCCCTGCGTTCCACGAAGATCGGGCACGCACATCGCGGAAAGAAGCACACCTCGCATCCGCTCGGGCGGAAATGTGATCGGCACGCGAATGATGCTGCTGAAAATTCCGTGTTCGCCGAGCGTGTTCCAAAACGGCTTGCCCTTGCGATGCAGCCGCATGTCCGGCTTGCCGATCGGAATCTTCCATTTTCCGATCTTGAGCGCCTTGCGGCTTTCATGAATGCTGACCGACGATAATAGCGGCATGTACGTTCGCTTGTCGCGAGTCAGAAAATCAAAAATGTTGTGCTTGCCGGGATTGCAGCCCGTCAGAAATGTAGACCACGCAACGGGTGAAAGCGGTGGGGCGGTCGTGCCCAGCCTATGAAAGCTTCCCATCTCGCGAAGCCGTGCAAGATTCGGCATCTTCCCTTCGGCCATGAATTTTTCCGCGAGCGATGGCTCCATGCCATCGAGCCCCAGAATGACGAATCGCTTCACTCGTGCTTTCGCCAACGCTCGACGCCCGCGCACCGCACGAAACAACCATCGCACCGGCCAGAGGAAGATCGCCACAAACCCCGACAGCATGGCCGCAAATAGAGCGAACAGCGAGCTCCCGATCGCAAAGCCCGCCCCCGGTCCGATATATGCGTGGGCCGGCGCGGCGTCGATCAATAGAACGCAAGCGATGATCGAGACAATCACAACACAACGTGGGGAACGTGCCGCGCGGAATGAGCGCACTGACATCTGAGGATAGACCATTCCAGGAGATTGTGGACGAGACATCGCTATTTCACGCCATTTTTCAACGTTGGATCGATCAAAGTCGCCTCATTGTAGATTTGAGATCGCGTTGATTCAATCACCAAGTGCGAGGTGTCACGCTAATGCTACAATCGAGGAATGACCTGGGAAGACGAAGTCGAATATAACAACGCCGGGCTGGACGAATGGATCGTCGATGACTCGCCCGACGACGTGCTCCTGCATTGCCCGTCCTGCAAGCGTGAGGTCCATGAAGACACGCAACAATGCCCACATTGCGGTGATTGGATCACGCCAGTCGATCTTTCCGACCGACCGAAGCGGCGAATTTGGCTGGTGGCCGTAATTTTCCTGATTCTCGCATTCACCGGTGCGGCCGTCTTGGTCCAATTCGCCGGTGGAGCCGCAAGACGCGATCGCGATCACAATTCGTCCCCGCGAACACATTAGACCGGCTGCCCATTCATATTCCCCGGTCCGAAGCCGGGTTTGATTGCCAATCTATAGCCGCAAAGCATTCCATGCCGATAGGCTTGAAGAGCGCAAGCGGCCCACCAGGCATTCAATCGACCCAAGACCCGCTCGCGTCAGGAAGAATGACAACCGCAACGACTTCAAGACGATCGATCCCCGTTTGTACGCCGGTCATGGACGGCCGTGAGCGCGAGTACGTGGACGCCTGCATGCGCGGCAACTGGATCGCGTCCGGCGAATTCATCGAGCGATTCGAAAAGCAAATCGCAACAGTTTGTGGCGTCCCGTATTCAGTGGCGTGCTGCAACGGGACGGCTGCCATCCATCTGGCGCTCGAATCGCTTGGCGTCGGCGAAGGCGATGAGGTGATCATCCCCGCGTTCACACTGATCGCATCGGCCAACATGGTCTGCCTGACCGGAGCGACGCCGGTGCTCGTGGACGTGACGCCCGACACCTGGTGTATCGACCCCGCGCTCATCGAATCCAGGATCTCGCCCCGAACAAAGGCGATCATGGTCGTTCACATGTACGGCCATCCGTGCGACATGAATTCGATCATGGCCATCGCCAAGCGCCACAAGCTCACCGTCATCGAAGACGCGGCCCAGGCACACGGGGCGCGTTATCACGGGCAAACCGTCGGCGGCATTGGCGATGTGAGCTGCTTTAGCTTCTATGCGAACAAGATCATCACCACCGGCGAAGGCGGCATGGTGCTCACAAGACACAAGGAAATCGCTGAGCGCGCGGCGTTGCTGCGAAATCAGGCTTTTGGTCCGACACGCTTCGTGCACGACTTCGTCGGATTCAATTATCGAATGACCAATATCCAGGCCGCGATCGGCGTGGCCCAATGCGAGAGATTGCAGCAAAAAAATCGCCGCAAGCGCGAAATCGCTACGATTTACGATAAATTGTTAGACGGCGAAGAGCGAATCCAGCGCCATGCAAGCGCGCCTGGCTGTGAACCCGTTTGCTGGATGTATGGCGTCGTCCTCGACGAATCATTCGGGCGCGACAAAGAAGAAGTGCGCGCGATGCTGGCCGCGGACGGCATCGAAACGCGATCGTTCTTTATCCCTATGAATGAGCAACCTGTGTACCAGGGTCGCGACAGCCAGTGCCCTGATCTTCGCGGCAGCTATCCGGTAAGCGAACGGTTGGGTTCCCGCGGATTTTATCTTCCTACAGGGCTCGATCTGACGCGTGAAGATCAGGAATGGATCGCGGAACGATTACTTGCTTGTGCCAAATGAAATGAGTTGTGGAGAATCGCCGGAAGAGCGAATCGTCATGCTGAGCGTAGCGAAGCATCTCGCTTTCTTTGAACGGGGAACGTAGCCAAGCAACTCGCCGGATCATTCAATGCGCGTTTTCATCATCCAAACATTCTATCCCGAATTTCTCAAAGACATCTACGCCGAAAATCCGCAACTCGTGGAGAATTCCTTTCACACACAATGTGCGGAGCTATTTGGTTCCATGTTCAGCACGGGCGATGCCTATTCACACGAATTGCGAGCACTCGGGTGCGACGCGGTGGAAGTGATTTGCAATGCCGATGCCGCGCAAGAAATGTGGGCGCAAGAGAATGGCATCAAAGTAGAAGGCAATATCCACGACCGCCGGCGAGCCATCATCACGGCCCAAATTGACGCCTTCAAACCCGATGTCGTTTACGTCTTCGAATGGTCTCCGCTCGGCGACGCCTTTCTTACGGCAATGAAGCGCGACGGTCGGCTCATCGTTGGCGAA
>JACQFE010000004.1 GCA_016200265.1 Planctomycetota bacterium | reverse complement strand
TTCTGGATGACGGCGGAGAACGTTCGCGAGCGACGCGACCGATTGCCGTATTCGATGTGGATTGATCACCGCCACGGAAGGCAACGTCACCGATTACACGCTGATTCGCGAGCAGATCGTCAAGGAAATCTGGCCGCGCTTTCAAATCAAGGAAATTGCCTTTGATCCTTATGGGGTCACGGAGATGGTCAGCAGTCTGATGGAAGAGGGACTCACCATGGTAGAGTTCCGGCAGAACATTCAGACCTTCAACGAACCGACGCAGAAACTCGAGGCGCTGGTGACGAGCAGGCGGCTCGAACACGGCGGCCACCCCGTACTTCGCGCCCATGCCGCGGCGACGACGGTCAAGCTCGACGCCAATGAGAATCTCCGACCAGTCAAGGAACGAGACACGGGGCGCATCGACGGCATCGTGTCCCTGATCATGGCCTTGTCGCGATCGATCCGGAAGCAGCCCGATCCATTTGTCTACGTGGTGCGAGGGTTGCGGGAGATGTGAGGCGCGATGGCCCCGCACTTTGAGCGGTCATTGAAGCCGTGCGAAATCGTACATGTGCGGATTCCTGACTCACGCTGTTGGCGTGCTGTTGTGCAAGGAATGTTCTCCAAGTCAGAAGGGCCAATTAACCGTTAGACGGCCGACGCTTCTTGTGTGCGGATCTCTATTGGAAGCGGAACCGCCTTCAACAATGCGGCAAGACAGTTTTCGCTGCAATTGAAAACTCGGTCGCGAAAGAAAATTGCGTTTCAGTGCCTGAAGATATCTGAAGACGGGGCACCCTTACTGAATACCGGATACCCTCGTGTCGATCCCAGCGTTTGGGTCGACGGTGAATTCCGGCAGCAAGGAGACCCCGATGAGAGCAAGACATTTTGTTGGATTGGATGTGCATTGCAAGTTTACGGAAGTGGCGGTGGTCACCGAGGGCGGGCGACTCACAAAACGCTGGCCTGTGCCTTCGACGATCCCCGCGTTAATGGAAGCCCTCGAATCGGTGTCCCGGCCACATGTGGCTTTGGAGGAAGGACCGATGGCCGATTGGCTGGTTCGCAATCTGGCTAGCCACGTGGAACAGATCACGGCCTGTGATCCGCGGCACAATCATCTGATCGCGAAGGACTCCGACAAGGACGATCCGATTGATGCCGAGAAACTCGCCCAACTGCTTCGCGGGGGATACGTCAAACCCGTTCATCACTCCGAATCGTGGGAGCGGACAATGTTCAAGCGACATGTAGCTCTCTACCACGATCGCGTTCGTCACCGAGTCCGAGAGGCGAATCGGATCATGGCCTACTTTCGACGCTTCGGGGTGTTCGTCCGAAACCGGGCTTTCGCCGAGGCGGAAAAACGGCGGCTGGTTTTGGATTCCATGCCGGATGATCAAGTCGTGCGTTTCCACCTGCGGTTGATGTTCAGCGGCTATGACTTGGCGACTGAACACATTCATCAGATGCGACGCCGCTTGGTCCAACTGGCCAGGCGATACGAACCAATCAAACGATTCGTGCAACTCCCGGGTGTGCATTGGATCCGCGCGGCCACGTTTTTTGCCTACGTGGATACTCCTTGGCGCTTCAAGAGTAAGTCAGCGCTATGGAAATACATGGGCATCGGCCTGGAACGCCGGCGGAGTGGAGGTGGCGCGGAGCGGCTCCACGTGCCTCATTACGCCAATCGGGTCTTGAAATGCGCGATCCTCGGCGCGGCGAAGTCGGCCATCGCGTCGGGAGGGAATCCCTTTGCCGACCAATATGAAAGGTGGATTCATGACGGACTGACGCCCCGCATCGCTCGCCGCAGTGTGGCTCGAAGCCAGGCAGTGACGATGTGGAGTCTGTGGAAAAACGGCAGCGTCTACAAACCCCAACGGGTCGGTGTTCCGGTAACGGCCAGCACCGTGGAAACGTCACCGTAGGATTGCGCGATTGAACGTAGGCGACGGAGTTCCAGAAACACCGCATGGACCCCGCTACGGCGGTGAGTCTCCTTGGCCTGAATGAACCCGTCGCTCCTTGCTACGCTCGAATATCTTCATGGACCTCCGTTGGGAGAGTCCCCGATAGGTGCATGGGCAACATTGATCGCCTGATTCACAAAAGATTCGCAGCGATCCGAAGCGATGTAAGAAGTTCACGGGCGACGATGGCATCCGTTACACCGGGGCCGGCGGGCTGCGGCGGGCGAGTTCCGACGAGCGACCTACGGGCCCATTCTCGCCCGCCCGCCGATCCCGCCGACCTCGGTCAAGTGGGATCCGCTCAACGGCCAGACGCTTAAGCCCCAAACTACGGGTGCCCCTTGAGGAGCCAAACAAGATCCGCGGTACCCGCGGAGAAAGTTTGTTGACTTCTCACTTCATATAGGTGCGGTGTTGCAAACCGCGGCTGCACAGGACGACGGCCAAAATGGCGGCGGCGCGACCAGATGCGAAAGCGACGGCATGCAAAGAGCGATGCACCCTGATTTCAAGTGATGGGTACGGAGGTTTCATGTGCCGCTCCTTTTGATCGTTGGGCGAGCCGATCGATCTATCATCACATGAAACTTGAAGCGACGTATTACAAGGTACCGAGACACGATGCGATCAGGATAGATGAAATTCGTCGCCCACGTGGCGTGATGCGAGATATTGCGATCTTAATTGCATACCTATCTTTTCTTTGTTTCTCGAAAAATGGGCGATTCGGCTAAGGTGAACACGACGATCTCCTCGCCTGTGGTGGTGCTGATGTCGTGGTGCAGGCTCACAATCTGGACCCCCGTGACCTCCTGAACCATCGCCTCCATCATGGGCCGTGCAGTTTCGACCAGATGGCATCGCACTTGCTTCAGCAGATCCCTCCCCTTATCCGTCGGGAATTTCTTGACCAAGTGCTGTTCCGCTGCGGTGAGAACACCCTGGAGGCGGACGACGAGAAGGTCGTCGATCAGGAAAGCGTTGATATTTTTCGGACCCCTTCCCATGTACTCCTGCTCAAAGCGACCAATCCCCTCACAGATCGCAGATTCAATTTCCCCCTGTGATTTCATCGTGACCTCAACAAAATGCTGCGAATCGCGTAGGGCCGGCAGGAAGAACGAAATCTAGCATTGCATTACTGATAATGGGCAATCGGCCTTATGGCGATGTCCAGATATTGCTGCCAACTACCGAATATATAAGTCCTATCCTTCTCCGTTCCGATAACGTATGATACTTATAGCGAGTGGCGCTCGCGTGGGCTCCTTGGCTCGCGGAACCGAGTGCATCGAAAGAATTTATCGGATGACTAGCTAAAGGGCAACCCGGCTGTTTCGGGTGGCCTGTTTAAGAGTAAACCGACGTGGTTGGGCACTTCAAGGTGCTTGGTCACGTCGGTTTTTTTTCGCGTATGGGGATGCTGGGCAGTTGACGACACGGTCGGCGATCCAGCGAATTTGAAAGGAGTTGGTTTGATCAAACTTGAGTCGTTGCGTGCGCTGTATATCCACGAATTAAACGATCTTCACGACGAAGAGCACCAATTGCTGAAGGCCCTGCCGAAAATGTCGCAGGCAGCATCGTTTGAGGATCTTCGATTGGCATTTGAGAGACATCTGGAGCAGACGCACCAGCACGCGCGGCGGCTCGAAAATGCTCTCTCCGAGCTCGAAGAGAAGCCCGCGCGAGTTTCCTGCAAAGCCATGAGGGGGCTGATCAAGGAGGGCGAGGAAATGATTAACGCGGAAGGCGATGCGGCCATCAAAGATATGGGGTTGATCTCGGTGGCTCAACGCGTCGCGCACTACGAAATGGCCGGATATGGCTGCGCGCGAACGTATGCCGAAATGCTCGGCGAGAAGCACGCCACCGGAGTTTTTCAAAAGACGCTCGATGAGGAACGCGCAATGGATCAGAGTCTCACCTGGCTCGCAGAGCGATTGATGCATGCGGAGCCAGTCCAGGTGTGACGTTTCAAACCACAGTGGGTATTGGGGGCCTTGGGCACGAGTGGAATGTAGGGGCGATATTTCGAGACGATGTGACATGAATGTAGTCGGAAACATCGTATACACAATGGAGATTTTGAAATGCGAACAATTCGATTTGAGCCAGACCTGTTGTTCGTTGCGAAGGACGACGGCAACGCTGATCTGATCAGTATTGAGTCATCGGATCTTCCTGGCGGGTACGTTACGACTTCTCCTCCGGTAGCTGAGAACGCCGGTACCGACGCAGTCGCGTATGCAATGGCAGCGGGCACGGAGACTCACCGAGGGGCTCTTGCAGGGGCGATTCTGGGGAGGCTTTGCCCCCAAACCGATCAACGGGACCAAATAGCGTGAGTGCTGACATGAATCACCGCAAGAAATCATGTGTATTTCAATCCCCACGAGAGCGAGAGGGAGATTCGCCGGAGGGCGTCTTCCTTGCGCTTCCACCCCGTCCTTCATTGGGAAATGGAACGGTGTGCGGGAAGTTGGAACTGGCGGGAACGGAATGTACCTGAATCAATGGGTGCTTGGAAGAACGCAACGGCAATTGCGAATCACGAATTCTTTGAGAAAGGATTTACCTGATTCTCTATGTCGCTCCGGCGGTTAACTCTTTGCAGGTTACGGCTTTGGTGTCGAGTGCTGCGACGATAAGGCGGTCGAAGAGACTGGCTTCGATCCATCGGCGATTGGCCCGATAGGTGAACTCCGCCAGGTA
>JACQFE010000042.1 GCA_016200265.1 Planctomycetota bacterium | reverse complement strand
ACAGGCGGTGGACGATTTCGGCTATGTTCCGCACATTCGCCGGATTGGCGAGGAGAAACAGAAATCTCGAAATGGCAAACGATACAAGCCGCGCCGCTGGGTCGTCGAACGTACGCTGGCCTGGCTGAGCAAGTGCCGCGTCATCTTGATCCGCTATGACAAGAAGGCCTGCAATTACCTCGGCCTGCTCAAACTGGCGTGTGCCCTGCTCTGGTTCCGCCGCCTCTGGCGATTATCATTTTGAGATAGTTTCTTAGTGCTCGATCCAATGATCATTGCTTGAGGATAGTTGGGTGCAATTACGCAGCGCGCCCGGGAATGACCAGCACGGGCGGATACAACTAATGGCAAAACGAATTGCACAAAAACTCTGGATGCGCGTATTAAATAATGACGACGCCACACAATTAAGCAAAATCCTGGTTTCGAAACATCTCGAGTGGTCGGACTGGCAGTATAAAGTTTTCCTCGGAAATGTCGTTATCTATGTCCCTGTCACGCCATGGAATCCAAAGACCCACAAGCCTGATCCTTCCATGCGCTATATGGCCAGGCAATGGCGCGTTGTACCTGAACCGGGCGGTCCGTTCCAACTTGAGTACATGCGCCACACCGGGAAGTGGTGGCCGATGTTTGATGCCGTCGGCAGCCTCGAGGAAATCGCGAAGCACATCGCGGAAGACGCAAAACACCTGAGTTCGGCTGTGTAGGCGCCGGTCGAGATGGAACTGGACAATCTTCGGGCCTACTCTGAGGATGATTTCAAGGAACGGCTCGGTCGAATTGCCAAAGAATTCTCTGTCAGTGGATTACGATCCCATGCAAACGACCCGCGAGGTGCACAATCAATTTCCTGTTGAAGTCGGCGAAGGCAATCGCGGCTCCATGGTTTCACCGTTTTGCGTGATGGAATTGTCCGGCGTGTACCTTAATGACGACGGCACGATGACTTGAATGAATTCGAGCGCTCGCGCCTTGATAAGAAATGGAAGACTATGGCAAGTCTGGGGAAGTTTGCCAACACGAGACAGATCGTCTATTGAATTGGATCCCGGATTCGGCGACGCCTGTTCGGGCCACGATCGTGTAGAGCAATGCGAAAGATGGGCAGGAATCGCTATCATCGCGGTCATTTGTTTTTCGCCTTGGACAAGTCGAATCGCCAATGGTGTGACACCATGATGGTGCATCGGCTCCACCGACGCCGGTCGGGTCTGATTATCACCCTGTTTTCCATATTTGCTTGTTCGGGGAGCGCCGACGCCCAATGCACGCCCATTCAGGCGGATGTGAACGGTGACCGCACCGTTGATTCCGTGGATTATGCTGCTTTTGCGAATTGCATGGCCGGACCGGGAGCAGTGCCGAGCCCGGATTCTCCAATGACTCCACAGTCGTGTCTCAGCACCTTTGACCTTGACGACGACGGCCATGTTGACTTATTCGACTTTGCTGATTTTCAGGACACGTACACCGGCCCGATCCGGGTTGATTGCTACAACGTGGTGTTCGTCTCGTCCCAGGCATTCCCCGTAAATCTAGGTAGCGCTGTTGCCTACGATCAGAAATGCAATGTGCTGGCCACCACAGCCGGCCTGAATAACTCGACCAACAACGCCTTTGTCGCCTGGATGTCGGATGCGAATTCGAGTGCCGCCACGCGACTGGGAACAACGGCTCGCGGCTTCGTGCGCCCGGATAGCATTCCCGTTGCCGACACCATCCAGAGTCTTCTCACCAACAATGGCATCCTCAACGCGATCCATGTCAATGAATTTGGCCACGAAGTCGGTTCCGTCGTGGTGATGACCGGCACGAACGCCAATGGCACATCCTCAAGTTTTGCGTGTTCCAATTGGACCAGCACCACTGGGTCCGCCTCGGTGGGGTCCGCCGTCGCTGGCCCGGGAGCATGGACGGCATCCGGGCTAGTGAGTTGCAATCAAGGACCTGCGCGAATTTATTGCATTGAAAAGACCAGCACGCGGATTCTCATCCCGCCCAAGTCGCAGGGCAAAATCATTTTTCTGACAAATTCCCTGTTCCTTCCCGGAATCAGTCACACTCCAGACGAAGTCTGCGCGGGCGATCGACCTGCAGGTATCGGCACGGTCAAGGCGCTGGTGGCGCGAACGAACGCACCGGCAGCGAACGTTCTGGATCCGGAGTCCGTGTACATCCGTCCGGACGGCCAACTCGTTGGCACAGGAGCGGTCTTGATTGCTGCGGGCGAGCTTCAAAGCGGCATCTGGCAGCAAGGCAATGGGTCCTATCCACCCTCTGCGAGCGTCTGGACTGGGCAGACCAACCTGACTGAACCGGGCAACTTAAGCAGCACGTGCAGCAACTGGACCTCGACATCGTCGGCAGCCGGCGTAGGAGGATTCTCATTTACGACGCAGCTTTCATGGTGGAATGGATTGGTGAAGAGCTGCGCGACCGCGATGCGCCTGTATTGTGTCGAGCAGTAGTGTGCCGTGGCGAAGCCCGTTTTGAGGGTCGCGCTTGCGACTTTCATTGGGCGGGTACGCTGCCGACCATCCGTATGTTGCACAGGTACAGATCGATCTCGGCGCGGACCATCCCGAGACGTTGATGGTGAACACCTTGTCGCTTTCATCCATTTGGGACATAACGAACCAGAACAGGCCATCCCTCTGTACGCAAGGCTGCTCGACAATTCGGAGCGCAAGTTCGGAAACACTCACCTGGAAACTCTTCGATACGCGTCGAATCTCGCCTGGGCCTATTGCAAGAGCCGCCGTCTCGACGAGGCCGAGGCGCTCTTCCGCGCAACGTCGAAGATTCAGATCGAGACATACGACGAGGTGTGCGAAGGGAAGCGAAGAATCATCGAACGGCGATGCAGCACTGAACAGACGCCTTGGAACGATGTTCATCGCAGGCTAGGCAATGTAGAAATTCCCGGCGAACTCGTTCAAATTCCCGGCCGCAGAAGTCCCGCAGCAACATCATGCATTCGAATCGCTTCTCCCATGCGTCGAGGACTCCAGGATCTGCCGGACCGTAAGACGAAAACTCCACATCGGGCAACGTCAACGAATTGACTACACTGAAGTCTGCCTGTTCCATGAAGCCGCGAAGTTTTCGCCCCATCCGAAAATCGTATCGTCCGGCCGTAAGCGCATCCTGGACGTATGCTTCGAGAAGTTCAGCCGTTCGATCACTTACAGGCTCGTGTTCAAAGAGATTATCAATCTCGGTCAGTGCAATCCATCCTCCGGGCCGGACGTGCCTGTCCCATCGCGTGAGCGCGATGGGAAGATCAGGAAAGTAAGCGGCCGTAAATCCGCACCAAATTCCGTCCACGATGGTATCAATGTCGAGCGGCGTCCGAAGGTCAGCTCTTTGAAATATGGCGTTTGGGAGATTTCGGGACCGCGCGGCATCGAGGAGTTCGTCATTGATATCGACGCCGATCACGCGTGCGCCTCTCGCCACAAATTCGGCGGCCTGATCTCCCACGCCGCGCCCAAGGTCAAGAACCGTTGCTCCCTGTAGCGAAGGCAGAGCATCATAGGCCATCTTCCATGATCGCCACGCAAGCTGCTGTTTGTATTCATCTGCCAGCGTCATGACGCAAATCTTCCGGGGCATCTATGTTGTCGTCAAAACGAGATCATGTTTTCCAAGTTAATCAGCGAATGTATGATTGACGTGGCGTCGCGGGCTTTTCGCTCCTTTGCAGGCGCTGCTCGAAAGTGTGCCCCGCGCTTGCGCTTGGGTTCGGATGCAGCGGCGCAAGGGAATCTTTACGTTCCCTGTTTCGACTTTTCGCCGTATTATTCAAGGCCATGACTCCTTCCATCACATGGTTCGGGCATGCAACGTTTCGGCTGATTCTCACCGACGGGCGCGTGATCTTCATTGATCCGTGGCTGCGGGAGAACCCGTCCTGTTTGAGCGAACTGAAAGAGCCGGAGCGATGCGATATGATCGTGCTGACGCACGGGCATCCCGATCATGCCGACGACGTGCCGGAGCTCGTCAAGAAGTTCGATCCGCCGGTCGTGGCGAATTACGACCTGTGCATGGCCTTGCAGAACATCATCGGGAAGGGCCGGTATGAATACATGAACACCGGCGGTACGCACGCTGTCGACGGCGTGCGTATCACGCTCACGCAGGCGTTTCATTCGTCAGGCGTGTACAACCCTCGCGGCCCGGCCTATGGCGGCATGCCCAACGGCGTGATCATTTGCACGGGCGACCGCGCCTGCGTCTATCACGCGGGCGACACTGACGTCTTCAGCGACATGAAGCTTATCGCAAAACTGTACGAGCCGAAGATTTGCATTTTGCCCATCGGCGATCGCTTCACGATGGGCGCCAAAGGCGCGGCACTGGCGGCTGAAATGCTGCAACCCGTGGCCATCATCCCCTCGCACTACAAGACGTTTCCGATCCTCGCGCAGTCGGCTGATGAATTCATGGCGGCGTTGTCAGAAGACATGCGGAAGTGCGTTCACCTGGCCGAAGTCGGCCTGCCGCTGCCGTGGACGAAGCATGGGTTGGAATAAGCATGACAATTTTTCTCGCAGGCGAACCCCCCTTCATCCCCCTTGGTAAGGGGGGATGAAGGTGCCCCAGCCCTTGGTCTGGGGGACTGACTTGAACCAGGCAAGTGATGTGCAGACCCCCATTGTCAGAGTGACGCGCTAGACTTGCTTGGCGACGCGGATGGCAATTCACCATGCAAGAGGGGAATCAGATATTTGCGAAGGAACTTGGGATTGGCCCAGCCGGTGTGGCCGCCGCTATGGATGTCTTCGCGCATGGCGGGCGTCCAATGCACTTCGTGCAGTTTCCGATAGGCAGCCCTGTCATCGTCGGTTGCGTCTGGTGGAATTTGAAAGCCGACCTGGCCGGCGGCGTCACAGCGCACGCGATCCGTGGTTCCGAAGATGCGAGTGCCAAGACCCAGCAGGACCGTGTCGCGCTCACTGACCAACGCAAAGCAGCATTCGACCTCGCGGAGAGCGGGGGCGAGGTTGTACGTTGGGGAGAGCGCTGGACAGGCCATGATAAGCGTGCTGATTGGTGCCCGTTTGGCCAGTGCTTCACATGCGAAGATCGCGATCCCGCATCCGCCGCTCAGTGCAACGATGTGGATGATGGTCTGCGGATGTGCGACGTGAAATGCAACGATTAACTCGGCGAGCTCGCGCCCTTTGCGACAGTTTCGGGTGTACCAGCAGAGGTCGGTGAAAACTTCACCCGGCAGGCCGAACTGCCAGCGATACATGATCGTGCCGATGGGCTCGCCGGATTCACGAATCACTTTTCGCGCGAGCAGCGGAACAAATTGAAATCCACCGACGCCGTCGAGAATGAACACGACCTCGCGATCGAGCGGCCCGCAGACTTTTGGCAAGCCCCGCCGAACAAGCTCGACGAGGTAGGTGCTGATCACGCTCGCGCGGTCGATCAATGCGATCAGAAGTCGATCTTGAAGGTGTATTTGCCTTCACCGTCGATGACGAACGTGAATTTGCCATGGCCCATCTTGTGCGAGTGCTGAAGTGTCAATGTGTTGCCGTTCCAGTCGCCCGTGGCCGGTGCGCCGGGATCGCAGCCCATGACATCGAACCAGTGCATGGTAAATTTGTTGGCGAAGGTGTCGTAGCCGTAGACGCCGTGGCCTCGATAGGTGACTTTGCCGTCGCGCTTTTGCTCGTGGTCGCTGATCAGGAAGAAGTTGTCGAGGTCCACGCGGGCGTTGGTCGTGCTCGTGGCGTTGCCCGCGAGCGCGAACGGCGTGGCATGAAATGTTTCCTCGCCGGTCCATTTGCCGGCCAGCATTTGCAGCTTCTTGTGATTCTCATTTGGTTTCGGCATTTCCATCATCGGCGGATCTCCTGTCTTGCGGATCGAATCGAAATTCCGATCTCAATTCATATTGCCCAAGCATGAGACTAGCGCGCCGGGCAAATCATTGCAACCTGAGTGGCGGTTCGATTCATCGATTGACCCAAGCCGCAGCATCCATGCTGCGGAATTGTACCCGCCCCATGAATGGGACGGCTCGGAACCATGGCAGCTCAAAATCGCACTTTGAATACAGGTGCAAGGGCGAGCGCCGTAAGCATCGACACGACAAAGAAGTAGATTACCCAATGGTCCGGGCCATAGATCCACGAGTGGATATCCGAGGGGTATAGCACTTCGATGCGGCGGGCAATGGAATTGGAAGGAAGCTGGCGCTCGGCCGGGTGCAGGAGTTGATCGACCCAATGGTGGCCGGGTCGTAGTTCGCTCACGCGTGCGAACGGATCGCCGACAACCACCTCTTTTTCGACGTGTTCGCCATTGACGGTGATGTCGATGGTATGGCGTCCGGGCTGCACGCCTTTGAGTCGCCAGACGAGATCAGACTTACCTGCGATGGGGCCAAGCTCAACTCCGATTCCGGGGTGCGGCGCGATCGACGCACGTACCGTGCCGATCACGGAAGGGTTAACGAAAAGTTTCAGGAGCACGCGTTCACCGACGGCGATTGGGCGCCACTGATAGCGAAGGGCCATTTGGCCGAGACAGAGCATCATGGGCAGGGCCATGATGAGAACCGGAAAAAGCACGCACGCTTGCAGGCGCACGATCGCCTTGAGGATTCGCCATTGCGAACGGAAGGTGACGTGCAACTCGTCTTTGAACAACTTCATGGCCAGCAGGTTGGCCTTGATTTGATCTTTGGCTCTGGTGATGGCGGCTTGATTGGACGTATGGCGGAAGGCGAGAAGCATGAGTGCTCCGAGAGCGGCGGAAAGAAAACTGATCGTGAACGCGGGTGAGAAGATTCGAAGCGGGGCGAAGACGATGTCGCCGAGCCACGTGGCGATTGGGTTCAGGAAGGAAAGCAGCGGCGACAGGATGGGGTTCAAAATGGAATCGAGTGCGGAAAAAATGGCACCGAAGATGGATTTGAGCGAATCCGAAAGCCATAACACGGCCTCGCCGCCGTGAATCAGGAGCCAGTTGATGATTTCGACCATTGCGGCGATCAATGTAAGGGATTCATCGCTTCACGCCAGCGGTGGATTCGGTCGATGGATGAGATAGTATGCGGCTTGGCATTTTGACCAGCACGGAAACGCGGCATCGATACTTCGTGAATGCGTTGCGCGCGCGGTTTGATGTCGTCGCGGTGGGATATGAGGATACAGGATATAGCCCGGCCAATCTGGATGGATTCGACTTAAACGATGACGAGCGGCGCATCGTCGAACATCATTTTGCTGAACGGGAGCGGCAAGAAGAACGATTTTTCGGCGCGGATGCGAAGTTTGTCAGTGATTCGAAAGCCTCCGGTGTGCTGCATATTCCGACCGGGCATTTGAATACGGAATCAACGCTTGAGTTCTTTGAATCGCGCGGCGTGGACGCTGTTGCGGTCTATGGCACGAATCTCATCAAGCGGCCGCTGATTCATCGTTGGCCGGGGCGGATATTCAATCTGCACCTGGGGCTGTCGCCCTATTATCGCGGCACGGGGACCAATTTTTATCCGTTGCTCAACGAAGAGCCGGAATATGTCGGAGCGACAATTCTTTTGCTCGACGAAGGGATCGACACGGGGCCGATCATGCGGCATGCGCGGCCGACAATTTCGCCGGACGATATGCCGCACACGCTGGGTTGCAAGGCCATTCTGGCCGGCATCGAAACGATGATGGGTGTACTCGCTGACGTTGAATCAGGCCGCCCTCACGATCCCGTTAAGCAATGGAAACCGGCGAACGCGAAGTTGTATCTGCGCAAAGACTACCATCCGCGACAGGTGGTGGAGATGAATGGAAAATGGAATCCCCGGATGATCGCAGCCGCGATAAATCGAAACGGACCAAAGCTCATCGCGGTCACCGAGTCACTTGGGCCGGAGCTTGCCCAACCCCGCCATATCGGTCGATCGAAGTACGAACGGCGTCAATAACGACAGTTTTTCGGGAACCCATTTGGCTCTAAAGTATATCCCGCCAGGCCCATACCGGAAGACACGACGCCTGTGTGCATGGGGACGGCGACGCGCAGCCGATTGGACACCATTGCGCAAAGGTCACTGGAGGACCGTCAGATTGAGCGCTTGTCGAAGGCCATTTCCTCACGGACAGTTGCTGGGACCCGCGAATGGAAAGGCCAGACCTTTGAAGGCATCCACTGCACTACTCACATCTGAAATATCCACCCGGTGATTCGGTGCGTTGCCAAACAAGTCGGTTCGGGTGACTCCCAAAGAGCCTGGAATTTCTTTCATCTTGTTGAGGATCGCGGTCACGTCTTTGATATCCGGCTGTGTAAGCGGGGCCGGGGAAGGCGTCTGAAACGGAGGTGCCACATCGCCCCATCTTCGAGTATGCACACGAAGCGGGGCGGAGACGTTTACGCAATTCCTCTCGACTCCCTGACAACTTTGTCCGACAAATTGAACGTCATAATAGGAACTGGGCAGGATTTCGGGGCCGGACACGTAGATAATCTGTCCGCTCGGGCTACCGTTCCAACCGGTGTAATACGGGGCGCAAGTAAGCTGCCAAGCATAACCCCACGCCGGAGGCGCATTGCTTTCCGTGAAGTACACAGGTGACGCGACCCAGCGAACCCGGTCTTCAAAACCTGCATAACTCGGTTCAGCAATGCCAACGGCGTTCGGCGGATTGGGGTGGGCGAGTGACGCAAGCCGAACGCGAATAGCGGCGATTTGAGACATATAAGGGACCACGAACGCGATGTAACGGGGGCCTTGAGCGTCGTCCGGGGCGGGCTGCAAAGCATACGAGAATCCGAACCCGCATTCGTCGGCAAAGCCATCCCCGTTTGCATCAGTCAACGTACCTGCCGCAATGTCGCACTGATCCGGCACGCCATTGGAGTTGCAATCCATCGTGTCCTGCTCGCACTCATCGGGAATTCCATTACCGTCACAATCGGAGCTCGATCCGTTGACAATGTCGCAGGCGTCGAACAATCCGTTTCCATTGCAATCCGTGGCGTGGTTGCAACCATCCGGAATACCATCGTTATTGCAATCATTTACAGTACCATTCGCAATGTCACATTCGTCTGGAATGCCGTTCGCATTGCAATCGGGGCTTGTGCCGTCCTGCACTTCGCAAGCATCGCTGACGCTGTTCGAATTGCAATCGATCAGCGGATCGCATTCATCGGGAATGCCGTTGTGGTTGCAGTCGGTGCTCACACCGTTGAGTATGTCGCAAGCATCCGGATATCCGTTGTGGTTGCAATCAGGGTCACATTCGTCAGGGACTCCATTGTGGTCGCAATCCGTGCTTGTTCCATAAAAAATATCGCAAACGTCCTTGATTCCGTTCCCGTTGCAATCAGCCGACCCGATATTTTCGCATCGATCGTCCACATGATTGACATTGCAGTCCTCGACCTGCAGGTCATAGAAATATGGCCCCAAGAGAACGCCGCTTCCCGAGGCTGTCGGTGCCAAGTAACTCATAAATATTGCAGGATCAAACCCGCCGAGCGTTTCCGCCGGCGCCCAACTGCCATTCTGAAATGAAAATGCCTCAACGTGGCCGGTCACCGCAAGATTTCCGTGCAACGCAACCGATTCCGTGTAGGGACTACAGGAAGTAGCACCCGGTGACTTGACCACCGCTTCGAATTGCCAAGTGCTCCCGTTGTAGCGATAGGTTTGAGCACAAACCAGCAAACGATCGCCATCCAAGTCGATCAGTGGAGTTGCTTCGTTTGACAGTATCGATGTGTTTGGAATCCATGAAGTGCCAAGATGCTTGAACATGTACGTACCCGAGGTCCCAGCGGCGAACGTGTCGCTTGCAACCGCGAGGTGTGGCTCCTCAAGTCGGAGAGTGGCGCCAAATCCAGGGCTGGCAGAATGCGTCAGTGTGTCTTCCAACTGCCAACTTCCGTTGACATGATAGTAAGAGTAAACGGCGCGCGGCTCGGGGCCTACGCTATCGCAATAACGCTTGCCGGGTGATCCAATCAGGACGTAGTTGCCAGCGGCGGAAACAGCCACCCCTGACCCGAACGCATCATAATCCGATGGAGTTGTCGGCGCGGTCAGGCGAGCTTCATAATTCCAATTTCCTTGCGCGTCTCGACGGTAAATGTATACAGATCCGGGACCAGTGGGAGCATCGTTCCCGCTCGTGCCCGGGCAATATAGAGCAGGCGCTCCGATCACAACGAGATCACCATCAATCGCCACCGACCAGCCGAATTCGTTGTACAAGAAAAGCTCCGGCGGACGAAGTCGAGCGACCTGCGTCCATTCCCCTGCAATCTGTTGGAAAATATAGGCGGCACCGCAAGGAAACACGGTGTGGTCGTTGCAAAATTCGTCAGGCATGCCATAGACGGCATAGGGCTCCTGAATTGCCGTATGAATGTGGTCATACCGAACACTCGGTTCTCCGGGCCCGGCCGTTCCGTACCAGCCCCCTTGCGGATCGAGGATTTGTTGAGGACAAGTGCTCGTCTGCCCGCGAACTGATGTACTGGTCAATAATAGCGACGCGTAAGCGATGGCGCAGAAGGCAAATTCCAAATTTGATGGGCGTGACATGTGTGTTCTCCCTGAATGGATCAACCCGCAAAAACCCGTGCAGACGTATTGTACCGCGAATAAGCGTGGAATTGCAAAGGAATGTCGCCTCTCCATCCGCAATATCACTTGGGCGAATCAAGTGGCTAAATGCAAGATCCAATTTCCGGAATCTTCTGCAACGTGAATCGGAATATGAAGTTGCGCTACGCTCGGATGCATGGCTGGAGTTATCGAGTTAATCGCGGTTGGCCCTAGCCACAACGATGCTGATGTCGTCGGACTGGAATGCCAGGCCCACAAAGCGGCGGACGTCCCAGAGGATTTGGCGGGCGATTTGTGGTGCATCGAGCTTTCGATGGCGGCGGAGTGACTGCAGGTACCGCTCTTGGCCATAAGCTTGCTTCTGGAAATCCATTGCCTCAGTGACACCGTCTGTCACTATGACAATGACATCGTCTTTTTGCAGCACGATCATTTCCTGCTCGTACACTTGCTCGGCCAGAACGCCAAGCACCATTCCGCCGGTGAGCAACTCGTTGAGGCGAGTTCCGCGGAACAGGATCGGAGGCGGGTGCCCGGCGTTGCAATAGGTGAATGTGCGGCCATCGGGAGAAAACAAACCGAATACCGCAGTGACGAACTCATTGGCATTTGTGTCTAGAAATAACTGTCGATTGAGGCGTTGTACGAGGTCCGCGACGCTGACGCTTTGCACGGCGTGAGCGCGAAATGCGGCCCGTACGGAGGCCATCAGCAATGCGGCCCCGAGGCCTTTTCCCATGACGTCGGCATTGCACACGAACAAACCACGATCGCCCGCGTTGACAAAATCATAGAAATCGCCGCCCAATTCAAGGGTCGGATCATACGCACAGCCCAGCGTAATCCCGCGAAGCATCGGCGGCTTCGAGGGAAGCATCCGTTGTTGAATCTGCCCGGCGGCTTCGATTTGCCGCTGCATCCGTTCGGCGTCGATGCGTTCGCTGCGCATTCGGTGATGAATGACGGCTGCCGCGGCTTGTGAAGCGATTGAGCGCAGCAACGATTCTTCCGACTCGGTGAAGGCGTATTTCTTCGAGGTATAGACGCGGATCACGCCGATGGTCTGACCGCGAAATGACAGCGGCACGCAGAGGCCACTGACGATGCCTTCGCGGCGGGCGTTGTCGGGATAGCGAATTCGCGGATCGGTTCGAGCGTCTTCGATATACACCGCACGACCCGTGAATGCGGCGGAGTCGATGCGGCTGTCTTTCAGTAGCACCGGACCTTTGCTGAGGTATTCTTCGGAGAGATTGTGGACGGCGCGGATGACGAGTTCGCCCGTATCAGGGTTGAGCAGGCGAATCGCGCACGCTTTGACCGGCATCACTTCGACGACTCGTCGCACCGTCAGGTTCAAAATGTCATCGAGGCTTTGCGATCCGGAAAGAAGTTCCGCGAGGTCATGCACGGTGCGCAGGTCTTCAAGCTGCTGTTCGATGCGTGCGGATTGGCCGTACAAGGTCGCGATGATGTCGGCGAGAAGCTCGGCGAATCGTTGAATATCCTTCGGCGCGCCGCCCCGAAGCGGATTTAGTTTGCCCGCTTCCGCGATCAACTCATCTTGGCTGATTCCGTATAGATCCGCGACTCGGCGAGCTTCATCGATGGTCGGCGGTTTGTGAGCGCGGATTCCGAGCACGATCATGGCCAGCACGTCACCATCATGACGGATCGGCTTCGCGTGCAGCTTCATGCCTTCATTGAGGGTGACGGCGCCATCATCGGACGGTTCGGCGATGACTTTGTGGAGTCCTTCGCGCAACTCGACCGCACCGCGAGGTGAAGTGCCAATCAGCTCGGAATATCGACTTCCCCATGTGGGCATGGTGAGCAGTTCGCCATCGGTGCCGCAGATCCACACGGTCATGCGCCCCAAGGCCGCAAAACGATCCTGTGTCTGCTGAAGCGTATGCAGACCCACAAAATCGAGAAGTCGGGAATCGGTCATGGTCTGATTCTACACGGGGTACGTCCTTTGAGCGCGGTTGGAACGCACCCGATCGACCTGAAGGCCGCTTTTCGTTTGCGTGCATTCGTGACTACAGTTCTTGGTGAAAGGAGTTTGCCATGTTCTTTGGATTTTCACGTCCCGCCGGAAACTTCAGTCAATTCGCCGAGAAGGTCCGAAACCCGCCTCGCGAACCGCAGGTTGCCTGCCAGTGGCACTCCTTCTCAATCAGTTCTTCGCAGCATGAGTGATTTGGCGGGCGGCCTCGTCGACTTCTTCTTCAGTCGTGTAGCGGCCCACGCTGAGACGCACTGCACCGAGGGCGACGTCGATGGGGACGCCCATGGCCGAGAGCGTCGCGGAGACGTCGTGTTTTCCGGAATGGCAAGCGGCGCCGGTGCTGGCGCAGATATCCGGGCACTTGGCCAAAACTACCGCGCCCAGTTTTCCTCGGAATCCGATGGCCGATGTATTGGGGAGTCGATGCTCAGGATGACCAAGGCGAACCGCTTCGTCTCCGAGGGCGGTGCAGATTTGCGATTCGAGACGGTCACGAAGTTCGCGAAGCCGCGATTCGTGATTTTCGTGCATCGCCAGTGCGCAGGCCGCACCGAGTCCGACGATCAATGCGACCGGCTCCGTTCCCGCGCGGCGTCCGCTTTGGTGTCCAGCCCCGTGGAGAAATGACTCGATCTTCGTTTCGCGGCGAACATACAACGCTCCGATGCCTTGTGGTGCGTAGAGCTTGTGTCCCGCGATGGAAAGGCAATCGACGCCAAGTTCGTTCACGTTGGTAGGAATCTTCCCACAGGATTGGGCCGCATCGGTGTGCAGAATAATGCCGCCTTCGCGAGCGAGTTCGGCAATCTCCGCAATCGGCTGGATCGTGCCGACTTCGTTGTTGGCGTGCATGATGGAGATGAGCACGGTGTGACCGCGAACCTCTCCGGCCACCTCGTGCGGATCGATCATGCCGTGAGAATCCACACCCACGTAGCTCACTTCGTAGCCGAGTGATTCGAGGTGTTTGTACGGTTGAATGACGGCCGGGTGCTCAACTTTCGAGGTGATGATGTGCGCGCCGCGGTCTCGATGTGCATGGGTAACGCCTTTGATCACATGATTGTTCGCTTCGGTGCCGCCGGAAGTGAAGATGATTTCCTTGGGCGAGGCTCCAATAAATTGGGCCACCTGCTCGCGTGCGGTTTCAATCGCTTCGCGCAGGGGCTTACCCATGACGTGCGTGCTCGATGGGTTGCCGTAGTGCCGCCGATTAAGAAACGGCAGCATGGCCTCGCGGACTTCGTCCGCGACGGGCGTCGAGGCGTTGTAGTCGAGATAGATCATCATAGAGTCGGTTTGACGATGACTTCGTCTTGCCTTTCGCACTATAACTCGACGATACTTCCCTGGTGAAACCAACCGTAGTGGAACATTCCTTAGACGGCAACCGCAGGCGCGCGAACGCATTTTACCGCTTGTTCAGGCCGAGTCGGCTCGGATTGTGCGGCGTCGTCATTTTCTATTCCGCGATTTCGATCATCGGAATCACCTGGGGACTGCCCAGTCGATCCATCGATCGATTCCTGTTTCCCGACGGTGACGTGTGGAGCGGCGAAAAAATCTACAAATTATCCAACGCGGGCGAAAAACTTTCCGTGGAGGCACTGCGAATACGAGGCGCTGACGTTGACGTCAATCCAACCGAGGCCGGAACAAAGAACGTCATCTCACTCAACTCGACTGAGCAGGACATTGCCCAAATTCTCCTGCGCTACCGGCTGTATACGTATCAGCCCGACGAAATGATCACCATGATGGCGCTTTCGGGGATGAATCCTCGAAAGCTGCAGCTTGACCCACGTCTTTATCAATATGGTGGGCTGTTCGTGTATCCGGTCGGGGCGTTGATCGCTGCCGCGGGCCAGCTCGGCTTGATCGACGTTCGTAGCAAGGTCGCGTTTTATCTCGATCATCCGGATGAATTTGGAAAGTTTTACGTGCTGGCGAGGGGCTATGTGGCGGCGTGGGGAATCGTCGGCGTGCTCGCGGTGTTTGCGGTGGCCAAGCGGCTCTCCTTTGCAATGACGATTCCTGTCGATCCTGTCCCTGAATCAAACATTCCCAAAGAGAGCGATGCCACCGATGTCCATTCGGAAAAATGGGCGATCAACGCGGGGCTTTTCGCGGCGGTTCTATTTGCCATGATGCCGGTGGTGATCTGCATGTCGCATGAGGCCAAGCCTCATCTTCCCGGGGCGGTGCTCATGCTGCTCGCGGTGCTTTGCGGAATGCGGTCGATCAGCGAATCGCGCCAGCGTGACAGGGCGATTGCGAAGCTGGCTAGCGGACGGCAGTTCATTCTGATGTGTATTTGCTGCGGTGCGGCATTGGGCATGGTGCTTTCGTCGCTTCCGATCTTTGTCCTGATTCCATTCGTGGCCGTATTGATTCGCGAGAAGAATTCCCCGTTCAGCCAAACGATTTGGCGGCTTTTTGTTGGCGTCGCAATTGCAATCGGCGTCCATCTGCTCGCGAATCCCTACATCGTGATCAATGCATTTGTGAACCATGACGTCCTTCGCAGCAATTTCGGAAACTCGCTGGCCATGTATCGCATCGATCGGCTCGGCGAAGGCTTTCTGCGGGTCGGCCAACTCTTGATCGAAGGCGCACGATTTCCGGTTATCCTGATGGGCACGATCGGGCTGGCGCTTGCGGTATGGCGCAACGGACGCAAACATCCGGAAATCTTTGTGCTCGCACTGCCTTTGGTGCTGCTGTTTCTGCAATTCGTCATGATCGGTGCGGGCAAGCCCGCGGAGTATGGTCGATTCAGTATTTTCATCGACGCATCGTTGGCGATATTCGCGGGGTGCATTACGGCCGTTCGCTGGCGGCGAGCGAGATTTCCGATTCTTCGAGTCGTCCGGATCATCTTGATCGCTCGCGTGGGGATGGTCGGGGCTGCTTACATTTGGGGCTTTCGCCTTGATGCGACGGGTCATGGATCGCGAATCGAGATGGCCGATGAGTTGCAGCGGATGACAACCATCGCGGGGACTCCGCTGCACATCTCATTGACGGCGGAGCCCGCGCCGTATTGCTGCCCGCCGATGAATTTCGCGCATGCGAGCATCGTTTTGGCAAAGGGCTTGGGCCATCGCGAAGTTGCGCGAAGCGACACAAAAATGCTGTTGCTCCGGCCCATCGACGAGAGTGTGGAGTCGATCGAGGATCCTGATCATCGGCGGTCTTGGTTGAAGCGATGGGTCTGGCGACCGACGCCTATTAGCTGGGCCGACAAGCCGTTTCGAATCGAGAATGGACCGACGGCCAATGAAGAAGAACCGAAACCCAATAACTGATCACTGGCTTTTGACGATCATCTGGGAAAAGTCTACCCTTCGATTTGAGGAGACGCGAAGATCGAAATGTCGAACTCGATGAGCCATTTTGAATTGATGACCGGCGATGTGGCCCGCTGCAAGGCGTTTTACGGGGCGGTGTTTGGCTGGAGTTTTGATGACGCCTCGATGCCGGGATACACGCTTGTGGACACGGGTCGAGAACCGACGGGTGGGATTTTCGCGAAGCCGTCGGAGAAGGCGGCGCCTTGCATGAATGTTTATTTCAGGGTCGAAAATATCGAGCAGACTCTGAAGGTCGCGACTCAGCAGGGGGGTAAGGTCCTTGTGCCCAAGACGCCGATCCCGGGTGTCGGACATTTCGCCATGTTCGCCGATCCAGAGGGCGTCGCAATTGGCATCATGCAACCGAATGGCTGAGTAAGCGGTGGGGTTTCCGATGAAAATCGCTGTTACAGGTGCGACCGGCTTTCTCGGCCGCTACGTTGTTCACCATCTTGCCTCGCTTGGTCACGGTTGCCGCAGCTGGTATCGACCAAAATCCGATCGCGGCGGATTTGAAGGGCTGCCGTCACCGATTGTGTGGATCGCCGGCGATCTCGATGATTCGCGGTCGATGAATGAACTCGTGCGTGGATGTGACGCGATTGTGCATTGTGCGCTCTATCGTCCCGGGCCGCGATTTGTTGGCGCCGAAGGCGATGTCGCAAAGTTCGTCGAATTGAACATGCTGGGGACGATTCGGCTGATTGAGGCCGCTCGCGCCGCAGGCGTCAAACGATTCATCTTCATTTCAACATGTGCAGTCCATGACAATATTCTTGACGATCGGAAGCTCGACGAGGCGCATCCGATGTGGCCCTTTTCGCATTACGGAGCGCACAAGGCCGCTATTGAGAAATTTGTTCATAGCTACGGCCTCGGGCATGGATATGAGATTAGTTCATTGCGACCCACGGGCATTTACGGCGTGGCCCGGCCTATTGAGCAGAGCAAGTGGTTCAATCTCGTGCAGCGCGTTGCTCGTGGCGAGCCGATCGCTTCGGACAAGGGCGGCAAGGAAGTCCATGCTGAGGACGTCGCGAAAGCGGTTGGAATTTTGCTGACGGCGGACGGCGTGACCGGTCAGGCCTACAATTGTTATGACATGTACATCGCGGATCAGGATGTCGCGGAGATCGCAAGAGAAATCAACGGCAGCACGAGCCGGGTTGAAAAGCTGAATAAGGGCCCTAAGAATCAAATTGAGACGGCGAAGATTCAGGCGCTGGGCATGCGATTTGGCGGACGGGCGTTGCTAACAGATACGATTCGAGAACTCTTGAAGTTGATTCAGAAGCAATGAATTCGTGAGGTTTTGGATGCAGGTTCATCAGATCACACCCGAAGACACGAAACGACTCCTCGAATCAAAACAGTGGACGTACCTCGACGTTCGCACCGTGCCGGAATTTTATCAGGGGCATGTGCCCGGTTCGATCAACATTCCGGTGGCCGAAATCAGTCCCGCGAGCGGTCGGATGGAATTCAATCCGAATTTCCTTGTCGCCGTGCAGTCGCGCTTTCCGGTCGATGCGAAGCTAATTCTTGGATGCAAGAGCGGCGGTCGATCGATGTCGGCCTGCGAAGTGTTGATGAGCGCGGGCTACACGAATGTGCGCAACATCGATGGCGGCTTCGGTGGTGTAACTGACGGATCAGGGCAGATGATTCAAGAGGGTTGGTCGACGCTTGGTTATCCGATTGAACGCGGCACTGGAGTCGAACTCACTTCGGATCATTCAGCGCGCTGCCCTCACCGAATGGCGCCAGGAATCAAATAGGGTGCGATTACCTGATCCAGCCCAAAATAGCTTGCCGCCCCACCTTATCGGGCAATATCATAATTTTGGAGGGGACTCGCTGTGTTTCACGACCGACGGTCATGTTATGTGACGAGCCTACCGATGCAATCGGACTGGCCGATCATAATTCGCCAGGAGACCGCCGAGCATGATTTGCCTCAAGACATTCATGGTATCCAATCTCCTTTACGGTTCGGATTCAAATTCGCTCCGAGCTGGTACGAGACGGTTTCAAGGATCGGCAATTCATCTCACAATTCTCCTCGTTTGCTCTACAGCGATATTCCTTTCCAAATCTGGAGCTGTTTTCGCAGCGGAGGACGCACCATCGGATGGCGCAACCGTCGCCGATGCTTTGCGAATCGAACAACTTGTCCACGATCTTGGTGATCCGTCGTATGCGCGGCGGAATGAAGCCATGCGCGAGTTGTGTGCGATCGGTGCAGCGGCAATCCCTTCGCTCAAGACCGCATCGACTTCGAATGACCCCGAAGTGGCGATGCGCTCCGCGAAACTACTCGAAGCATTCGAGCAAGTACTATTTTCCGGCGTGCAGGTCAGTCTCGAATTCAGCGCCGCAATCATCGATTGGGAAACACCTGTCGAACTGCGAGCGACGTTCGTAAACAAGTCGAAATTTCCGGCGCGTCTGCCGTTTGCGCTTCCGCAGGATTCGCGGCCTGAACGCACGGCCGATGCCCGTCAGGTCGCGGACATGCTCGATCTCTCCGAGTGGCTGCAGGTTCGTACGCCCGGTGGTCGTGAACTGGAGCTTCGCGTCGATGACATCGCCGAAGACGCGGATGTACAGGCTGTTGTGCAGGCGCGATTGGGTGCGGGGCCTTCGAGCACGCTTGCACCGGGTGAATCGACGATCATCGTTGCTCGTGCGTTCAATCGCGGCTGGGCGCGCTATGCCATGCTCGACGGCGGTGAGTACACGGTCGAATTTGAATACACGCCGCAGTGGCAGGATGCTCAGCTTTTGGCCAATCATGTTGGACAAGTGAAGAGTGCGCCCGCACGGTTGCGCATCAACGCTGCGGCGCCGATGACGATTTCTCGCGAAGGAGCCGACGCCGATCTGACGCTCGAACGTGCCGGGGAGATGCTCGAAGCGCGTTTCGTGAATCACTCGGACCGGCCGGTGCACATCAATCTGAATTTCGGCCCGTCGACTCCGTTTGCGGATGGACGCTGGCTGGTTGAAAGCGACTCGATGCGGCGAGAAATTCCTTCGATCTCGAAGCTTTCGCCGACGTGGTCGGATTTTGAGGCCGCGAAGCTCATTGAAGTGCGGGCCGGGGAATCGGTTCCAATCGCAAAGATCTCCGTGGACGATTTGCGGTCCGCGGTGCAGCCGGCGGGTGATTTGAATCCGCTCGCTCAGGATGCGGCGCATCGAAACGACGCATCGGCGGCCTTTACGTACTCGAATCTCTGCGATCGGCAGTGGCAGGCGCGCCAGGAGCCGGCCATTCGCTCCGATCCGATGTACCCGAAAGTCCTGCGTGATCCGTTGCCGCTGCGGTTGCTTTCGACTCGACAGACGAGCAATCGAATTTCACTTGCCAAGGGCGATGCGTCATTCTCGCAGCCGCCCAATCAGACTCGCGATGTCAGGCCAGCCTCCAACGATGCGCCGTCGAACGCTCGATAAACCTGCGGAACACGCGGGGAGCGCGAAGATTCTCCTTGCGCCGGTCTGAACTCGGATCGCAAGCGACGGCCCGTGCAAAAAACGTAACCGCAGATAACGCAGATTCGCGCAGATTTTTCACCACGAAGAACACGAAGGCCGAGTAAAGCAAGGCTTTCAGATGGGTTCGTTTGGAAAGTATTTTTTTTACCAATGTCACGTCGTGGCACTCTAAAGAATGCGGGATCGTGAATGCGGAATGCTGAAAAAGAGCGAAGAGCGAAGATCGAAGATCGAAGCGAACGTCGAAAAGTCGAAATATCGAAACGTCGAAATGCGGGTTAGGCCACAGGGGGATGTCGAAACGGGTAGCGCAAAGATTCTCTCTGCGCAGAGCACGGGGCAAAAAGGCGGCGAGGTGATAGGCGTCGTTCGGCGCTTCATACATTGTGAATAACGTCGTGGGTGGTCGCTGAGAAACTATTTTTCTCCGAGCGCGAGCGTGGAGGCGGCGGAAAACGCGGATTTCGCAGAGATTTCACCACAGAGGGCACGAAGCACACGAAGGCGACCATAAGGAAACCACAGATTTCGCAGATTCCCGCAGATTTGTTTCACTTGAAACAGCGATAGTTACGTCGACAGCGGGTGTCTGTCTTTGTTCGTGACGGCCATGCTCGGGCTCTTTCTCTTAGACGGTGCTCACGACGAATTCGCGCCGCGTGACCTCCGTCGTGCCTCGAAGGATCTGAACTTAGCATCTAAGGTGAATACATATGTTAGCAGCGCTTCAGTAAATTCCAGAATATCACGCGCGTCGGCGGCCGTCACCTCGGCTTCTACGTCGTGGGCCGCTTCGTTACCGACGAGGCGAACGCCATGAGCCCAATCGAGCATCCGTGCGTCAATGCGTCCATTTGTATTTAGGTCAGCGAGGCGGGACGCGAGGTCTTTTCCCTTCGCAAGGAGATTCTTACACAGAGCTTCCAGCGCACGGCGACACATCAATGCACACGCGTCGTACGATGATGCCGAATAGGACCGACGTGCTTGAGCAATCGACCGTTGAATTGAGTCCGGTAACCCCTCTAGGTTATGTCCAGTTGGGACCGGGTATAGTACAACCTCATCCGTCACGGTCTCGAATTCGCCAGGTATCCCATAACGAGCCTCACGGATGAGAAATGGGCCCTTGCACCGTCGGCAAATGGCCACTGAGTAATGATCGCCGTGGTATTCACAGTCAACTTCGTCAATCGGGTTAACAGCGTCGCTACGCCACTCGCCAAAGCCATTCGCGACAACCTTGGCTTCGACAAGTATGTTGCAGGCCAGACAGAAAACATCGAAGGTATCTTTCATCTTTTAGACTGCCCCAACAAACCCAATGAAAGTCCAGTCGACCCCATAGCGTCTTTATTGAATGCACTAAGTTCTAAGACGCAGCGCTTGCGGAGTCGGCAGCTGTAACCGCAGTTGGAAGAAACGATGTAGGAGTGGCGGAAGCAACCGACTCCGTAGAAGATCGCACGGAGCGCACCGGCTTTGACAGCCACCCGATCGCGAAGAAGCCGATGGCGTAGAGGAGCAGGAAGAAGCTGAAGGCGTGTTCTTTTTCGCTGAAATAGAGGACGAATGAAATCAACGAGTACACGCCGAGGGCCAATTCAAGAAGCCACATGCGATTTTGGACGACGCCGTAGCTGGAGCTTTTCTTGGCCTTGCCCGCGCTGCCGGATTTCGGCGTGCGGACGAATTCGCCGCCGCGAAGGAGCATGCCGCGGATGACGCCGATGGTGTTGTTCACGCACATGCCGCAGCCGAGCACGAGCATCGATGGAATGTTGCGGAAGCCCGACCACTTTTTCTCCAGCACGTATCGTGCGTAGCCATAGGCGAGCGAGGGTGCGACGGCCGACAGAAGAATCGTCGAGTACGCCAGCCAGAACCACAGATTAAAGAACTCGTGACCGGCATAGACGATCAGCATCGGTCTTGCGACGATCGCGAGCAGGAGCATCCAGACGGCCACTGAATAATGCGTAAGGTGCAGCGTGGCCTCGACCTTTGAGCCGAACGAAATCGGCGCTCGCCAGATGCTCGGCAGGAGTTTGCGAGCAACCTGAATCGAGCCAGTCGCCCAGCGGCGCTGCTGACTTTTCAACGCGTTGATGTTGCCGGGTAGTTCGGCGGGACAATCAATGTCGATGCAATAATCGAGCCGCCAGCCCGCAAGCTGCGCACGATACGAAAGGTCGAGGTCTTCGGTCAGCGTGTCGCCGTCCCAGCCGCCGACCTTGGGATCGTCGATGGCGGTCTTTCGCCAGACGCCGGCCGTCCCGTTGAAATTCATCATCAGGCCGTTCCACGCTCGAGCGCCCTGTTCGATCGCGAAGTGCCCGTCTATTCCGAGGGCCTGGGCCTCGGTCAGCCATGATTCGCCGCGATTCAGGTGTCCCCAACGAGCCTGCATGCACGCCAGGTTGGGATCGGCATCGATCAGCGGAATCGTGCGGCGAAGAAAATCCTTGGGCGGGACGAAGTCGGCATCGAACACGGCCACGTATTTGCCGCGGGCGATCGCGAGACCATACGCCAATGCACCGGCTTTATAATTGGAACGATTGCCGCGGCGGATGATATTGATGTCGACGCCGCGAGCCTGCAAGCGGGTGGCGATAGCGTCGATGATCTCAATGGAGTGATCGTTGCTGTCGTCGAGTATTTGAATTTCGTGCTTGTCGGCGGGATAGTCCATGGCCGCCGCGGCATCGATAATCCGCTCGACCACGTCGCCTTCGTTGTAGACGGGAATTTGCGTGGTGACGATGGGCCAATCGGCGTCGGGCCGCTCGCGACGGAAGCTCTCGATGCATTCGGCTTGCTTGGCCCGCTTGTCGGTCGCCCGCCGTCGAAACAGGAAGATGAGGGCGTACAGGTGCAAACCGTAGATCGCAAGCGAGACGGTTGCGACGCTGAACAGTGTCAGAACGACCCAGAAGAGTATTCGATCCACTCGGTTCCCTTAAAGTCACCGCCACCAGGCCTAATGCTGCGATCCGCGCCGATCCCAGGTCTGACTCAGGCCGCAGTGCGGGAGTGGCACTGGAAAAACACCGGAGTCTAACGATAAATCTCACCATCGGCAAATGAGCATTCGATCGAGGCGGCGGTTGATTTTGAAACTGAGCCGCGCGTAAGCAAGCGGTTCCGCCGTGAGAATTCCGCTTCGATACGGTCGCGGCTCTGAAAATTGCACCCTCGACCAGACCAGGTTTTACAGAATTCCGGCATTCCCATAGAATACGGGCCGAAATCTGCGTAAATTCGGGAATTTTGGGGGTTGCGGTGCCCGGTCCACTCAAGCTCAGCGAATTGTGTCGAATTTTGAATGAGGTTGGGCTGCCGGCTCAAATTGAAGGCGCGGATTGTGCAGTTCGGGCGGTTAACACGCTTGAAGCGGCCGGTGACAGCGACATTACATTTCTTTCCAACCCGAAATACACCAATTTCATCGCATCTACCAAGGCATCAGCCATCATCGCCAAAGATGGGGTTGAAACGCCGTCAAGTTTAAGCGTAATTCGCTGCCGCGATCCTTATGGTGCGATCACGATGGTCATTGTTCATCTTCATGGGCACCGAAAGCATCCAAAATGGGGCGCGAGTCGGGCCGGCGCGTTCATTGATCCGACTGCGACGATCGGCGAGGAGGCCAATATCGCGCCGGGCGTGACCGTGGCCGCAAATGTGGTCATCGGCAAACGATGCACTTTGTATCCCGGATGCTATATCGCTCGCGGGGCGCGACTTGGCGACGACTGCGTTCTTTTTCCGAACGTAGTGATTTATGAAGAGTGCGAACTGGGCAATCGAGTGACGATTCACGCCGGGTCGGTTATCGGCGAGGATGGTCTCGGCTATGCACCGCAGGGCGAAAAGTGGATCAAGATTCCACAGGTCGGACGGGCGGTCATTGGCGATGACGTCGAGATAGGGGCCAATTGCACGATTGATCGGGCCACACTTGGCACAACGGAAATCGGCGCGGGCACGAAATTCGGCAATGTGATCGTCATCGGACATGGCACGAAGATCGGCCCGGATTGCATGTTTGTCGGGCTGGTGGGAGTGGCCGGTAGTGTGACTGTCGGCAAGCACGTGACGATGGCCGGTCAGGTAGGAGTGGCCGGCCATCTTGAAATCGGCGATGGTGCGTCGGTCGGTGCCCAATCGGGCATCGTAGGGAACGTCCCAGCGAAGGCGACGCTTTTGGGTTCGCCGGCGATTCCGATGGACAGTGCCAAACGGTCGATGGTGCTCGTGCAGCGGCTTCCTGAATGGGCCAACCGCGTGCGTGAACTGGAGCGGGAGTTGCAGGAGCTCCGGGAACAAATTGGCGCGAATGGGAAAGCCTGACGAATTGCCAATTGCCGATTTGGAATCTGTCATTCTGAGCGCAGCGAAGAATCTAGTTGTCGATTGCAGTTTGTCGATTCAAGGAAACGTTAAAACGCCAAAAAGTCAAAAGAGAAGTGGGGCCACACAGACTCGTTCACAATGTGGAATTGGAACATTCATGGAGGAGAATTGATGTATCGAAATGCAATTGCTCTCGTCGTAATGGTGATATGCTTGGGCGGCTGCACGGGTCAGGGTGTTACGGACATGAGCCCGGGTAAGCTGGTGCCGTCCGATCCTTCGTCGATCCCCGCGGGCGAGTATAAGGGGACGCTGAACTGCACCAACACCATTAAGGACAAGAACGGAGCGATCCAGAATTCACAGACAAGTTCGGGCGAGGACGACGAGACTTTCGGTGCGCGCGGGATTCCGATGGTGGACGCGACGACTGAGCTGATGGTGGGTTATGTGAAATCTTCGACCACCGGCGGGCTGTCGTTGAATGTGAAGATTACTGCGATGACGCCGTCGGCGGATGGCCTGACGATTTTGGCGAAGGCGAATGGGAGCGGGTCGGGAGTCACAGTGACCGGAACCTCGACCATTGTCTACAAATTACAAGATGATGGAACCCTCGAATACACGCAGACGAACGAATTGGTTGCCAACAGCATCATCGTATCCGGCGTCACCGACGAAGTCGTGTGTACGGGCGTTCTGACGCCGCAGGAATGATGCTTGTCAATTTCTAATTGCCAAGTGCAAAATTCGAACATAATTACCCCTTTGGGTTTCGGTACGCTTGCGGGAGCGGCGGTAATCCTGTTTGCAGAACTCACCGGAATCGTCCCGCTGCAACCTCCATATGTAGTGGCGCAAGTTGCAATCTTGATCACGATCTACTTCGGGGCGTTGATGTTGGCGGCTTGGCCAATCAGACGAATACGCCGGGTGATATCTGCTTCATTGGGTGCCGCGATTGGAGATTTTGCTGTAGGTTTGTCAATTTTGGGATTTAGGAGAGAGGGACTCGACGTACGTGACCTTGTGAGTCCTCTGGGTCTGTTCCATGGTGCCGTATACTTACTAATAATTTGGCTAGTTCCTGCCTTTGTATTGTCACCGCTTGTCGTATTCGTAAATCGAAAATGGCCATTATGGCCTCGCGGTCATTGCACAAAATGCGGCTACGATCTTAGAGCGCTGCCAGAACCGCGTTGTCCAGAATGCGGGCGGCCGTTCAATCCGAAGGACAGTCTATCCTCAGACCCGCTATGAAACCCTCAGTCAACGCATCGAGTTTGATTGGCCTTCCAATCGGCGTCATCGCCGGGATGGGTCGCTTTCCGTTTCTCGTAGTCGATGGAGCCAAGCGGGCCGGGTGTCGGGTGACGGTAGTGGGCTTGCGGGGATTCGCGGATCCAGGGCTGGCGGAGATTGCGGACGAATTTCGATGGGCCGGGCTGGCGAACCTCGGGCGGTGGATTCGCGTGCTTAAGAAATCCGGGGCGGGCAGCGTGATCCTGGCCGGGGGCGTGCGGAAATCGCAGATGTACGGGCGGTTTCGGCTGCTCAAGACCCTGCCGGATTGGACGAGCCTTCGGCTGTGGTTCTTCAAGCTGCGCGACAAGCGGAATGACGCGGTGCTGGCCGCGGTGGCGGATGAATTCGCCGCCCATGGCATTATCATGCGCGATTGCGTGGAATTCACCAAGGAACATCTTGCGGCCGAAGGCGTGCTCACGCGGACACAGCCGTCGGCGAGCCAGCTTCGCGACGCGGAGTTCGGCTGGAAGATCGCCAAGGAACTCGGCCGACTGGACATCGGGCAATCGGTGGCCGTGAAGGAAACCGAGGTCATCGCCGTCGAAGCGATCGAAGGCACCGACGGCATGATCGAGCGGGCCGGTCAGCTTTGCCCTCGCGGCGGCTGGACGCTGGTGAAGACGGCCAAACCCAATCAGGACATGCGCTTCGACGTTCCCACAATTGGCCCGGAGACGATCGCGAAGCTGTCAAAGCATGGCGCGCGAATGCTGGTGATCGAGGCCGGCAAGACGGTGATCGTCGATCGCGAGGCGACGCTGAAAGCGGCGGACGATGCGGGAATTGTGATAGTAAGCCGAAGTGAACCTAATGGGGACTGAGTGTATCGCGAATGATCGTGCTCGCTCAGACGTGAGCGTCCAATCGCCGTTGACCTCGTCATTGCTAAAAAACCGAGGGCGTCGGGAATTCCCAACGCCCTCGTCGTGATTTCAAATTTGGTTACGGCCGATCAGCCGACGATCTTCACTTTGGCGGCCTTTGGGCCTTTCTCTCCTTGCGTCATTTCAAAAGTCACCCTCGTACCCTCGCCCAGGCTTCGATAGCCATCCATCTCAATTTCCGTCTGATGGACGAAAACATCGCCACCATCATCGGACTGGATGAAGCCATACCCCTTTGAGTCATTGAACCACTTCACTGTACCTTCCGGCATGATGCGTACCTCAACTTCCTTCACGTCGTCTGACCCGCTGGTCCCGATTGAAACAACACTGCTTCTACATCCGGGCCCGCAAACGGCGGACAAACACAGATAAAGTATGCAATAATTGGGCGATTTTGTCAAATTCTGCTGGGATGCTGCCGCTGCGAATTGAATTTTGGCGGAGTTACGGGGCTACGGTGTCCGAGGTCGGCTTGTGGTCCACTTCAATTGAGTTCTCGGGTGGCATGGCCAAGCGGAGCGCCGCCATGCATGTCGGCACCAAGCTGCGCCTGGCTTGGACATGGCACCCAACCCGAAGCCCCGGAAGGATTACCACTCTGAATCATTTTGATTTAGTGCGACTTGCCGGGCCGACAGGCGTTGCCGGCGGCTTGTCCGACTTGAGCACTGGCGCAGAAGTCTGATCGGTGTTCGAAGGCCCAATCTGAACCACCACAGTAATCGTTGGATCGTCGGCCTGCGGAGCTGCCGCAGCCGGTGGCTTGTCCTGCTTTGCGTCCTTCATCTCAACCTCGGGGCGCTCATCCTGGCGAGGCACCGCATCTTTTTCCATGCGATGGAGGCTTTTCTCAACCAGGCTTAGCGGTTCGATGGGAGCGGCGGGAGCCGGCTCTTGGTCCGATTTTTGCTTCGATTGATCCGTGGTTGCTTGTTTGGGTTCGAGGGGTGCAAGCAACGCAGAGTCCAGGCCAAACATTTTCAATAGGCCGCCGAAGTAAGCGCCCTTCGATTCAGTCTTTTTCGAAGCGACAGCATCCATCGCCTCCGGCGCGGGTTGCCATTTTGCGAGCGGCGCTGAGGAAGGACTCGTTTCCACACCAGAACCGGAAGATCGCTCGGTCTCACTTGCGATGTGTCTTGTTCGTGTCCGCGTGGCAACTTGCGGACTCGGCGCATTCTGTAGGAGTTGGGACTGCACGATGGGCAGCATCTTGCGGCTCGGCTCCACACCACGGGCCATCATGTCTCCCGCTCGAAATTGCACATCCCTCGTCGCGACGTCGGTTTTCGGTAGCGAAGCAAACATCGCATCAACTTGCGATCGCTGAGCATGCACGAGAATCTGTTGCTGCTCAGGTGACTGAAAATTGACACCAGCCTTCCCATTCACAAAAAATGCGGAGTCCGCGGCAATGTGAGCTTCTTTCGCCTTTGGCAAATTGCTTCGCAGATCGGGGATTCCCTGCGTGCGAAGCGAATTCGTCAGGGCGTTTGCGACGGCGACGCGGTCCTTTTCGGTTGCGCTGGCGATCTGCCAAACCACTGGTTCTGAATCAAACGTGTGATTGGTCACGCTTTCGGACGGCACGCCTTCGGCCAGCCTTAGGTCTAGAGGAGGCTGCAATTGAACCGGCTTATTCGATTCGATGTGTCTGTTCGCGGAAATCGCCGATTCGACGTTTACAAATTTACGATTGGCTTCGACATTTGTACCGCCCTTGGTCGTGGCCACCTGCTCCTTGCGCGTTGAATGGGATTGTCGTGAGAACCAGTAGATTCCGAATGCGGCAAAAGCCAACATGGCGGCCAGGCTCAACCGGCCCAGCCATCGCCGGCTTCGGTGCGGCGTCGGCTTCGATTGAACGTGCGTCGCGTCGCCAAGCAAAGCGGCTCGTTCGAGGCGCGACTGAAGGTCTGCGGCGATGGATGCCGGCGCGGCATGTCGCGGCAAGGAAGAGACCAATTGCGACGTCTCGCGAAGTTCCGCAAGCAGGCGACGCGCTGAAGCATCTTCGCGCAGCAGTTTGTCAACAAGACTTCGCTCATTGACTTCCAGCTCATCATCGTGATAGGCCGAAAGGAGCTCGCTGAGTTTTTCCTGATCCATCTTCGACATTGGTCAAGACCCGTGTTTCTGTTCGTGCGCTGCGATCGCGTCTCGCAGCGCTAGTCGCCCCCGGTGCAATCGCGAACGCACCGTACCCTTGGGAATCCCCAGAATATCCGCGATTTCCTGATAGTCGAAGCCCTCAATATCCCGCAGCACCACGACCGCCCGAAATTCCTCGTCCAAGTCGTGAAGGGCGTGTGCGGCCCGACCCTGCATCTCGGCATTGCTGGCAGAATGTGCCGGTTCGAGCGGCTCGTTGTCTCTCATGCGATGAACTAGGGTCTCGGCCTGCGTTCCTTTCACGGACAGCAATTGATCGAGCGAAGCTCCGCCGCGACGTCGGCTCGATCGTCGATGCGAAAGCGCCAAATTCACGGCGATGCGGAAAATCCACGTGTAGAAGGCGCTGTCGCCGCGAAATGCGTGCAGGTTTTCAAACGCCTTCAGGAAGGCCTCCTGCGTGAGATCGCGGGCGTCGTCGAGATGACCGCACAGTCTCCAGCAGGTGTTGTGAATGCGATCCTGATAGGCGCGGACCAGATCCGCAAAGGCTTCAATGTCCCCGCGTTGCACCCGGACGATCAGCGCGGCCTCGTCCACGGGAGCGCGAACCCCTCGATCCAGGTTCGTTGCTTCCACCCTTTTTGGACGAATGCTCACGCGAAAAGTTCCCGGTCAAAGATGAATAGTTATCGGGCCATGCTGAGGATTGGTCCCCAGTGTCACGTCGATCACCCAGCGGGTCAAACAGAAGGCGCAAAACTCTCGTGTCTTACGCGAATCCGCAACGGTCTAAGCGAATTTTGGAGGCATTTTGAAGTTGTACACTTAATTCACGGCGTTTGACGCATTTGCAGACAAACCAATTCCATCTCATATAATTCACAGAGCGAACGAAAAATGGCGGTGTCCGATGAATGATCGGAGTCCCATTACATCCTGGATGAAAGAAAAATGCTGTTTCAACCGCTATTGCCGCCAAAGTACAACAATCTCACCGATGACGAGTTCGCGTTGGCAATCGCCGAGCGCAAACGTCAGCTTGGCAAGAGGCTCGTCATTCTCGGTCATCATTATCAGCGCGACGACGTCATTCAATTCGCGGATTTCACCGGCGATAGTTTGAAACTATCGCAGGCCGGTGCCGCTCAGAAAGGTGCTGAGTTCATCATCTTCTGCGGCGTTCATTTCATGGCCGAATCCGCAGACATCCTTGGGGATGATCGAGTCAAAGTCATTCTGCCGGACTTGTCGGCGGGATGCAGCATGGCGGACATGGCCGAGATCGAACAGCTTGAGGAAGCGTGGGAGTTTATCGTCGAAGAATGCAGCGAGACGATCGTGCCGATCACCTACGTGAACTCGGCCGCTTCGATCAAAGCATTCTGTGGTGGACATGGCGGTGCGTGCTGCACGAGCAGCAATGCGTCGAAAGTTTTGGAGTGGGCGTTTACGCAAGCGGGCAAAGTGATTTTCCTTCCGGATCAACATCTCGGCCGAAACACGGCGTATGCGATGGGGATCCCGCTCGATCAAATGGTGGTCTACGACCCGAAGCAGCCGCGCGGCGGCTTGACGCCGGAGCAGGTGCGAGACGCAAAAGTGCTCTTGTGGAAAGGGCATTGCAGCGTGCATGGGTTGTTTACCGTGGCTCAATGTGATGAGATTCGCCGCAATGATCCGATTTGCAAAATTCTTGTTCATCCGGAGTGTCCGTGGGAGGTTGTTCAGAAGGCGGATTTGGCCGGCAGCACGGAGTTCATCATTCGCACTGTGAAGGAGTCGGCGCCGGGGTCGCACTGGGCGATCGGCACGGAGATCCATCTTGTGCATCGATTGGCCACTCAGCATCCAGACAAGGCGATCCGATCACTCGCGGGCGTCCAATGCCTTTGCTCGACCATGTATCGAATCGACATGAAGCATATGCTGTGGTGCCTGGATGAATTGCTTGCGGGTCGCATCGTCAATCAAATCAAAGTCGATCCGGAGACGAAGCGGTTAGCGCGAATCGCATTGCAACGAATGCTCGCGAACGTGAACCCACAACCGATGGCGGTTCGCTGAATTTCCACCGCGGCAGCCCGTTCCGAGCCGAATTTATCGGGACAATGCAAGATTACGGGCCGGATAACCGATGATTTCAGTGAATCTGTCTTACGTCCATGAAATGCGGCGTAAGGCCTTCGATGTCCTTGCTGACTGCGGGTGGTATCGATACTGCGTCCGATCGAGAATGAAATGATCGTTATCGCTCGCGAGAGAGAATCAAACTACAATAAGGTGTGTCGGGAGATGAACTGATGGTGTTGACGCCGCCAATGCGTCGAAGCTCGGGGATTTTCAATGCGACCACCGCCGACGCGCAAGGCGGCGCTGCGGAAGCCTCTTCCGTATGGGCCGCACTACCCGGCGGAGTGATCGACGGCGGCGAGCTGATTCTTTTCGCGATCAAGCCTTCGATGTGGCGACCGGCATTGGATTCCGCGGTCTGGATTGTCGCTGGCGCGGTTATTGCAGTAGCGATTCTGTTGGCGAATCGGAGTCTTCCAGGACTTAGCGTCCGAGGTACGGCACAACTGTCGATTGCGGTCGGATTTGCCCGACTAGCGATCGCGATCATGCAATGGATTCCCACGTGGTATGTACTGACTAACCGTCGATTGATTGAAATTCACGGAGCGCGGAGGCCAGTGATTCGGGATTGTCCTCTGATTCACGTTCGCAACACCTACCTGCAATCGTCGGCCTGCGAGCGGTTGCTGGGATTGGGCACGCTCACCTACGTTCGCAGCGACGACGACACCGATCCGCGACAGTGGCAATCCATCGCTCAGGCCGAGGAAATCCACGCTCGCATCCGCCGGGCGATTGAACACGCGATCGATCATCAGCCTTTCGAATCATGATGGCCGTGGGCATATCGAGCCCGTGATCCAAGAGCCTCAGAACCCCCCGAATAGACTTTGTTCGGGCCGTAGCGAGCCGCGCACGAAGTTGAAACGAACGAAATGACAGGTGGCGTGGATTACTCTCTGAGATGATTGCAACTCACACTGAATCGCATTATTACGAATGATTTTGCGGGTTTCGTATGGACGGTGATTCGTTGCGCAACAGATTTTCAATTACCGGAAGTTCTCAACTGCGTCGGATTTCCTTCCGATGGGTATAACAAGCCGAAAAGCTAGCGGTGCGGAAAAAGTGTTGACCGGACACGAAAAACCGCTAAAAAGCTTTGTAGACTCAGTAAAAGGCTTGGACTCGACGCGATCGTCGCAGGAGCCTTGTTTCGAGGAGCAATCACATGACGAAGGGTAATTTTCGAACTCGTTTTCTTCGCGCAACGGCTTGTCTGGCAGTCGGCGGCACGGCGCTTCAGCTTAGCGGTTGCGATCCGCAGGTACGTACGACGCTCTTGACTGGCCTACAGACAACGACGTCGAGCCTTTCCACCGCGCTCATCCAGGCGTTTTTCCTGAGCCTTCAGGATAATAACACGACGGGCACGACGACAGGAACCACCACGGGCACAACCAATCCGTAACCCATGGTGTGCGATCTGCCGAGTGCATCCATGAGGTGTGGTCGTTTCGAATTCGGCACGATGTGCTCCAGCCTGACGCATTCGGTGGTGGTCGGACCAATCGTACGGCCATCACTCTGAAACGCCCGTTTCAATCGATCCATTTGCAATATTTCAATATCCGGACGCTTGGCCGTCCTTGCGCGATTCCGAGGCGCCGATGTAGATGTCGCGCACAGCGTCATACATGATGGCCTGATAGCCGCCAAAACCTCCGAGATCGGGGCGTATCTGGTGCCCGCGCTCGGAAAGACCACGCTGCACTTCAAATGACACGCCCGATTCCAGCGCCACGTAGCCGCCATCTTTCATATGCTCGCCTGTCGGCTCAGAAGAATTGAGATGATGGAATCGCGCCGCGTCGCCGGCTTCTTGCAAATTCATCCCAAAATCAATGATGTTGCAAAGCACCTGCACATGGCCTTGAGGCTGCATATCGCCGCCCATGACGCCGAAGCTTAACCACGGCTTTCCATTGCGTGTGACGAATGCCGGGATAATCGTATGAAACGGGCGTTTGTGCGGCTCGTAAACGTTTGGGTGACCTTCCTGCAGAGTGAATAGTTCGCCGCGGTCCTGGAAGCAGAATCCCAATCCGTCTGGCACAAGGCCTGATCCGAAACCGCGATAGTTGCTGTTGATCAGTGAAACCATGTTTCGATCCTTGTCGGCCACCGTGAGATAAATCGTATCGCCCTGTGCGAGTTTTGGATCACCCGGCTCGATCTCGCGAAGCGCGCGAGTGGGATTGATCAACGAGCGGCGTTTTTCCGCGTATTTCTTGGAAATCAATTCGGATGCCGGAACTTTGCCGAAATCGGGATCAGCATAAAACCGTGCGCGATCCTCAAACACGATCTTCTTGGTCTCGATCAAAGTGTGCAGATAGTCAGCGGAGTTGTGTCCCATGGTCTTCAAATCGAATCCTTCGAGAATGTTCAGCATTTGCAGCGCCGCGATGCCCTGGCCATTGGGCGGCAACTCCCACACGTCGTATCCGCGATAATTTGTCGAAACGGGATCGACCCAGGTCGAGGTATGCTCGTTGAAATCACGGGTCGTCAGAAAGCATCCGTTCCGGGCACAAAATGACGCCATCACTTCCGTCAATTCGCCCTTGTAGAACGCGTCGCGACCGGATTTTGCGAGCACTTCGTATGTGCGCGCGAGCCCGGGATTCTTGAAGATGTCTCCCTCGCGCGGCGCCTTTCCGCCCGGTGAATAGGTGTCCGCGAAATTCGGAAAATCTTTCAGCCGCCGCACGCCGATGGCCCAATCGTGGGCGATGATTTGCGAAAGTGGGAAGCCTTCCGATGCATAATGAATCGGACCGGCCAGAATCCTCGACATGGGCAGCTTGCCGAATTTCTTGTGCAATTCGAACCAGCCGTCGACGCAACCGGGAACAGTGATCGGCAGCGGCCCGGATGGTGGAATGGACTTCAGTCCGCGATCCTTGAACTCCTTGAGCGTGAGTCCGTACGGGCTACGACCGCTGGCGTTCAGGCCATGGAGCTTCTGAGTCTTCGCGTCCCAGACAATCGCAAAAAGATCGCCGCCGATGCCGGCCCCTGTCGGCTCCATGAGTCCGAGGGTCGCGTCCGCGGCGATGGCCGCATCCACGGCGCTACCGCCCTGCCGAAGGATGTCGATCGCCACTTGCGTCGCCAGCGGTTGACTGGTGCAGACCATTCCTTCGCGAGCAACAACCTCCGAGCGCATCGAGAACGGCAGCCCCGTTGACCGATCCCCGCCGCCGGCAGCAGAAATGGGCGATGAAGAAGCCATCATTCCGAACATTCCAAGAGTTGTGAGCACAAATCGCATCGATCAGCCCTCCCGTGTGCGGTCGATGAGACAGGCTATCACGATTGAATGCGATTCTCCAGGCGGGATACGTCAAGGCCATTTCTGCGTGGAAAGGCCGGACCATTCAGTTGAAGCGAGCCGTATTGCCCTATGTGGCAGGCATCTTCCGAACGCGAAGACGTTGAAATTGCGTCACGACGCGGGCGAGGCGGTCGAGGGTTTTCATGCCTTCGGGCGTGGTTTCCAGGCCGACGAATTGGAAGCCCAATGAAGCGCGGCCCGAATCCACGGCCTGACGGTGTCGAAGAATCGCATCCAGGACAATTGCCGGTCGGCCGGGACGCGGTGTGAAGCTGCACCGATAAGTTGACTCCATGGCGATGTCGCCGGTCTCGGATACTTTGATGCGCATTCCGCCGGCGGATATGTCTTCCAGCTGGCCGTGACGCACCTTCCGCTCGGTGGCTGAGGACGCTTCATCTCGCCAGAATCGAACCGCCACGACGCTGCCGACCGGCGGCTCGGCCCGCTCATAGACGCGGCGTTGCAACTGCTGAAGATGGTCGGGCCAGCGGAGCATTAGCTCCAGTCGATCCGAGTGGCGCTCAACGCCTTGAACCATCGCACAAAACATGAATTTCTTATGACCGAGGCGGAATGATCCGCCGAGCGTCATTCCCACGCCGGGCAATGCCTTCGCGGGCAGTTCTTTTTCGATCATTCCGCTGACGCGCAACGTGCGAGATTCGGGCGACCCGCCGGAGAACACGGACTTGATCGTTCGCCAGCCGTCGGGTCCGTGGTGCGTCAGAACGAGCGGACGTTGCTGTGCCGCTGAATCCGAAAGCACCTGAACCAGACGAAGTTGTTCGACGGCTTGTGGAACGGGCATCGCTTGCTCCTCAATCGTTCGCGGTGGCGAGCAGCTTGCGAAGCCGCTGATCATTCATTTCGTTGGAGACATCGCCGTGGAATTCCAGGCCCACGATCGTCTGTCCGGCGCTTGAACCCTGCGAAAGCGACACGACACGGGCCGTTCGCTGGATCTCCGTGGGAGGATTTCCGATCGAAAACTTCAAATGGACGAGCTCATGCACGTGCAGACTGGTTGATTCCGAATTGCTCAGTCGGCACGCGACCCCACCGACGCTGAGATTGAGAAGCGTTCCATTCATTCGAATGCTCTCACCAAGCCCGCTATGTCGAAGCTCAACCGTCGTCGTCGCCCGCAACAGCCGACGGCGACTACGTCGTCGTTCATGGACGGAAATCGTCGCCGGCTTTCGAAGATGAATCACTTCGTGGTGCGGGCTTGGCGTCACTCGCACAATTCGGGTTTCAAATTCATATTGCGCCGCACCGTCATTCAGAAGAACGTGCATCAGCCCGTCAGGCCGGTCGAGCGGGAATCCCGTTTCCGCGTGAAGCAGTTCCAGGTGCAAGGCTGAGGCGTCGGCGCCGATGAGTGTCGCACGAGCCATCCAATCGATCGCGTGCTCACGAATTTGTAGTGTCGCCTGGGCCCGGGATTCAACCGCCCGTCGCAACGCCGCCGTGCTCGCGGTCGCATCCAGCGGATGAAACACGGTGTTTCGCGTGGTCAACATCATGGGCATCTTCGTTCTCCAAGATGAAAGCGATTCCCGACCTCGTTCTTTCGGCTGACCAACCAATCGCCTGCACCCTGCGACTGGTTGCCGATAATTGCAGCAAATGTCCAAGTTTCAGGTCGTTCGTTTACTTATCCTGACGTGATTGCGTGGAGGCGATGATACGGTCAAAGCTCCGACGGGACGCAGGATCAGGGAATTGCGTTCGCGGAAATTGGAATGTCCGACACATCCACTTCGGGTGCTGTGCCGCTGTTGGATGCTGAATTATCGCGAGGACGATAGGCGCCGGTCATGGTGACAAGGAGACCCGGAAGCGATGAAATCAAACCCGTCAGTCGAATCGCAAACGCCATACACACGATCTGCGAAACCGTGCCGAAGGATTCGAAGAAATAGCGGTAGGCCAATTCGACCGTGCCGAGTCCCTGTGGTGGACCGGGTAAAGCCGCGATCAACGTTCCCGTGTAGAAGTAAGCGAAATATTCCAACACGTTCGACGAGTTCGCCTTCATGGAGAGCGCCATCGCGATGAAGAAAAAGGCGAGAAGGGCCATGGCCTGAAGGAGCACGGTCAACAAGGTCGCAACAATGAGGGCGCTGAGGTGACCCGTCAGATGATGAGCGGCTTGATCCACGCGTTTGAGTTGTTCGATGGGTCCCCAGGCGGGAAGCCCCTGCATCACCCGCCGTCCGAGCGGTGACCGATAGATCACGAATGCCACGAGACCGACACCCAGCATCGTGAGTACGAAAGGGCGCACCATTGCCAATCGACTTCCGGGTGGACTGACGGCAGTGATTCCTCCGGCGACGAGCAACAGGGTTCCCAGTCCAACAAACCGGTCGAGCACTACGGTAGTGACGGCTTCGGTCTTGAGCGGCGTGTGCAACGATACAAAATAGGCTTTGAATAGGTCGCCCGCGTTGGAGCCGAATGGAGTCGCGAAATTTAGAAAATTCCCCGCAAACGAGACCTTCAGGCTATCCGCATAGCTGACGGGAATGCCTTGCGCACGAAGCAGTCCGTACAATCGATAAGCTTGTGGAAAAACGACGGGAAAGTAAAGAAGCAACGCCAGGAACAGAAGGCCTTTGCTGCTCCGCCACAATGTCGTATAGAGTCCAAAGGCGATTTTCAAGGTGCCATCTTTGGACGCCGCAATTTCATTTCGCGGGATCGACTGCAAATCGCCGCTCGGAAGACGAAGCTCGATCGACGCTCCTTCGCCCTCGATCCGGCCGTCGAGCGTTGTGCCGTCCCGCAACGTGATTTGATCACTGAGCGTAATGCCGCGAGCCACGATCCACAGCGCGACGGCGCAGATCGCGATCCGCACAAGCGTGAAAATGGTCTTTCGCGAGATGATCATCACAATTTTGGCCGGCGAAGGAGGCATCGGATCAGGCCCGTTCCATTCAAAAAGGTCATGGCTGACTTGGCTATTCCAACCCTGAACTGCCTACCAAATGCCTCGGCCTGAAGAATCCTATCGTCAGATTATCAGACTCTCAACGCCAAAAAGTGCATCCTTTGGGCTGCAGATTTGTTTGAAATCGGGTAAACGCCGCATCGGCGGCGAGCATCCAATCAGCGGAAAGTTCGCAGGCTGCGGGGCGGACGACGCGTGAAGATACGCCAAAGCGAATACAAGAGCGTCGATCGCACCGATCCTGCCGGCGAGGTATCGCATGGCCCCGATCGACCTCGCGAATGGACCGGAGCGGCGATCGATGGTCTGGTCCGGCTTGCGTTTCGATTTCTTTGGAACCAGGCCGATGCGGAAGACGCCGTGCATGAGGCCGCCATCATCGCCCACAGCCGACAAAGTGAATTGCGAGATCCGAATCGCTGGTGGCCGTGGGTTTGCAGTATCGTCGTGCAACAATGCCATTTGCTCGGTCGGCGAAAGGCGCAGCGACTTCGGTTGTCGCGAAGGCTGCATGAACCTCGAAAGGCTGATGACGCTCACCCCATCGAAGAGGGCGATGAGCGTTCCGAAAAATTGGCGGCCTTGCTGCAACAGCTTCCGCGACGACAACGCGAAGTGATTGTTCTACGGCATATTGAGGGCATGGATTTCGGGGAGATCGCGGAAGCCCTCGGAATCTCGGCGGACACGGCCAGAGTTCATGCGATGCGAGGTCGGGAATCGTTGGCGGCGCGGATAAATGAGCGGAGTTCGAGCAATGCGATGTAAAGAAGCACGAATACGCTGGCATCAGCGGATTGATGGAGGCGCGCCGGACGATCGACTCGAGAAGCATTTCGAAACGTGCGCGTCATGCCGGAACTATGCGGCCCGAATGACGCAGGTCGTCGATTTTCTTGAATCGCTCGAACGCGAAACCGAAAGCGTCGCACGATCGAATGAGACATTGCTGACCAAGCCGGTGTGTTCGATCCCGCAATCGTGGCCAATGCGACATTCAGCGCTTCTTCGCATTGCCGCAGCGATCATGGTCGTCGCCCTCGCGGGCCTTTGGTTTCTTCCGCGAAGCAATCATCCAATCGGGGTTGCAAGTCGGAGCGTATTGGAAAATCAAGAATCCGCGCACCCACCGTCCATTGCGGGCGGAATGGTGCTGAATGGTGAGAGCAAAAATCAGTTTCTGGCGGTTGCCGTTCAAACCGGTGACGTTCGAGTCCGCGCGTATCGACTGTATCGCCAACCGTGATTGTCCGTACGAACGATCAGGCATTGAACAATGGAACAAGGCAAAAGACTGTACTCTGTTGAGAGGAACAACCAAATGAATCGACATCTGAATTTCAATCGGATCATTGCTTTGGCTTGCATGAACCTGACGGCTCTGGGGGTCGCGCGGGCATGGGCGGAAGATGCCAAAAAGGACGCTTCGCCCAATGCGACCGCGCCCGACCAATGGGTCGTCGAGGTCGTCGAACTCAAGCACGCGAGCGCGCCTTACGTTGCCTCATCGGTAAAACAGATATTGCCCGGCATCAATGGGGCGGCGCTGAATGATCACACAGTCGCGCTAAGTGGGCCCCGCGCCGGCGTGGACATGGTGATCGCCAAGGTGATTCATGCAGTTGACGTTTCAGATGAATCTTCCGCTCAGGCCGACATAGTGCCCGTCAAGAACTATCCGGTCAATGAGTTGATGCCGTTGCTCCGCACGGTCGCGCCGCGAGCTACCTTCGGAATCGACGAAGTGAATCGCACGGTCGTCGTGCAGGGTGACGATCGGGATAGGAAGGCGGTCCATGCGGCCTTACAGACGCTGGACCAGCCGTCGCGCTCGGCCCGGTTACAACTTTTCTTTCTTCGCGGTGACATCAGTGCTGCTCCCGCCGCGAGCGAATCCAACTTTCCATCGGACCTGGCCCCAGTCGGAAAAACATTGAACGCGGCCGGCTTTGGTCATTTATCACTGCTCGCGCCTATGATGATCGCCGCACAGGAAGGCAAGTCGTTTGAATCAAAATCTCGTTTGCGGTCACCGGCATCGACGCCTGAGGAAAACATCGAATTCAATGCCCGCGGAACGGTTCGCCTCATGCAACCCGCAAACACGGCACAAGTGAATATCGCCGTCAGTTCAAATGGTTCGTATGCTCTCGGGGCCGAGGGCGGTCTCGCTCCCACACGATTCGAACTTGAAACCACCGTGGAATTGAAGCTCGGGGAATACGTCCTTCTTTCCGCGGCTCCAAGTTCATCGGCCACGGGCGGGGCGATTGCGTTGGTCGTTCGCGTAACGGCTGATTGATCATCCATGGATGATCGTTGCATTCGACAAGCCGATTCATGTAAGATTACCGCGTTTGGTGTCGTTGGGACTCGTCTTCAAGCGGAACGTAGGGTGCAACCAGATGCACCCTACGTTGATTGCGGGTCGCGACGCCTACGTTGGATCAGCTTGCAATGGTTTCAAAAATCTTCGCAGTCATCGCCGTCCTCGTACTTCCACTGAATTTGTTTTTTTGGCATCGCAGCCATTCCAGCCCCGTTTATTTTCGCTCGGACATCTCTCAATACCAGTCGCTCACGATTTACTTGCGCGACGGCGTCATCGGGATGTATCTGCTCACCATGCCGACCCCGACGACGTCAACTTCAGAATTTCAGGCCGATCTGCGTTACGACGCCACACCCAGCAAAGGGAACTTGCACCTGAGTTCCATCCGCGTTGGCGATCTGACCAAGACCTGGCTCGTTTTTCCATTCTGGCTCTCGACAACACTCTTGCTTTTCATCACGGTTCAACCCGTCGTTTTCGGACCCGTTCGGCAGGGATGGCGTCGCGTCCGCGGACGGTGCATGAATTGCGGGTATGACCTGACCGGCAATCGCAGCGGCCGATGTTCTGAATGCGGCGAGCATGTGCAACGCCACATGAAGCGACCACATCCAGCGGTAGCAACGCGGCGTTGACCCGCACATTCACCACGCTAAGCTTCGGAAAAGTCATTCGCGGAGAAACACATGCACGAAATCGTGAGAAAACTCGGTCTCGAAGAGCTTAACGCCGGCGGCTTTTGCGGTGATTGGCTGGGCGGCGGTGATCGACTGGAATCGCTTTCGCCAATCGATGGAAAAGTCATCGGCGCGGTTCGTCAGATCACGCCTCAGGAATATGAAAAAATCGCCGATCGCGCATACAACGCGTTCTTGAAATGGCGCTCCGTGCCCGCCCCGGTCCGCGGCGAGACCATTCGACAACTCGGCGATGCGCTTCGCAAGGTGAAATCAGACTTGGGCGCACTCGTCTCGCTGGAGGCCGGAAAAATCCGTGCGGAAGGCGAAGGCGAAGTTCAGGAAATGATCGATATCTGCGACTTCGCGACGGGACTTTCGCGGCAGCTTTACGGTTTGTCTATGCATTCGGAGCGTCCGCTGCACCGCATGTATGAGCAGTGGCATCCGCTGGGGATGGTTGGAGTCATCTCCGCGTTTAATTTTCCGGTTGCGGTATGGTCCTGGAACACGGCCCTCGCCGTCGTATGCGGCGATTCGATCCTCTGGAAGCCGTCATCGCAGACGCCGCTTTGTGCCGTCGCCTGCACGAAAATCGCGGAGCGCGTTTGCCGCTCCACCGGCGTCGATCCGGCCATCTTCAGTCTCATCATCGGGCCGGGGAAGACCGTCGGCGAGCAAATGCTCAACGATCATCACGTGCCGCTTGTTTCCGCAACGGGCAGTTGCAAAATGGGCTATCGCGTGGGCGAAGTTGTCGGAAAACGACTGGGCCGCACGATTCTCGAGCTCGGCGGGAACAATGCCATCATCGTGACACCAGAGGCCGACCTTTCACTCGCCATGCGCGCGATCGTATTCGGCGCGGTCGGCACGGCCGGCCAGCGCTGCACGTCCACTCGCCGCGTCATCGTTCACGAATCCATTCGCGGTGCATTGATCGAGAAACTGATCGCCGCGTACAAACAAGTGCCCATCGGCAATCCGCTCGAATCCGGCACGCTCATGGGTCCGCTAATCGATAAGAAAGCCGTCGATTCCATGATGGACGCGATCAAGCGGGTGAAGCAGGAAGGCGGCGAGATCCTCTACGGCGGCCAAAAGCTAGAAGGTGAAAAATATCCCGGCGGCTGCTACGTCACGCCGTGCATCGCGGCCGCTCGGAATGAATTCAAGATCGTTCAGGAAGAAACCTTTGCCCCGATTCTTTATATCATTAGTTATGGTAATCAGAGCCGCGCGAGTGATCCGAGCCGCGACCGTAAGGGAGCGGTAAGCACCGACCTCGACGAATCCATCGCCATGCACAATGGCGTGCCGCAGGGATTAAGTTCCGCAATCTTCACGCGAAACCTCTTAGAGGCCGAGCAATTCCTTTCAACAGCGGGCAGCGATTGCGGAATCGCCAACGTGAACATCGGCACGAGTGGCGCGGAAATCGGCGGGGCCTTCGGCGGTGAAAAAGAAACCGGCGGCGGGCGCGAATCCGGCTCCGACTCCTGGAAAGCCTACATGCGCCGACAAACGAACACGATCAATTATTCAACGGAATTGCCGCTGGCGCAGGGGATTAAATTCGGCGAATGATCGAGCAAAAAGCATTACGCGACCGCAACGGATTCAACGGTTGCAGTCGAACATGACCTGCGCTTATTTGCAGCTTCGCGAGTCCTCGTCACAGATCTGGGATTCCCCGCACGGGTTCCCGCTGTGAATGCAATACCCTGTCGCCAGAACGCAATTATCGCAAGCATCGCCAATGCCGTCGTCGTCTGAATCGGCTTGATCGCGGTTGGCCACATCCGGGCAATTGTCACATGCTCCTATGTCGATTTTCAGCCCGAACAACAAATCGAGGCAATTGCATCCCGCACAGAGGACCCACAACATGGAAATCGCGATGAATGTCCGCACCTGATTTTCAAATTGCGGCAGCATAAATAAATGCATTTCCAGTTTCTTGTTTGCAGTCTCAAAACTGGGCGATACAGGACTTGAACCTGTGACCTCCTGCGTGTCGAGCAGGCGCGCCTGACCAAAACCAACTTCTACGACATCGCAAACCGCGATTTTATCGGCCAAAACGCGGCTTTCGTTGGTTTATCGTTGGCGCTATGGTGGCGTTTCGTCGGTATTGCGTTCGTTTCGCGGGTTGGTTGACACTGAGTTGACACACACAATGACGCCACGCTGTGGCACGCTTCCATTCAGGGTCGTCTCGCGCAGGTCTTTGATCGTCGTCGGGCAGCGCCCCCGTGACGGCCAGCGGCCCGCGGGGGGAAGCATACCATCTTCCGTGAATAAACAATGCGTATCCAATGCGATCACGTACGTTCCTGGCATCGAGGCCTCCCTTCCGTTGGTATCGTGGTCCACAATGCCACGATACCCGACGGCTCAAGAGATGCCCCGATTTCTTATATATTCACAAAAATGCATCCTCTTGATTCCCGATAACGAGTTGCTGCGTCCTTTAACTTCAATCTATGGAGTCAGCGACAATTCGAAAACCAACATCATTACTTCGCTCCGCTAATGGAAGAAATGCCCAACCTACTGCGCAGCGGCATGAACTAGCAGAATTCAGAAAACTGCCGCCCTTAATGAATGCACAGATTCGATTCCTGAATGGTGTTTTTTCGGTCAGTTGGTCAGGCACCTCGGTTGCCGTCCATTCCCAGACGTTGCCATTCATGTCAAACAGTTTCCATGGATTCGACTTTGCAGACCCGACGGCGTGAACAGTTCGGCCAGAGTTGCCAGCGTACCAAGCGTGCTCGCTTAGAGATTGCTCGTCGTCACCGACTCCATAGCGACTGTTCGTGTTCGCACGACACGCATATTCCCATTCTACAAATTTTGGAAGCCGGATTTTTCTATTTTCCTTCTTACTTAACCAAGAACAGTATTCTTCCGCGTCCAGTTGACTCACATAGGTCACTGGCAGATTTCGCAATTCTTCGGGCAGGGGATGCGTTAGGTCGAGTTGCTTCAAGAAGTCCTTTTTGTCTTCCCCGCCAATATAGCCTGAGTCGTTAACGAACCGTAAGAATTCCTCATTCGTTATTTCGTGCGCCGACATGAGAAACGGGGTGTCGATCGATACAGCATGTCTAATTTCGAGGTCTTTGATCTCCGGTGGCGCTTCCTCTCGAGAACCCATGCGGAACTGACCGGGTAATATGCGGACATAATCGATACCGCCAAGGGTAACAACACCGCCCATTGTAAGGTTTTTCCCACGTGCGTAGTTGATTACAACAATTAGCAGAACCACAATTGTGCTGTGCCACCGCCTCATCGTTCTCAATTACCCTTCCAACGATCCAACGAAATTGGGACACGCTCATTTCTCATGGCCGTTAAGGAGTCAATGAATTTCCTGAGTCTACTTCTCTTATCAATTAAGGCAATTCACACCACGCATTGCATACTTCTGTGCAGGTAAGTACTACTCCGTTACATTCGACATCACATAATTGTTTTTCCCAAAATACGAGATGGCTACATCCCTCGTGGCATATGTCAGCCGCTAGCCCGCATCCAGTTGAGCATGCCGCCTTTGAGCAGTTTCGTGATGGTAGCCCGGTAAGATTCCAGTAAATGGCCTCAGTGTTGTAACAGGCTGTTGGGCAAGGCGGCACCGGAAAGAGGGTACTGCTTAATCTGCAGCATGCACTTGATACATCTGCCTGGTCAGGCTTTGTCACATTGGGTGGAACGTCATCGCACGTTATTTCTCCCCCATCAGAAAGGATTCGAGAAGTTTCCGTGCAGCGTTGGGGACAAGTACGCGTACAGCCCTGCAAGGTGCCAGGGCCAGAAGGACAGCATTGAAAATGCACTGTACATGCGTTGCCTGTTGCATCTCGTAATAGTCCGGGATTAGACCGCACGTATGAATACGCACTCATTCCATCGACATAGTCAAAACGCGCGGCTCGCGCAAGAAGTAACGGATCCCTCTGCGCAAACCTTCTCTTGGTCGGATCGTACTGCCTGGCTCGATTCTGGTAGCTTGCGATTTCCGGTTCAAAGAGCAGGCCTTGATGCGCGAAGGGTTGTGAGACGCCGGTGGATTGCTTGCCCGGACGCTTCTGAGACCCTTGGGCAAGATAGTTGAAATTGCCCGCATCGGTGGAATCGTAATCGCCATCGAAATCCAGATCGAGGATTCGACATGCGCCGCTGACGGTGCCTGTGCAGGTCACACCGACCGTGCCCTTGTCAGTCGAGTTTACGATTCCGTCGCCATCGCGATCACCATAACCGGTGTCCTGATCCACAGTGAGTTCACCATACGGAGAGTACTTGTAATGCTCGACGAGATGATGACCCAGGTCGGTCATACCGATGACGTTCCAGTTGGCGTCCTGGTGCAAGTACAAGTCGCCCTTGTTCGCGACGCGGACCATGACCAACTCGTCGATGTACTGCGTGCCGTGAATGAACTGCTGGACCATGTTGCCTGATCCGTCGTTGGCCTGGATGATCTTTTGGCCGTCGTACAAGTATACCACCGTTGCGTCCTTCATCCGCCGGCCCAGGCCGTCGAAATTCGCGGTAGTCTGCCGAATTGCTAGTGTTGATTCTGAAGGTCGGTTGCCGGTATCTCGCCACTCGGAATCTGTTGACTCGGCGGAATTGGGTTGCCAGATTCGGGACATCTTCCTGTCAGATTGCCACGAAGGCAATACTCGCATTTGATACAACATTCAGCTTTCGGTTTCCTCAATTGCCGAACGATTATCATAAAACATACCCCCACAACAATTGCAAACGGCCAAAAAGGCAAGAAGTACGTATTGACACCACCATACACCATTTTTTCGGGCAGCCAGTGAGACGGCTAACGTGGGCATACCGATTCCGATTTCAGTGGCCAAATAGAGTCTTTTACTGACCGTTCTACTATCAGCATCCCGCCAGGGACCAACCAAGAATTGTAGTTGATGCTCTTGACTAGCCAGAACGGTCCCCACAAACTCATCAGCCATGGGAACATCAAGATAATTGCCAAGAGGATCGTTAAGCGATTTCGCATTAGCAGCCACCAGTTACATCATGACTTCGACATTCCAATACTTTTTCTCTTAGAACACCTAACAAAATGACCCCATCAGGCATTTATGGCAAATCAGGATACAACCGAGTTTGAGGAAGGCTTCGTGCGTGTCGCTGCGTCGTTCGTAGCGCACCCGCAGGCGACGGTATTGGTGAAGCCAACTGTTGG